>DASYIY010000022.1:0-30604 GCA_035997045.1 Solirubrobacterales bacterium | reverse complement strand
GAACTGTTCGATGTCGGTGTTGTAGGACTGCACGTTGGAGTTGTAGATCCGCCGCGAGGCCTGGATCTCGTCCTCGAGCTCGGAGAGGTTGCGGCTGAGCTGCTGGAAGTTCTCGGTGGCGCGCAGGGTCGGGTAGTTCTCGGCGACGGCCTTTACGTCGGCCAGCGCCTGGGTCAGTTTCTGCTCGGCCTTGGCGGTGTCCTCGACGCTTTGGGCCTGCATCGCCTCGGCCCGCGCCTGGGTCGTCTTCTCGAAGGTCGAGCTCTCGTGCTCGGCGTAGCCCTTGACCGTCTCGACCAGGTTGGGCACCAGGTCGTGACGCCGCTTCAGCTGCACGTCGATTCCGCTCCAAGACTCGTCGACCCGGTTGCGCGAGGCGATGATCGAGTTGCGCTTGACGATGTAGTAGAGGACCGCGATAACGATGATCGCGACGACCACGATGATGGCGATAGTCATTGAGCTCATCCTAACTGGCTCACCGGCCAACTGCATAGGATCGGCGTGTATATGGGAGCCAAGCAAGAAGCGCTGGAGTGGGCTGAAGTCGTCGGCAAGTACGGCGAGCGGCACCAACTGAAATACGAGCCGGTCGGCGGGATCAACCCCGTGGACGGGCCGGTGGCGCTCTGCGTCGGGGGAACCAACCGGCTCACCGGCCAGCTCGCCGAGGGCTTCTGGGGCTCTTGCTGCGATGCCGACGAGAAGGAAGTCGGCGGTCTCTTCGGCAAGGCCGTGCTTCCCACCGCGATCCTTGCCAAGGCGCACATGCCGGACCTGGCGCAGGTTGTCCCCGCCTTCAATGTCGAGTCGATCGAGGGCCACGAGATTGCCACCAAGCGATTCGCCCGCAAGGTCGAGTTCGAGTCGATCGACTTCAACAAGCGCTTCCAGGCGACGGTGCCGCGCGAGTACGACCCGGTGGCTCTGCGTGAGCTGTTCAGTCCCGGCTTCCTCGCCTGGACGACGACGATGACCGGCGAGGTCGACTTCGGTATCAACGACTGCCAGCTCTGGTTCCTCTGGCGCCTGCGCGAACGCGGTGAGGAGGAACTGAAAGCGGTGCTGAAAAATGCCGGCCAGTTGTTCAAACGGCTGCAGGGAGAGATGGAAGAGAGTGGCATCCGCACCTACCCGCCCGGGCCCTGGCATGCGGGTTTGGAGCAATTTCCCGCTCTATAGCGAGTCCGACATTTAGCTCGAACCAACGCTCGATGCCTCCCGAGCCGGGCTCAGGCGGGGTAGTCGGGATCGCCGGGGAGGACGACCCGGTTGTCGTCCAGCGTGCCGAGGACCTTGGGCAGGACCGGCTCGACCGGGCGCCCGCGGTGCGCCTCGATCGCCTCGTCCGAGGTGCGGAAGGGCAGCAGCGACTCCAGTTGCCTAATGGTGGGGAAGGCAAGCGCCAGCTCACCGGCGCTCTGCGCCTCCAAAGCCCTGGCCGGCTCGAACCAGCCGGCATCGACGGTCTCGACCCCGTCCGGCTTCGGCGGGGTGTGAGCGGGCGCCAGGGCGAGGAAGAACCAGGCATCGAAGCGCCGTGAGACGACCTCCGGCGTGATCCAGCGCGAGAACAGCACAAGCTCCTCCTCGGCGGCCAGTGCGATCCCAGCCTCCTCCTCCAGCTCGCGCACCGCGCAGGCTCGGAATCCGGCATCGCTCGGACCATCTTCGGGATCGACGGCGCCGCCGGGGAAGACCCAGACCCCGGGCATGAATTTTGCCTCTTCGGCTCGCTTCAGCAGCAGTACCTCGAGCGCTCGGTCCTGGTGCTTTCCACCGCGCCGCAGCAGCACCACCGAAGCCGCTGGACGAGGCTTGGAAGGCTCGCCGAGGTTCGGTGCCTCGGCGGGTCCACGCTGTCTCTCCTCGGCCACCGCGCCACCATATCGGCGCGCATCCGACATTCACCCCAGCTGGGTGTGGTCAAGTCGGTTACGCGTCGAGGGCCCGCTCACGGCGGGCTCGCAACCAGAGGCGATGGGCGAGCCAGGCGAAGACAAAGATCAGGGCAAGTGGAGAGAGGATGGCAAGGCCGACCACGGTGACTCCGGCCGCGACGCCGAGGATGCGACCGGCATCGCCCCAGGCGTCGCCGATTCCCCAGCTTCCGCCCGGCTCTGTCGAAGAGGCACCCGTTTCGATTCGCAGCGAGACGCGCGAGAAGTCGACGCGGCGGTGCAGTTCCGCCAGCCTCGAGCGCAACGCCGCGGCGTGCCGACGCTCGTCGCGCAGCTCGATCCCGATCGCCTCGCTTTCCGATTCGGTTTCCGCCGCCGAGAGCTGGGTGAGGAGTCCGTCGATCCTCGCTCGCGAGGCCTGTAGTCGTTCCCCAAGGGCGACGGCCGGCGCGGTGATGTCGGCGGTCGCCTCGTGGCGGGTGTGGACCTCGTCGATCGCCGAGAAGGCGGCGAGCGCATCGCCGAGCTTGGCGCTGGGGATCAGCAGGTCGAATTGCGCCCTGGCATTCCTTCCCGCGGTGGTTGTCGAGTGCAGGACGATGCCGCGAGCATTGTGGACGGCGCTGAAGACCTTGGCCGAATCGTCGCCGACGTCGGCAGGATCGGCGAGCAGGCCGATCTCGGCGGAGCGTTCGATCTCGCGGTGGGTGGCGCGATTGAGGGCCGAATAAGAGGCGTTCGAGTCCAGGAGTTCGCCCGACGAGGCTTCCTGGACCGTGGCGCTAGAGCTTCGCGCAAACGGCCGGAGTTGTGGCTGGATCTCCGATGAGCTCTCCTGCCCGGCCGCCCCGCCGGAGGCCAAGGATCCTCGGGAGGCCTGCGGAATTGCCCGTGAGAACTGATGATGAGGTGGTTGCTTTGCCTCTTGTCGGGCGTCGAGCGCCACTGGTCCGCTGGACGAGTCGTTGTTCGCGACGAGGAGGGTGGCGATCGCGATCGCGGCGAGCGCCGTAGAACCGCTGGCAAAGAGCAGACGACGGCGCGATGGCACCCGGAAGCGTGCGACGGAGCCGGCCAGAGGCGAGCCCCCAAATCGCGAGCGCCGTGGGAAGCCCGCCGCGACCAGCTCGTCGAGCTTCGCGGCGAAGTCGTCTTGCGGGGTGGGTCGCGCGTCCGTGAGGGCGAGGACTATGTCCTCGTATTGCTCAGAGCGCTCCATCGCAGGCCTCCCTCAGTTTGGTGACGGCACGGTGCAGCTTCGTGCCCGCATTCGACTCGCTGATCCCGAGCACCGTGGCGATCTCGGGGTTGGCAAGGCCGGCGAAGAACTTGAGTGCGACCAGCTCGCGCTCGCGTGGGTCGAGCTTTGCCAGGGCGGCGACGAGGACGAGGCGCTGCTCGCTGTGTTCGGTGCCGGCGCTTGTCGCGTCGACCGGATCGACAACGAGCTCCGCCTGTCGGCTCCGTCGGCGAAGCTCGTCCAGGGCGGCATTGCGGGCGATGCCGAAGAGCCAGGCGCGCCCGTTTCCACGGCTCGGGTCGAAGCGCGAGCGCTTGCGATAGGCGCGTTCGAAGGCGGCGGCCGTCACGTCCTCGGCGGCAGCGCGGTCGCGCAGCAGGCCGGCGGCATAGGCGTAGACGTCGTCCCGGCTGGAGCGGTAGAGATCGTCAAAGGCGAGATCCGCCTCACGGGGAGCATCGGCGGCCGTTGCGACGAGAGTCTCACTCACCCCCTTACTACGGGCGAGGCGACGATCCATCACAGCCGGATCAGGCAGCTTGTGCCAGCTGGGCCGGCCGGATCTCGGCGCAGGCGACGCGGATCGACTCCCGCGTGATCTCGATCAGGCTTCGCAGCTCGTCCTCGGAGATCGAGAGGGGGGGCATCAGGACCACGACGTCGGATAGGGGGCGGATGATCGCACCGCGCTTGCGTGCCTCGAGGGTGACCCGGTGGCCGAGGCGCAGGGCAGGGTCGTGCTCGCCGAGATCGATGCCGACCATGACGCCGCGACCGCGCACTTCGCTTACCTCGGACATCGACTCGACCTCGGTCAGCAACTCCCACAGCAGCTCGATCTTCGGCCGCAGGCGGTCGATCGTGCGCTCCTGCTCGAAGGCATCGAGGCTGGCGAGGGCGGCGGCGCAGGCGAGCGGGTTGCCGGTGTAGGTGTGGCCGTGGAAGAAGGTGCGGTACTGCTCGGGGGCGCCGAGGAAGCCCTTGTAGATCCGCTCGGTCGCCAGGGTCGCGGCCAGCGGCAGGTAGCCGCCGGTGAGGCCCTTGGCGAGGCAGAGCAGGTCGGGCGCGACGTCCTCGTGCTCACAGGCGAACATCTTGCCGGTGCGGCCGAACCCGGTCGCCACCTCGTCGCAGATCAGCAGCACGCCGAAGCGGTCGCAGAGCTCGCGCACCGCGCGCAGGTAGCCGGGCGGGTGGGTCAGCATGCCGGCAGCACCCTGGACCAGGGGCTCGACGATCACCGCGGCGATCTCCTCTTCGTGAATTGCCAGCACGCGCTCGAGGTGTGCGGCGTCGCCCGGCTCCGCGGCGTGGGTCTGGAACAGCAGCGGCCGGTAAGTCGAGTGGAAGAGGTCGATGCCGCCGACCGATACCGAGCCGATCGTGTCGCCGTGGTAGGAATCGCGCAGGTGGACGAAGGAGGTGCGGCGCCGGTGCTGGCCGCCGCGCTGCTGCTGGTACTGGAAGGCCATCTTCAGCGCGATCTCGGTCGCGGTCGAGCCCGACTCGGAGTAGAAGACGCGCGAGAGCCCGGGCGGGGTGAGATCGACGAGGCGCCCGGCCAGCTCGGCCGCGGCGGGGTGGGAGAGGCCGAGCATGGTCGTGTGGGCAATCTTGCCCAGCTGGTCGCTGACCGCGGCGTCGATCCGCTCGTGCCCGTGCCCGTGGACGTTGCACCAGAGCGAGGAGACGCCATCGAGGTAGCGCCGGCCGTCGCTATCGATCAGGAAAGAGCCCTCGCCCCGCTCGATCAGAAGGGGCTTTTCCTCGCACCAGGACTGCTGCTGCGTGAACGGGTGCCAAACATGATCCCGATCGAGCTGAGCGTGGTCAACGTCCATCCGCTGCAACGACCCTAGCCTCGGCACCGGCCGGAACGACAAATGTGATTGTGGTCACACGAACAACTATTCCCTTGAAGAAATAGTTGTCCATGTGCAACTATTGCTTCTATGCAAGCGAGCGACATTGCCGCACTTGTCAATGAGGTGGGAGTTCCCGAGGCCAGCCCGGAGGCTCAGGAGACGGCGGCGCGGATCAGCGCCCTGCTGCGTCACCTCTTCCTCTATGACCGCGGCAACCTGCTGCGGGTGATCGAGGAGAGCGGGCTCTCGATGACCCAGTCCAAGGCCCTGCTGGAGCTGGGCGGGCTGGGCGAGGAGGCCGAGGCGCGCCAGGTCGGTGACCTGGCGGAGACGCTCGGCGTCTCCGTGCCCTCGATGAGCCGGGCCGTCGACGGCCTGGTCAAGAAGCGGCTCGCCACCCGGGTCGAGGATCCCGACGACCGGCGCGTGCGCCGCGTCGCGATCACCGCCAACGGCAAGAAGATCGTCGACACGCTCGTCGTCGTGCGCCAGGCGGGGATGGAGACCTTTGCCGCCAGCCTCACCGCGGCGCAGCGGCGCAAGCTCGACGCCGCGGTCGACTCGCTGATGGACCGCAAGGACATCGCCGAGGCTTACGAACACCTGAAGGAGGTTGGACCAGCTTGACCCGTTACCGGCACCTGATCACCGACGACAACCGCAAGTGGTGGACGCTCGGAGCGATGTGCTTCGCGCTGTTCATGATCATGCTCGACAACACGGTGGTGAACGTCGCCCTGCCGTCGATCCAGAAAGACCTTCACGCCTCGATCTCCGGCCTTGAGTGGACGATCAATGGCTACACGCTCTCCTTCGCCGTACTGCTGGCGACCGGCGGCCGGCTCGGCGACATCTTCGGCCGCCGCCGCATGTTCCTCTTCGGCGTCACCATCTTCGCCCTCTCCTCGGCGACCGCCGGCCTCGCCCCGGACGCCACCTCGCTGGTGATCAGCCGCGTCGTCCAGGGCGTCGGCGCGGCGCTGATGATGCCGGCGACGCTCTCGATCATCACCAACGCCTTTCCCGCCCACGAGCGCGGCAAGGCGATGGGGATGTGGGCGGGCGTCTCGGCCCTGGCGCTTGCCGTTGGCCCAGTGCTGGGCGGCTTCCTCACCGAGAGCGTCAGCTGGCGGGCGATCTTCTACCTCAACATCCCGGTCGCGATCGGCGCCGTCGCCGCGTCTCTCTTCGCCGTGCGCGAGTCGCGCGACAACACGGTCGGCCGCGAGGTCGACTACGCCGGCGTCGCGGTCCTGACCGGCGCTCTAACTGCGCTGATCTTGGCCCTGGTCGAGGGCAACAGCTGGGGCTGGGGCTCGACCGAGATCGTCGCCCTGCTGATCGGCGCCGGCCTTGGCTTCGTCGCCTTCGTCGCGGTCGAGCTGCGGGTCAAGGTGCCGATGGTCGAATTTCGCTTCTTCGCCGATCGTAACTTCCTCGGCGCGGTCGTGGTCGCCCTGATCGTCTCCTTCTCGATGCTCGGCGTCTTCTTCTTCCTCGCCCTCTACATGCAGGACATCCTCGGCTACTCGCCGCTGGAAGCGGGGATCAGGTTCCTGCCCTCGACCCTGATGATCGTGCTGGTCGCACCGGTTGCGGGGCGCATGGCCGATCGCTTCGGCCCGCGCTGGCTGATCGCCGGCGGGCTGGCGATCGTCTCGGCCTCGCTGTTCAGCTTCAGCGGCATCGCGGTCGACTCCAGCTACCTCGACCTGCTGCCGGGCTTCGTGCTGCTCGGCATCGGCATCGCCCTGACGATGTCGCCGATGACCAGTGCCGCGATGAACGCCGTCACGGTCGAGAAGGCCGGGATCGCGTCTGGCGTGCTCTCGATGTTCCGTATGGTCGGCGGCAGCCTCGGTGTTGCCGTGACCGGGGCGATCTTCCAGGGCCTGATCAAATCCAAGCTCGACAGCGACCTCGCCGGCAGCGGCGTTTCCGCGGCACAGCGTTCCGATCTTGCCCACCAGTTCGGCGGCGGCTCGACCGAAGCGCTGCACGGGATGGCGCCCGCGCAGGCTCGAGAGGTGGTCGCGGCCGGGCAGGAAGCCTTCGTCTACGCGCTCGGTCACGCGATGAGTGTCTCCGGCGCGGTTGCATTGACAGGTGCGGTGGTCGGCGCCACGGCGATCCGGGCGAAGCGCAAGGGCATCAGCACCGAGGCCGCGGAGGCCGCGGTCAACCCTGGTGGATCCGAGCTGGCCGCGCAAGAGGCGATGGCGGTCGGCGAGCCGGTCGCCTGAAGCTGGCCAATGCTGATCTTGTTGCCGCCTTCCGAGGGGAAGGCCATGCCCGAGAAGGGCGATCCCGTCGAGCTTGGCGCACTGGCCTTCGCGGAGGAGCTGAGCCCCAAGCGCGCCGAGCTGCTCGAGGCGCTCGAGCAGCTCGGCGGCAAGCCGGTTGGGCGGGCGGCGAAAGCGCTCGGCATCTCGGCCGGGCAGGCCGGTGAGGTCGAGTTGAACGCGGCGCTGCGCGAGGCTTCCGCGGCGCCCGCAATCGAGGTCTACACCGGCGTCCTCTACGAGCGCCTTGACCTGGCAGGACTGCCGGCGGTTGCGCGACGCCGTGCGCAGGGCCAGATCCTGATCTCCAGCGCCCTCTGGGGCTTCCTGCGACCGGGGGACAGGATTCCCTATTACCGCTTCTCGGCGAAAGCGCGGTTGAAAGGAATCGGATCCCCGGCGGCCTGGTGGCGCGATGCGCTCGCCGGGGCGATGCCCGATAAGGCCGGCGAGCTGATTGTCGACATGCGCTCCGCCGCCTATGCCGCTGCCTGGAAGCCCAAGCAGGCGGCGCTGCTCTCGGTGCGCGCCTTCAGCGAGCAGGGAGGCAAGCGCAAGGCCGTCTCCCATATGGCGAAGGCGGTGAGGGGGGAGGTGGCTCGAGCGCTGCTGCTGGCGAAGAAATCGCCGGCCGATCCCGAGGGCGCTGCGGCGATCGTCGGTGAGGCTGGCTTCGAGGTCGAGCTGACCCCGGCCGGCCTCGACGTGATCGTCAGCTGAGCTCCAGGCGGGGCCAGCGCTCCGGAGCGGAGAGGTCCAAGGGGGGAAGCGTTGTCACCCTGACACTGCCGAGTGCCCCGATCGCCTCACGGTTGGATCGTTCGATTTCATCGGGCTTCTCCGGCCACGGGGTGAGGACGACGGCCTTGACGGTGAGTCCGGCAGCCCGGGCGGCCTCGAGCGTCAGCAGCGTGTGGTTGATCGTGCCGAGGCCCGGCGCGGCCGCGATTACCAGCGGCAGTGCCAGGGCGGCCGCGAGGTCGCGGACCAGGTAGTCGCGGGAGAGCGGCACGAGCAGGCCGCCCACTCCCTCGCAGACCAGGGCGTCAGCGGCTGTGGCTGCAGTGCGTGCGGCGCTCAGCAGCCGTGCCGGGTCGATCTCCTCGCCGGCCCGAGCCGCGGCAAGGTGCGGCGACGCGGGAGGTCCGTAGCGATAGGGCGCGATCTCCTCGTCGCTCTGCGCCGAGCCCGATGCGCGGCGCAGAAGCGCGTGGTCCGGCTCGCCAGGCTCGTCGAGGCCGGTCAGCGCCGGCTTGAAGACAGCGACCTTGCGGCCTTCAGCGGCGAGCCCTCGGGCGATGACGGCGGCGACCACGGTCTTGCCGACCTCGGTGCCGGTGCCGGTGACGAAGACCCCGTTCAAGGAGTCAGGCGGCGACTGCGATCGGCGCCGCCGAGGGAGGCGCGGCCGAGATCCCCAGCTCGCGCGCCACGGCGCCGATCGTCTCGGCTGCCCGTTCCAGCTCATCGGCGCGGTGCGTGGACATCACGGTCAAGCGCAGCCGCGATGTTCCCTCTGGCACGGTCGGCGGGCGAATTCCCTGGGCGAAAACGCCGCGCTCCAGCACGCGCTCGCTCACCTCCATCGTCCGGGTGGCATCGCCCACCTCCACCGGGACGATCTGGGTCTCCGAGTCGCCAACCGCCAACCCCTGGGCGGCGAGCGCCGTGCGCAGTATCGCTGCGTTGCCGCGGAGCTCCTCGATTCTCTGCGGACGCGATTCGAGCAGCTCCAGCGCCGCCAGGCCGGCGGCGGCGGCCGGCGGCGGCGGCGCCGTGGAGAAGATGAAGGAGCGCGCCGTGTTGACGAGGTAGTCGGTCAGCTCGCGGCTGGCGCAGACATAGGCCCCGTAAGAGCCGAGCGCCTTGCCGAGCGTCCCCATCACCAGGTCGACCTCGCCGCTGAGTCCGGCGGCGGCGACCGAGCCGCGCCCACCCGGGCCCAGGGCGCCGGTCGCGTGAGCCTCGTCGACCATCAGCCGGCAGCGGTGGTCCTTGGCGAGCTCGACCAGCCGCTCGAGCGGTGCCACGTCGCCGTCCATCGAGAAGACTCCGTCGCTGACGATCAGCGAGCTGCGCCCCTTGGCCTCGCGCAGCCCCCAGGCGAGGTGCTCGACGTCGCCGTGGCGGTAGACGAAGGTCTCGGCCCGGGAGAGACGGCAGCCGTCGATGATGCTGGCGTGGTTGAGCTCGTCGGAGAAGACGACCTCGCCCTCGCCCGCCAGCGCCGCGATCGTGCCGGTGTTGGCGAGGTAGCCGGAGCCGAAGAGCAGCGCCGACTCGTAGCCCTTGAAGCGGGCCAGGCGAGCCTCGAGCCGACCGTGCGGCTGCATGTTTCCCGAGATCAATCGCGAGGCCCCGGCCCCGGCGCCCCAGCGCATCGCCGCGTCGGCCGCCGCGCCTCGCACCCGCGGGTGATTGGCGAGGCCCAGGTAGTCGTTGGAGCAGAGCAGCAGGACCGGGCTTCCGTCAAGCGTCACCCGCGGTCCCTGGGGGCCGCCGATCAGCCGCAACCGCCGGTGGAGTCCCCGGTCGCGAAGCTCCTCCAGCCGCTCCGCGATATCGGTCATGCCGCGCTTGAAGCTGCCGGGTACGGCGGGGACTTCTTGGTCTTCTTGATCACGCGCAGCTGGGTCGAGGGGTCCCAGAAGTTGGCCTCGTCCTGGCGGTCGATCAGCTCGTCGATCGGTGTCGCCGGCGTCTCACCATCGAGCCAGCCGTCGCGATTGTCGGGCCGCGGGTTGGCGCCGTTGTCGGGCTGGCGAGCGACGTTGAGGCCGAGGTCTTCGAACATTGCCCGGTCGTCCTCGGGCTCGGCGCCGAGCGTGGTCAGGAAGTTGCCCATCATCACCCCGTTCAGCCCCGCCTTGACCGCCAGCGGCTGCAGGTCGCCGAGGTTCTCGACCCGGCCGCCGCAGAGGCGGAAGAGGGCGCCGGGAATGATCAGGCGGAAGATCGCCACCCACTGCACGACCTCGATCGCGTCCATCAGCGGCCGGTCGCCGAACTTGGTCCCATCGCGCGGGTTGAGCAGGTTGATCGGCACCGAGGTCGGATCGATCTTGGAGAGCTCGAAGGCCATTTCAACCCTCTGTTGCTTGGACTCGCCGAGGTTGAGGATGCCGCCGACGCAGGTCTCCAGCCCCGCCTCCTTGATCGCGTCGATCGTCCGCAGCCGGCCCTCGTAGCGGACCGTGCTCGAGACCTCGGGGTAGTAGGAGCGCGAGGACTCGACGTTGTGGTGGACCCGCTGGACCCCGGCCTCGCGCAGTTTCTTCGCCCGCTCCGCCGACATATGGCCGATCGAGGCGCAGCGCTTGAGGTTGGTCTTCTCGGCGACCAGCCTGGTCCCCTCGAGGATTTTCTCGAAGTCGCGCTTGGAAAGGCCCTGGCCCTGGGTGACCATGCAGAAGCGGTGGGCGCCGGCAGCCTCGGCCGCCCTCGCGTGCTCGAGGATCTGCTCCGGCTCCATCATCGCGTGCATCGGCGTGTCGGCCTCGGCGTAGCGCGACTGGGCGCAGAAGCCGCAGTCCTCGGCGCAACCGCCCGACTTGGCGTTGACCAGCGAACACATATCGGTCGAGTCGCCGAAGTTCTCACGCCGCACCGCCCAGGCGCGCTCGACCAGCTCGCCGATCTGCTCGTGATCGGTCAGCTCGCCCAGCGCCAGCGCTTCCTCGAAAGAGATCAGGGGAGGCATCCGGCGCAAGGCTAGGCGGCCGTCCGGACGGCTGGGAGGGCGCTCAGCTCGCCTCGACGGCGCCGGACCCGGTTGCCGCGACGTTCGCTTCGGGCTCGTCGAAGTCGAACGTCTGCACCGTGTCGCGTCCCGAGCCCTTGGCCGCGTAGAGCGCCGCATCGGCCTTGGCCAGAACGGCTTCGTAGCTCAGCTTCCGTTCGGGCCCGAAGGGAGCGATGCCGACGCTGGTGGTGACCGGCGGCATGTCCTCGCCGCGCATGCGCTCGCGGATCGCGGTCGCGATCTCGGCGGCGACGTCCTGCGCCTCCTCGAGGCTGCAGCGCGGCAGGATCACCGCGAACTCGTCGCCACCGAGCCGCGCCAGCACGTCGGTCTCGCGTGTCCGGGCGCGCATCGCATCGGCGATCTCGGCGATCACGCGGTCGCCGGCGGGGTGTCCGAGCGTGTCGTTGACCCGCTTGAAGTGATCGAGGTCGAGCATCAGCAGTGCCCCGGGCACACCGTAGCGCCCGCTGCGCGCCAGCTCCGCCCGCAGCTCCTCCTCGAAGCGGCGCCGGTTCTTCAGGCCGGTCAAGGAGTCGTGGCTGGCCTGACGGCGCAGTTCCTGCATGCGGTCGTTGCGGCTCCAGATCAGGACCAGTGCCGCCAGCAGGGCCGCGACCGAGAGGCCGACGAGGGCGATCAGCACCGGTAGGTCGACGCCGGGCCGGCTCGGGTCGCGGACGACGAGCAACCAGGTGCGGTCGGCGATCTGGATCGGCGCAGCCGCGGTTTCCTCGCGCTGGAGGCTGCGCCCGGCAACCGGCTTGCCGCGCTCGACAAGGGAGACGGCTACATCGTTCGGCAGCGCGTTGTTCGCTGCCCGGGCGAGATCCGGCACATGGAACGCGCCGACGGCAAAACCGGCCAGGGCCGCCCGGCGCTCCGCCACGGTCGCGGTCGGAGCGCCATCGCGATACACCGGGCGGAAGACGTTGATGCCGGTTCCTCCGACGGGGAGGCGCATCACCGGAGTCGCCGAAGGCTTGCCGCTGTTGCGAGCGCGCAGCAGGTAGGGCCCCCGGAAGACGTCGTAGCCGACGTCGTAGCCAAGCGGCAGCTTCACGCTCAGGCCCGAGGCGGCGGCGGCGTAGGTCAGCGGGAAGTACAGCGCCCGTTGGTGCTCCGGGCGCAGTTCGCCGAGTGGGCCGCGTTCGAGGATCGGGTAGCCGTGGCCGCGTTCGAAGTCCGTGCGCTCGGCCCGCGGCACCGATTGGACGAAGCCGGTCGCGGTCAGGGCGCCTGCCTGGAGCAGGGAGTCGGCGATCACGTTGAACTCGTGGCGGCTGAAATGGCCCTCTGCCTGGTAGAAGGCCGCGACGCTCGCCAGCTGCCCGACCGAGAGCCTGGCCAGCGCTTCGACCTGGTGGGCAGCGCGGCCCGCCTCGCTTCGTTGGGTCCGTTCGAAGCTGTCGTTTTCGCGGCCGTGGACGATCAGCGCCAGCGCGACCGAGCCGATCGCGATCGCCGCGACGACCGAAAATCCAAGCCAGAATCGAAGGCGCATAGTTCGTTTGTCGGCCGGGGCCGGGCTCTCCTCAATCAATGGGTGCGATCGCCAGCGACTCCCAGAGGTAAAGGGAGGCGAGGCTGCGGTGCGGGCTCCAGCGCTCGCCGATCTCGATCGCCTGCGTGGGGGTGGGCATCTCCTCCAGCCCGTACTCGATCTGGATCGCCTTGCGGATGCCGAGGTCGCCGCCGGAGAGGACGTCGGGCCGTTCGAGGTGGAAGAGCAGGAACATCTCCGCGGTCCAGACGCCGAGCCCGCGCACGGCGACGATCTCCTCGATCACCTCCTCGTCTGGAAGCCGGTCGAGGCGGTCGAGCTCCAGCTCGCCCTCGATCACGTGCGAGGCGAGGTCGCGGACGTACTCGACCTTGCGCCCGGAGAGGCCGGCGGCGCGCAGGTCGGTTTCCTCGGCTTCGAGCAGCTGCTCCGGCGACGGTGTGCTGCCGTCGAAGAGGTCGAGGATGCGGCCGTAGATCGTTCGCGCCGCCTTGGTCGAGAGCTGCTGGCCGACGATCGCCCGCAGCAGCGCCCCGTAGGCGTCGGCCGGGCGCTCCTCGCTGCGCCGTTTCAGCCGCGTCTTCAGGTCGATCTTGCCGACCCGCTCGACCAGCGCCGCCATCGTCGGATCGGTCGCGGCCAACTGCTTGGCGGTCGAGTTCATCGTCCCTTCCACTCTGGCTTGCGCTTCTCGGCGAATGCCGCGATGCCCTCGCGGAAGTCTTCCGAGGCGAAGCAGGACTCGCGCAGGGCGACCAGGCCGGCCTCCTGCTGGGGGCTGAGCACGGGCGAGGCGGTGAGCAGGTCGATCGCGCTTTTGTTGCCGCGCATCGAGAGCGGCGCGTTGGCGGCGATCTCTGCCGCTAGCTCGACCGCGACGGCCTCGAGCCGCTCGTCGGCGACGACTTCGTGGACGAGTCCGATCTCGGCAGCGCGGGCCGCCTCGAAGTTGCGCCCGGTCAGGAAGAGCTCCTTGGTGCGGGCGACGCCCACCGTGTCGAGGAACTTGCGCAGGCCGGTGTGGCCGTAGACGAGGCCGAGCTTTACCGGCGGCATGCCGAGCTTCGCGCCGGCCGCGCAGACCCGAATGTCGCAAGTGACGGCCAGCTCCAGCCCGCCGCCGATGCAGTGCCCGTTGATCGCTGCCACCGTCGGCCAGGGGTAGCTGCCCAGCGCCTCGATCGCCGCTTGAAACGGGTGGGCGACGAGCGCCTCGGCGTCGCGCTCGAAGGTCTCGGAGGGGATCGAGGCGATGTCGTAGCCGGCCGAGAAGACCGGCGGTGCGCCGGTGATCAGCAGGCAGCGCGTCTCGATCCCGTGGTCAAGTCGGGGCACGGCCTCGGCCAGCGCGTCCAGGATCTCGTGGTCGAGCGCGTTGCGCCGCTCGGGGTTGACGATGCGAAGGCGGACGACCGCCTCGGCCGGCGAGTCGAGCAGCAGCTTGCCGCCGGCGAGCGTCTCCTTCATCGAACGCCGCGTTCCCGCACAAATCGACCCGGACCCGAATACCCGGAAGTCACCGTGTCGATTTGTGCTTTCACTCAAGCACTACGAGGACGTCGCCTTCGCTGACCGACTGGCCCTCCTCGCAGCGGATCTCCTTGACGGTTCCGTCGTCTTCAGCCTCGACCGGGATCTCCATCTTCATCGACTCGAGGATGACGACGGTGTCTCCGTCCTCGACCTTGTCCCCGACCGCGACCTCGATTTTCCACACGCTGCCCGTGATGTGCGCCTCGATATCCATGGCGCGGGAGAATATCCCCGCGTGACGGCGGAGCGACCCATGCCCGAGTCCGATCCCGCGGCGGGCGCTTCGCTGGCCGCGATCGTCGCTGCCCGCAACGAGGCAGATCGGATCGCGGCGACGGTCGGCGCTTTGCGAGCGGCCTTCCCGGCGGCAGCGATCTGGGTCGCCGACGACGCCTCGACCGACGGCACCGCCGAGGTGGCGATGGCGGCCGGAGCCCGCGTCGTCAGCAGGGGCCGGCCGCATGGCAAGGGCGCGAACGTGACCGCCGCCGCGAAAGCGGCCTTGAGCGATGGCGCGCCTCCTGAACTGATCTTGCTCTGCGACGGCGACCTCGGCGACTCGGCGGCGCGACTGCGGCCGCTGGTCGATGCCGTCGCGGCGGGGGAGTGCGACCTCGCGGTCGCTGCTTTCGACCGCCGCGTCGGTGGAGGATTCGGGTGGGCGCTCGGCTTCGCGGGCTGGGCGATTCGCCGGCTTTGCGGCTTCGACGCGGACGCCCCCATCTCCGGGCAGCGAGCGATGCGGGTCGAGGTTCTGCGCGCGACGCTCCCCTTTGCCGAGGGCTATGGCATGGAGATCGGCATGACCGTCGACGCGGTCCGCGGCGGCCACCGGGTGGGCGAGTACCGGTTGGACCTGTCCCACCGTGCGACGGGCCGCAGTATCGGCGGCTTCACCCACCGTGGCCGCCAGCTGCTCGATTTCATCCGTGTCTACCGGGCGCGTTCCGGTACCAATTAAGCACTAATAGTTAATTACTTAGACATAGTGAGGTAAACTTCACTGTGCAGCAGGGGCGTATTTCCCACTTACCTTGGGTCTCGGTCCTGCCGTTACGACATGGATACGGCACGACAGGTTCTGCGCTTCAGCATCCCGGGGTCAGTCACCCTGCTCGTCGGGACGGCCTTTTTGGTCCTTGGGCGCATCCTGCAGGGGGACTCCTGGCAAGGGATCGAATCGGCGGTGGAGGGGAACGTCTCCGCGGTGCTCGCGATCTTCGCCTCGATCCCGCTTGGCTTCCTCATCTACCAGGTCTACTACTCGACCTATCGTGCGTTCGTCTGGCCCTGGCCGTGGCGATGGTCGAGGGGTGAGATGTGGGTGAGGATCGATCGCGGCGCCCAGGTCCTGAAGGGGCTTCCGGATGAGCAGCTGGCTCAAATTGGATTGATCTTCGGTACGAAACTGGAAGTCACCGAGTCGGTGTTGCACAAGGTGAAGACTCCGGTCGGAAACATCGCCCATGCCTATGTCCTCCACCACAAATACCTCGAAGAAGCGATCAAAGATGGTGTTAGTGCCTACAGCCGGTATCAAACGCGTTGGAAAGGCCACTGGAACGTGGTCAGGGCCTTGGTCGAGATCAGCGAGGAAGGGGACCTGAGCGGGGCGATCAGGTCCGAGTACATGATCCTCTCGGACCTCTACCACGCTTTGGGCGCCTGCCGGACTGGGGTCCTGCTCGCTTGGTCCATCTCGCTTTTCGCCTGTATCGGTTACCTGATCGCGGGGAGCAGCGTTATCGCGGTCTTCGCCACGCTGGCGCTCACCGCCGGCCTCGCGGCGATCTTCTTCTTCGTCCTTCACCGCGCCCGGGGCAACACCTGGACCTCGGCGCAGGAAGGGTTGACGCTGAGCCTCAGCGGCCTCTTCAAGCGCAAGCCGGAGCTGCTCCAGCTGCCCGGCGCGCCCGGGTCGCCCTAAGCGTCACCCAGAGGGCGCGCCGTCTGCCAGCCGCCGACGGCCCGCTCGACCGAGGCGGCGAGCGAGAGCAGGGTCGTCTCGTCGTTTTCGCGGCCGAGCAGCTGGGCGCCGATCGGCAGTCCGCTCGCGGTGAGGCCGGCGGGAACGCTGATCCCCGGCCAGCCGGTGACGTTCCAGGCGAAGGCGAAGGGGCAGGTGGCGGCGGCGGTGTTGCTGGTCACCCAGTACCCCTTGCCCGCAAGCGCGCCGATTCGTGGCGGCGGCTTCGCCGTGGTCGGGGTGAGGACGACGTCGCAGCGCTCAAAGACCCGGCCCACCCGGCGGCGCAGGCTCGGCTCCGCGGCACGCGCGAGCCGAAGCGGCAGGCCCTGCAGCGCTCGGCCGATGCGGGCAGCCCTGCGGGTGCGCGGCTCCAGCGCCGAGCGGTCCTCGCCGTGAGCGCAGAGCCATTCCTCGACGGCGGCCTCGCCGCGGATCGCGATGGTCGGTCCGACCATGCCGTAGTCGGGATCGGCGCGGACGATCTCGTGGCCGAGCTCGCCGAGCCGCTCGGCGAATGCCTCGATCGCCGCCCGGTGCTCGGCGTCGACCTTGGCCGGGACGCCGAGGGGCGTTGCGAAGGAGACCGCGATTCGCAGCCGTCCGGGCTCGCGCGCGGCGGCCTCGGAGAAGGGCTCGTGGGGTGGCTTCGGCTTGTGCAGATCGGCGGGGACGTTGCCGTGGACCGCATCGAGCAGCAGGGCCGCGTCGGCGACGTTGCGGGCGAGCGGGCCGTAGCAGCTGAGCCCGTTGAAGGCCTCCGGATCGGGCCAGGTGGAGACACGGCCCCGTTGCGGCTTCAGACCGACCAGACCGGTCCAGGCGGCCGGGATGCGGATCGAGCCGGCGCCGTCGGAGCCGATCGCCGCCGGGACGATGCCCGCGGCGACGGCCGCCGCCGCGCCGCCGCTGGAGCCGCCCGGGGTGTGGTCGGTGTTCCAGGGATTGCGGGTGGCGCCGTGCAGCGGGGTCTCGGTGAAGTGCCAGAGGCCGACCTCGGGCGCGTGGGTCTTGCCGATCACGATCGCGCCAGCGGCGCGCAGGCGCCGAACGGCCTCGGCATCGCGGATCGCCGGGCCGCCGCCGCCACAGCCGAAGGGGCTTGTGTGGCCGGTGAGGTGGACGTCGTCCTTGATCGCGATCGGGACGCCGAGCAGCGGCGCACCCTCGTCGGCGCCGAGGCGACGATCCGCCTCATCCGCCTCGGCAAGCGCTTCCTCGGCACGGATGATCCTGAAAGCGTTCAGCGTCGACTGCGTTTCCTCGGCCCGGGCCAGCGCCGCTTCAACCAGCTCTCGTGACGATGTCTCGCCGGTCTGGAGCAGGAGCACCTGGTTCCCCAGGTCTGCGGAAGGCGCTGCTCCCGACCCCTCTTCGTTACTCACGGTGACTCCGCTGGTGCTTGTCGACATCGCTTCCCCCTCGCCTGCCCGCTGTTGTTCGTTCGAACGAACGATAGGTCAAAGAGGTAGGCTGGCGCTTCTTGGCCACGGTCGCGCCCCCCGATACCCGCGAGCGCATCCTGCGCGCGACGGTCGAGCTGATCGGCCGCGAGGGAGTCGCTGCCGTGACCAATCGCCGCGTTGCCGGCGCCGCCGGCGTCGCGCTCGGCTCGCTCACCTACCACTTCCCCAGCCAGGTCGATCTCCTGCGCGAAAGCCTCTTGCTGTTCGTCGGAGAGGAGGTGGCCCGCCAGGAGGCGATCGCCGCCGATCTGCGCAGGCGCCGCCCCAGCGTCGAGCAGGTGGCGATCGAGGTCGAACGGATAGTGCAGGAGTCCGGCGACCGGATTCAGCAGCTGGGCGAGATTGAGCTCCACTTGCAAGCGGCCCGGGATCCGGCTCTGCAGGAGGCCTCGCAGCGCTGCTTCGAGGCCTACGAAGGCGTTGCGGCGGCCGCCCTGGAGACGCTCGACGTGCCGGAGCCCGGACGGCATGCACGGACGATCGTCGCGCTGATGTACGGCATGGGCCTGCGCCGGCTCGGCGCCGGCGAGAGCGCCTCCGGCGTCGCCGACGGCCTGCTGACGATCGTCCGTGGGGCGCGACCCTGATCCTGGCCATCGACCAAGGGACGACGGGCACCACATGCCTCGTCTTCGACCGGGAGGGGCAGATCGCCGGTCGGGCCTACTCGGAGTTCGAGCAGCACTTTCCGCAGCCGGGGTGGGTCGAGCACGACGCAGCGGAAATATGGGACGTCACGCGTCGCGTCGCGGTGCAGGCGATCGTCGATGCTGGGATCCAGGGAGCGGATCTCGAGGCGATCGGGATCGCCAACCAGCGCGAGACCGTGGTCGCCTGGGATCCGGCGACGGGAGAGCCGATCCACCGGGCGCTGGTCTGGCAGGACCGGCGTACGGCCGGGCGCTGCGAGGAGCTGCGCGCGGCCGGGCACGAGCCGCTGGTGCGGGAGCGCACCGGCCTCGTCCTCGATCCCTACTTCTCGGCGACCAAGATCGAGTGGCTGCTGCGCAATGTCGAGGGAGCCGAGCGGGCCGCCTTCGGCACGGTCGACTCCTGGCTGCTCTTCAAGCTCACCGGCCGCCACGCCACCGACCAAACCAACGCCTCGCGGACGATGCTGTTCGACATTCGCCGCCGCCGCTGGGACGAGGAGCTGTGCGCGCTGCTTGGCGTCGATCCCAGGCAGCTGCCGGAGGCGCTGCCCTCGGCCCACGTCTATGGCACCACCAGCGAGTTCGGTGGCGAGGTGCCGGTGGCGGGGATCGCCGGCGACCAGCAGGCCGCCCTCTTCGGCCAGGCCTGTCACCGGGCCGGCACAGCGAAGAACACCTATGGCACCGGCAGCTTCGTCCTGCTCAACACCGGAGCGGAGGCATCCGAGCCCGGCGACGGCCTGCTGGCGACCGTTGCCTGCGGAACCGCCGGCGAAGCCACCTATGCGCTGGAGGCCTCGATCTTCGTCACCGGTGCCGCTGTGCAGTGGCTGCGCGATGGCCTTGGGGTGATCGAGGGGGCGCAGGAGAGCGAGGCGCTGGCCGCCTCTCTGGAGGGCAACGACGGCGTCTACTTCGTGCCGGCGCTGACCGGCCTCGGCTCCCCCCACTGGGACCCCTACGCGCGCGGCACGATCATTGGCCTCACTCGCGGCAGCGGCCGCGCCCACTTGGCGCGAGCGGCGCTGGAGGCGATCGCCTACCAGACCGTAGACGCGGTGCGGGCGCAGGAGCTGGCCTCGGGCGAGCGCCTCGCGGTGCTGAAGGCCGATGGCGGCGCCGTCGCCAACGGCTGGCTGATGCAGTTTCAGGCAGACGTGCTCGGTGCCGAGGTGGTCGTGCCCGAGATCGTCGAGACGACCGCGCTGGGCGCCGCCTACCTGGCCGGGATCGCGACCGAACAGTGGACGCTGGAGCAGGTCGGGGAAATGTGGCGCGAGGCAGCGCGCTACGAGCCGGCAATGAGCGTCGACGAGCGCGAGACGCTGCTCGGCGAGTGGCGCCGGGCATTGGAGCGATCGAGGGGCTGGGCGGAGCCCACGGGCGGTCCCGCGTAACCCGTCGCACAAGCGGGGGTACCGCGTAGCGACGGCCTCTGGCCGTCGCCGCTATGCCAGACATGAAGCCACAGGTCTACAAGGACGAACGTCCCGCCGAGTACTTCGACCAGTTCCACGCCTCGGCGCGCAAGGGCGTCGGCTGGACCTACACCTTCGTCCGCATCCTCATCTCGCTGCCGACGCTGCTGATCTACCGGGTCAAGGCGGTCGGGGTCGAGAACGTGCCCAAGTCCGGCCCCCTGCTGCTCGCCCCCAACCACTTCAGCCAGATGGATCACTTCTTCATCGGCCTCTACCTGCGGCGCAAGGTGCGCTTCATGGCGAAGTCGCAGATGTTCGGTCCGCCCGTCCTCACCTACATCTATAAGCACGGTGGCGTTTTCCCGGTTCGCCGCGGCCACCACGACGAGGAGTCGATCGAGACCGCCCTGACGATCCTCGGCCAGGGTGAGATGCTGCTCGTCTACTGCGAGGGGGGGCGCTCGCGCAGCGGCAAGCTCGGCGAGGTGAAGCCGGGGATCGGGCGGATTGCGCTGGAATCGGAGGTCACGGTCGTCCCCGTTGCGATTCAGGGCTCGGAGACGGTGCGCCGCTGGAAGCGCTTCCGTTTCCCCAAGGTCACGGTGCAGTTCGGCGAGCCGCTCTCATTCCCCAACGAGGAGGGGCCCGGCCGCGAGCGCCAGCTCGAGGTGGCGGAGCAGATCTTCGCCCCGGTGCGCGAGATGTACGGGGCGCTTGCTACTCGTAGCGGGCGCTGATCCCCGCGTAGAACTCGGCGTCGTGGCCGGGGGTGACGATCGCGTCGGGGAACTCGCGGCGGAAGAGCTTCAGCTCCTGCAGCGAGCGGCGGTAGTTGTGGGCGTCGAAGGGGCGCGGAGCGAGCGGTGCGTCGCCGTCGAGCTGGCCCTGCGTGTAGGTGGCGTCGCCGCCGATCACGAAGTCGCGCTCGGAGAGGTGGAGGATCACCGAGATGTGGCCGGCGCTGTGGCCCGGCGTGTAGGCAAGCCGGACCGAGCCGTCGCCGAAGAGGTCGAAGGTGCGGCCGAAGGTTGCGTAGGAATCGATCCCACTGCGGTTGAAGTCGACCGTGCGGTAGTCGAAGGCGTAGTCGTAGTGGGCGCGGCGATAGCCGTTGAGCAGCGGGCGGGGACCGGTGGCGGCGGCCTCCCACTCGGTCTCGCTGAGAATGAAGGTCGAGTTGGGGAACTCCGAGATCGCCGAGGTGTGGTCGATGTGCATGTGGGTCATCACGACGATCGGGATCTCACCTGGGTCGAGGCCGCGTTTGCGCAGCTGCGCCGGTACGTCCTCGCCGGCCTTGAGGCCGGGCTTGCCGAACCTGGTCGCCATGCGGCCGAAGTTCTCGCTGCCGTCGGTGGCGATCGAAGGGTGCATCCCGGTGTCGACGAGAATCGCGCCAGCGCTGGGATGTCGGATCAGAAAGGCGGGGACGGGCACCGTTGCCGCCGGCTCGCCGCTGAGCAGGGCGCGCAGGAGCTTCAGCGTCTCGAAGCGGCCGCCGGGCCGTTCCATCATCGTCCGCGGCCAGGTGACGGTGCCGGCGACGATCGGCTCGACCGTGACTGTGGAACCCGGGGTGCCGCCGGCCAGCGACTCGTGCAGTGGTTTCGGTTCGATCCGTACCTTCATTCCGCTCAGGTTACGGCGAGCGCCCGTATATAGGCTTGCGCGTGCATGGCTGAACGCCCGCATTCGCGCATCTTCAAGCCCGATCTGCTCGAGGGGCAGGTCTGCGTCGTCTCCGGCGCCGGCAGCGGTCTGGGGCGGGAGACGGCGCTGGAGCTGATCCGGCTCGGCGCCGCCGTGGTCGGCTGCGGCCGTCGCGAGGAGCCGCTGGCGGAGACCGCGGAGCTGGCGGCCGAGTCGGCCGGATCCTTCGAGCACGAGGCGCTCGACATCCGCGACGAGGCGGCGGTGGATCGCTTCTTCGACGGCCTGCTCGAGCGCCACGGCCGGCTCGACGTGCTGGTCAACAACGCCGGCGGTCAGTTCCTCGCCCCGGCTGAGGCGATCACGCCGAAAGGCTTTCGCACCGTGATCGAGCTCAACGTCGAGGGCACCTGGCTGATGACCCACGCGGCTGCGACCAAGGCCTTCATCCCGCAGGGCGGCGGCAAGGTGCTCAGCGTCACCCTCTCGCCCCACAACGGGATGCCGGGGATGGTCCACTCCGGCGCCGCCCGCGCCGCGGTCGAGAACATGATGCGGACCCTGGCCGTCGAGTGGGCCCGCTTCGGGATCAAGACCTGCGCCCTCGCCGCCGGCCAGTTCGCGACCGAGACGCTGCTGACCAAGTATCCGCAGGTCGTCGTCGACAACCTCGAGCGCTCGATCCCGATCGGCCGCGCGGGGCGGGCCGAGGAGATGGCCTGGCTGGTCGCCTACCTGGCCTCGCCCGCGGGCGACTTCTTCTCCGGCACGACGATCACGATCGACGGTGCCCGCGACAACTGGGCCGGCCCCTGGCCGCCGGAAGCGATCGCCAGCGAGTCTGGCGACCCAGTCGCCGAGGAGCGGCGGCCGAAGTAGGGACCGGTCAGCGCGGCTCGAGGATCACCAAGGGGATTTCTCGCCCCTTGCTGCGTGCCGCGTAATCTTCGTAGCCGCGGTATGCCTTGACTGCCAGCTTCCAGAGGCGGTCGCGCTCCTCGGGCTTGGCGACGCGGGCGTGGACTTTGACCTTGTGGCTGCCGATCTGCACGGTCGTATCGGGATTGGCGACAAGGTTGTGGTACCAGGCCGGGTGCTTGGGGAAGCCGCCCTTGGAGGCGACCACGACGACGTCATCGCCGTCCCTGACGTAGAGCAGCGGCGAGGTCCGTTTGGTGCCGCTCTTGGCGCCGGTGTGGTCGAGCAGAAGCATCTTGCCGGGCACGCCCGGGATGGTGTGCCCGAGGCGCCCGCCGCTGGCTCTGTAGAGCGCCGTGTGGAGACCCATGAAGCGACGGGTGGCAGGCCAAATCTTGTCCCCTATGTCTAGGTAACGCGGAGGACGCCTGCCGCCTGTCGCCTCGGGGCTCAGGTGTACATCCCTCCGAACATGCCGCCGGTGACGTTGAGCACCTGGCCGTGCACGTAGTTGGCCAGCGGTGAAGCGAGGAAGAGGACCGGGCCGGAGGCCTCCTCGGGCGTGGCGGGACGGCCAAGCGGGATGATCGCCGAGGCCATCGCCCGCATCTGCTCGGGGATGCCCAGCTCGATCTTCTCGCCACCGGGGGCGGTCATCTCCGCGCCCTCCTCCTTGGCGGCGGTGAGGCGGGTTTCGACGAAGCCGAAGGCGACGGCGTTGACGTTGATCTTGAACTGGCCCCACTCCTTGGCGAGGGTTTTGGTCACGCCGACGACGGCCATCTTCGCCGCCGAGTAGTTCACCTGACCGGCATTGCCCATCGTGCCCGAGGTGGAGGAGATGTTGATCAGCTTGCGGAAGACCTCTTTGTCTTCGCCGCGCTCCGCCTTGGCCGCCTCGCGCCAGTGGGGCGCGAGCGCCCGGGCGACGCGGAAGGGCGCCACGGTGTGGATGTCGAGCATCGCCTGGAACTGCTCGTCGGTCATCTTGTGGGCGACGCCGTCCCAGGTGTAGCCGGCGTTGTTGACGACGATGTCGATCGCGCCGAAAGCGTCGACCCCGGCGGCGACGAGCTTGTCGGCGGCCTCGGGCTGAGTCAGGTCGCCGGCGTGGACGGCGGTTTCGCCGTCGATCTCGCCGGCAGCCTGTTCGGCGACGTCGGCATCGAGGTCGTTGATCAGTACCTTGGCGCCCTCGGAGGCAAAGAGTTCGGCGGTTGCCCGGCCGATTCCGCGCGCCGATCCGGTGACGATCGCCGCCTTTCCGTCAAGAAGTCCCATCAGTCAGCTCTCTCCTTATGGATTCGTGAAAGTCGGCTCGGGAGGCTACAAGGAACGGTGCCGTCCTGGTTGACTGGCCAGTCGGTTATGCGGAGGCGGTCGCCGGCGCTCTGGCACTGACGATCCAGGTCGAGGCGTCGGCGACGACCCCGTCCGGGCCTTGGTACTCGGCCAGCGCCCCGTGCAGGGCGGCCTCGATCTGCGGCCGGATCTTCTCGGCCTCGTCTCCGGCCAGCCGGATCACCTCTCCGGCCGGGCCGATCGCGGTGGCGAATTCCACCGCGTGGTCGAGGTTGCGCCCGATCAGGATCGGGATGTCGCAGCGGCGCAGCTCGACCTCTGTGAAGCCGGCGCTGAGCAGGATGTCGCTGGTCGTGTCGGCGTTGGCCATCGAGAACGGCCCGGGGCCACAGGTAGGCTCGTCGGTTTCCTCCGGCTCTTCGATGAACTCCTCGACGACCTTCTCCGCCCGGTGCAGCCAGTCGTTGTCGAGCTTGCGCCGCCAGACGACCATGCAGAGGCGGCCGCCCGGGACCAGCCCTTGGCGAACGTTGCGCATCGCCGCGACGGGGTTGGCGAAGAACATCGTCCCGAAGCGGGCGAAGGCATAGTCGAAGTTGTCCTCGAACTCGGTCACCTGGACGTCGCGGACGGCGAAGCCGACGTTGCGAGCGCCGGCCCGTTCCGCCTCGCTCTGGGCCGCCTCGATGAAGCGCGGCGCCACGTCGACGCCGAACACCGAGCCGGAGTCGCCGACCAAATCGGCGATCCGCAGGCTGGTGTCGCCGAAGCCGCAGCCGATGTCGAGCACCCGATTGCCGCTTTGCGGCGGGTGGGCGGCGAGAGCCGCCTCGCCATGGGCGCCAAGCCCCGCGGTGACGATCTCCCTGAACTTGACGAAGCGGTCGAAGAGCACGCCGTCCCAGGCTTCCAGCGCCTCCTCGTTATCGGCTGCGACGCGCTCCACGGCCCCGATGGTAGCCCCAAATTGCGACGAGTCGAGCTTCTTCGGGGGAGAGAACTCGATCGGGGCCAGCGCACCGAGCTTGGTCGGGCGCTCAGGGGGCCGGCGACATGAGCAGCCGGTAGTCGTAGGCGGTCTCGTAACCCATCGCCTCGTAGACCGGCTTGCCCATCGGCGATGCCTGCAGGGAGGCGACCTCGGCGCCCAGCTTGAACCCCGCGTTGGTCGCCGCTGCCGTTACTGCGCGTCCGAGCCCCTTGCCGCGCGCCTGCTCGAGGCTGCCCACCCAGTAGATGCCGGCGACGCCGTGGCTGACGATCGTCATCGCGATGCTGACCGGCTCGCCGTCGAGATAGGCGATGAAGGCGGCAATGTTCTCGGCAAGCAGGCCGGCTTGATTGCTGTATCCGCCGAAGACTTCTGGTGGGAAGCCGATGCTCGTATACGAGTCCGATGCGACCTTCCAGTAGTCGTCGGCCTGCCGTGTCTCGGATAGCTGTCGCAGCTCGATCCCGTCCGGGAGGGGCAGTTCCTCGACCGGCGACCCGAGAATCATCTCCGGCATTTCGTAGACAAGCTGGCAGCCGGCCTCGGTGGTGGCTGTGGCCAGGTTCCGATCCTCGGGCCGCTCTCCGCGGATCCAGATGCTGAACCCGCGCCCGCGTGCAGTGAAGAAATCCTTGGCTTTCGAAACGAACTCACCGGCGTCGACTCTGTCGTCGCTTCGGAAGGCCGCGTTCGAGATCACCGGGTGTGACGGGCTGCCGGCACCGAAGAGCCAACCGTCTCCGGCCTCGACGGCAGCGCCGGGATCGAGCTCGAACAGCTGCCGCGAGCTGTCGATCAGGTTGAGGTGGAGGCGCTCGTCAGCCAAATCAGTTCAGCCTGACGCCGCCGTCCTCGGTGATCGTCCAATGAGGATTGTGGGCGACCTCCCAGGGGTGACCGTCGGGGTCGATGAAGATGCCGCTGTAGCCGCCCCAGAAGGTCTCGGCCGGCTCGCGGCCGATCGTTGCGCCGGCGCTCCGAGCCTCCTCGATCGTCGCGTCCACCTCTGCCGGGGAGCCGAGGTTGAGCGCCAGGGTCACGCCGCCCCAGCCACCGCCGTCATCGACTCGGCTGTCCTCGGCCAGCTTCGCCCGGTCCCAGAGGGCGACGACCATCTCGCCGGCGGCCTGGAAGAAGACGACATCGTCTTCGGCCCCCGCCCCCGTAGTCCAGCCCAGCGATTCGTAAAAGCGGCGCGCCCGCCCGAGCTCGCTCACTCCGAGCGTGATCAGGCTGACGCGCTGCTTCACGGTCGATTCAGGCCGCGGGTCCCGCCGGCGGCTGATCCGCGGCGGGCGGCTCGGGCGTCGCCTGGGGCTCGGGCGGCAGCGGTGGTGGCATCTGGTCGGAGAGGGCCGGGGGAGCGGGCTGGCCCTCGAGCGGGTCCGCCTCGGCCTGCCAGACCTTGTTTAGCTCGACCTGGATGTATGCCCAGAGCGCCGGGGCGATGAAGATGTAGAGCAGGATCGCGATCCAACCGTTGAGCGGCTCCTGACCGGCGAGCTTGGAGGCGCCCATCGCGCGCTTGGTCCCCCGCCAGTAGGTGATCAGGGCGGGGATGATGATGATCCCGCCGGGGAAGAGCGCCAGCACCGAGTTGGTCGGGTTCTGACCAAGGTCGTAGCCCTTGCCTTTGCCGTAGTCGCGCATCTCCCGGTTGATCCGGTACCACCAGACGAGGTGATAGATGCCGAGCGTGATCAGTGGCAGCAGCGCGGCCGCCCATGGGCTGCGGATCTTGACGCGATCCTGACTCTGCCGGAGCTGCATTTCGTAGGCCATCGAACCCCTCGTTTCTCCCTGCAATTGATCGGTCGCGAAGACCCTACTCGACGCTAGCCGAGAAATCGCTTACTGCAACCGAACGTTGGGTCGAACCGCTATCTGCCGGCAATCGCCAGGAGGTCCACCGGCCGGAGCAAGGCGAGGAGCGTGCTGTCGTCGACGATCGCCAGCCCACCCTTGCGCAGCTTCGCCTTCGCGCCTGTGAGGCGGGCAACCTCGAAGGAGAAGTCGGGCTCGTGGCCGACGAGCAGAACGTCGCCGCGGCCGGCGGAGAGGCCGAACGAATCGAATCGGCCGCCGCGCAGCTCTTCGGTCGGCTCCGGCTCCAGTGCGAGCGCTTGGCAGGCGAGGCGCGCAGTCTCGGCGGCCCGCACCTTGGTGCTGGTCAGGCAGGCGTCGATCTCTGTGCCGAGAGCCGCCAGAGCGCGTCCGGCGGCCTCGGCTTGCCGTTCGCCCTTTGGAGTCAGGCGCCGCGCTGCATCGTCGCCATTGCCGTCCTCGGCGTCCCCATGTCGCAGCAGGTAGATCATGCGCCCTTCGCCACCCCGCGCAGAGCCTCGCGGCCGTCGCCGAGCAGGGGATCGCCATGGGCGAAGAGCAGATGCTCGAACTTCTCCGTGAGTAGGGCATCGCAGCGTCGGCGGATGCGGTGCTTGACCGCCTCCGGCTCGTCGCCGATCAGCCCGTCAGGGACGAAGCCGACCGCGCCGTGGTGAATCAGGCTGTCGGCAAAGAGCAGCGCGCCACCGCCGGATTCGACCTGAAGAACGGTGTCGTCGGGCGAGATCGAGTTCATCTTCAGGGCGACGATGTCGGCGGCGAGGCGATCGCCGAAGGCGAAGCCAGCGACCGCCGGACCGTCTTCGAACTCGTAGAGGCCGGACTCATGACAGAGGATCGGGCAGCCGAAGCGCTTTGCCAGCAGCGGTGCATGTCGCAGGTGATGGCGGGTCGAGAGCACAACTCGTTCGACGCCGCGCTGGTCGAACCACTCGATCCCCTCGTCCGGCAGCAGAGGGTCGATCGCGGTTCCCGAGCCGGCGATGAAGTGGCAGTCCACCTCGGTGTCGATGCGCGGGTGCAGGGCCTTCCAGTGAAAGACGCCGTCGACGATCTCTTCCATTGGGGCCACGGTACCCGCCCGCTTGCGCTTCAAGCCTGAGTCGATGCTCAGCAGCTGCCGAGGCGGTGAAGCCGGCGACGGTATGTCCGCATCGAGCCGTGTCGCCAGTCGCCGTGGGTCTGGTTGCGCAGGCTGGCGACGCGCTCGCGGTGGAACGGGGAGGAGAGGCTCTCGTTGTGGCCGATCACGTTGCGGAGCTTGATCCGAAAGCGGCACTGCAGGTAGTGGGTCAACTCCAGCGAGGCGTGCATCTGAGTGTGATCGCCAAGCACTTCGGCGTCGCTGAACCCGGTGTGCTCGATCCCGATCGCCGTCCAGTTGAGCCCGACCGTGTGCCGGCAGCGGATCGAGAGCGGCACCAGCTGAATGATCTTCCCCGAGCCGGAGACAACGAAGTGAGCGCAGACATTGGGCAGCTCGTGCAACTCAGGATCGGGCGTATCCGGAGCAAAGGTGTTGTAGACCGACGCGGCGCTGCCGCTTTCCGCCCAGTGCTCGACGATGACCTGGGGATGCCTCAGTCGCCAGGTGTCTTCGCCATAGTGGCGCTCGGAGTACGAGGCCATCTGCCGTTTGCGCTTCGGCGGAAAAGGGATCAGCCGCTTGACGATCGGGGGCTTGGCGGCCGTGCTGGCGCTTGAGAGCGGATCGCCGCCTGCGGATCCGGCATACGCGAGGTGACCCGCCTGAGCTCCGACGAAGAGGCAAATCAGGAAAGTGGCTGAGGCAGCGGTAAGCGCTCTCACAACCCCATCAGCTTGCCCAGTATCTCCTTCATGACTTCGTCGGTGCCGCCGCCGATCGGGCCCAAGCGGGCGTCGCGGACCGCTCGCTCTATGCCGTACTCGCGCATGTAGCCGTAGCCGCCGTGAATTTGGAGGGACTGGTCGGCTATCTCGAGGACGGCTCGCTGGGTGATCAGCTTGGCCATGGTCACGTCTTCGATGCAGTTCTGACCTTCGTGGAAGAGGCGGAGGGCATTGTAGGTGAGGGCGCGGGAGGTCTCGGCCTTGGTCGCCATCTCGGCGACCTGGTGGCGGATTGCCTGGAACTTGCCGATCGGGCGGCCGAAGGCTTCGCGCTCGAGGGCGTAGCTGACCGTTACGTCGACCAGGCGCTGCATCGCGCCCACGGCGCCGATCGCCATCAGCAGCCGCTCCCAGGCGAAGTTGGCCATGATCAGCTTGAAGCCCTCGTTCTCGCCGCCGAGCAGGTTCTCCTCGGGGACCTCGACGTCGGTGAAGGAGAGCTCTCCGGTGTCGGAGGAGTGCCAGCCCATCTTCTCCAGCTTCTGCGCCACCTCGTAGCCGGGCATCTCGCGCTCGAGCACGAGGAAGGAGATGCCGCCGTGACCGCCCTCTTTCGTCGTCTTCACAGCGCAGACGAGGAAGTCGGCGCGGACGCCGTTGGTGATGAAGGTCTTGGAGCCGTTGACGATGTAGCCGCCCTCGACCTTCTCGGCGAAGGTGGATATGCCGGCGACATCGGAGCCGGCGCCGGGCTCGGTGATGCCGAGCGCGCCGATCTTCTCGCCGGCGATACCGGGGACCAGCCAGCGCTGCTTCTGCTCCTCAGTGCCGAAGTTGAAGATCGGCGGCATCGCGATCGAGGTGTGGGCGTTGAGGCCCGCGGCGACGCCGCCGGAGCCGCCGCTGCGGGCCAGCTCTTCAACCCAGATCGCGTCGTGCAGGTGGGTGCCGCCCTGACCGCCGTACTCCTCGGGGAACTTCAGTCCGAGAAAGCCCAGCTCTGCGCAGCGCCCGTACAGCTCGCGGGGGAATTCGCGCGCCGCCTCCCACTCGTCGACATTGGGCGCGATCTCCTTGGCGACGAAGCGGCTGACCGTCTCGCGCAGCTCCTCGTGCTCCTCGCCGAACGGGGGAAGAGTGGCCCGCTGTCCTGTGTCCCTGATTACTGACACTTTCGTTACACTCGAAGCGTGTTGTCTGCGCTGGCGTCCGCTAGCGTCATCGGTATGGAGCGAACGATGTGGACTGACGAGCGACTCGACGATCTATCCAGCCGTATGGATGCCGGCTTTGAGCGGGTCGACTGGGACATGCATGAGGTTCGAACGGATCTCCGGGAACTGCGGGGATTGCTATTCCAGCTCTGGGGTTCGACGATGGTCGCCATCCTTGGCACCATCGTTACGGTGCTCATCACCAATACCTGATCGGTTCGCCTTTCTAAAGCCCGTAGCTCCGCCCGATCACGTCGAGCATTACCTCGTCGGTACCGGCGCCGATCCGGTTGAGGCGAACGTCGCGGTAGGCGCGCTCGATCTCGTACTCCTTCATGTAGCCGTAGCCGCCGAGGATTTGCACGGCGTCGTCTGCCACCTCGCAGCAGATGCGAGAGGCGTAGAGCTTCGCCATCGTGATCTCGCGCACCGGGTACTCGCCGTTGGCGAAGCGCCAGGCGGTGGCGTAGGTGAACTGCTTCGCCGCCTCGGTCTTCGTCGCCATCTCGGCGATCTTGTGGCGCAGGGCCTGGAATTTGCCGATCGGGCGGCCGAAGGCTTCGCGCTCCTTGGCGTACTCGATCGTCTTCTCGATCATCCGCTCCGCACCGGCGTGGCAGCCGGCGGCGGCGACCAGGCGCTCGCCCTGGAGCTCCCAGGCGATGTGGTAGAAGCCCTTGCCGACTTCGCCGAGCACGGCATCGGCCGGCACGCGGACGTCTTCGAAGGAGAGCTCGCCGGTGTCGGAGGCGTGCATCCCCATCTTCTCCAGCTCGGCCGAGACGGTGAAGCCGGGCACGTGATTGCCCTCCTCGTCGCGCAGCGGCAGCACGAAGAGCGTGATGCCCTCGTGGCGGGCGCTGGGGTCGGTCTTGGTGACGAGGACGATGAAGTCGGCGCGCGGGCCGTTGGTGATGAAGGTCTTGGAGCCGTTGATCACGTATTCGTCGCCGTCGAGGATCGCGGTGGTGCGGATGCCGGCGACGTCGGAGCCGGCGCCCGGCTCGGTGATGCCGAGGGCGGAGATCTTCTCCCCCTTGATCCCGGGGACGAGGTAGCGCTGCTTGATGTCCTCGGTGCCCAGGAGTTTCACCGGCGCCAGCACCATGTCGGTCTGCACGGCGAAGCCCATGTTGGTCCCGCCGGAGCCCGAGTAGCTCATGCACTCGGCACGGACCAGCGAGTAGAAGTAGTCGCCGCCCTGGCCGCCGTACTCCTCGGGAAAGCAGAGGCCGAGGTAGCCGAGCTCTCCCGCCCGGCGCATCGCCGAGGTCGGCCAGTAGGTGTCCTCCCACTCGT
>DASYIY010000021.1:0-10808 GCA_035997045.1 Solirubrobacterales bacterium | reverse complement strand
GCGGTGCTCGACGACGGCGTCTTGGAGTCGCTGGACGCCGAGCGCCTGGGACGCGTCTTCGCCCCCAAGGCCGAAGCCGCCTGGCACCTGCACGAGCTGACCGCGGGGATGGAGCTCTCGCAGTTCTTGCTTTTCTCGTCGACCGCAGGCCTCCTTGGCGGGGCCGCCCAGGCCAGCTACGCCGCCGCCAACGCCTTCGTCGACGCTCTCGCACAGCACCGCGCCGCGGAAGGGCTGCCCGCAACCGCGCTGGCCTGGGGCCTCTGGGGACAGCAGAGCGACCTGGCCAATCTGGCCGACCGCCTCGATGCCACCGCGCTGGCCCGGGTCGCGCAGCAGATTCGCCAGCGCCTGGGCTTTGCCCCGATTCCCGCCGAGCAGGGCCTCGAGCTCTTCGACGCCGGGCGCGCCCTTGGCGAGCCGTTGCTGGCGCCGGTCGCCTTCGACTCCTCCGCCCTGCGGGCGCAGGCGCAGGCCGGCACCCTGCCGGCGATCCTGCGCGGGCTCGTCCGCACGCCGCCGCGCCACCAGGGCGACGCCCTGCTCGCCAAGCGCCTCGCCTCCGTGCCCGAGGCCGAGCGCGCCACCTTCGTGCTCGAGTTCGTCCGCGCCGAGGTCGCCACCGTGCTCGGCCACGCCTCACCGCGCGACGTGGAGACCGACAGGGCCTTTCAGGAGCTCGGCTTCGACTCGCTCGGCGCGGTCGAGCTGCGCAACCGGCTCAACACCGCGACTGGCCTGCGCCTGGCTCCCACCCTGGTCTTCGACTATCCGTCGGTCGCGGCGGTGGCCAAATACCTGCTCGCCGAAACGACCGCGAGCGGCGGTGCTCGCCGCAAGGCGACCCGAGCCCAGGCAAGCGACGAGCCGATCGCGATCGTCGGCATGGCCTGCCGCTACCCGGGCGGGGTGGGGTCGCCGGCGCAGCTCTGGGAGCTGGTCGCGGCGGGCACCGACGCGGTCTCCGGCTTCCCCGAAGATCGCGGTTGGGACCTCGAGGGGCTCTATCACCCCGATCCGGAACACCCCGGCACCTGCTACACCCGCGAGGGCGCCTTTCTCGCCGACGCGGCCGATTTCGACCCCGCTTTCTTTTCGATCAGCCCGCGCGAGGCAATCGCGATGGATCCGCAGCAGAGGCTGCTGCTGGAAGCCAGCTGGCACGCCCTGGAGGACGCTGGCCTCGACCCGAGCTCGCTCGGCGGCAGTCAAACCGGCGTCTTCGCCGGCGCCAGCTCATCCGACTACAGCCTCGGCATGGCGATGCTCGGCGAGATGGGCGAGCACGCCGGCGCCGGCATCATGCAAAGCGCGGTCTCCGGGCGGGTTTCCTACACCCTCGGCCTCGAGGGCCCGGCGATGACGATCGACACCGCCTGCTCCTCCTCGCTGGTGGCGACGCACCTCGCCGCGCAGGCTCTGCGCCAGGGCGAGTGCGATCTGGCCCTGGCGGGCGGCGTGGTGGTTCTCTCCACCCCGATTCCCCTGATCAGCTTTTCCCGCCAGCGCGGGCTCGCCCCCGACGGGCGCTGCAAGTCCTTCGCCGAGGCTGCGGACGGGACCAGCTTCTCCGAGGGCGTCGGGGTCCTGGCCCTCGAGCGCCTCTCCGACGCCCAGCGGGCGGGCCATCTCGTCCTCGCCACGCTGAAGGGCTCGGCCGTCAACCAGGACGGTGCCTCCAACGGCCTCACCGCCCCCAACGGCCCCTCGCAGGAGCGGGTGATCCGCCAGGCCCTCGCCAACGCGCGACTGTCGCCGGCGGACATCGACCTGGTCGAGGCTCACGGCACCGGCACCGTTCTCGGCGACCCGATCGAGGCGGGCGCCCTGATCGCCACCTACGGCCAGGAGCGCGAGAGGCCGCTGAAGCTCGGCTCGATCAAGTCGAACATCGGCCATACCCAGGCTGCGGCAGGGGTCGCGGGAGTGATCAAGGCCGTGATGGCGATGCGCGAAGGCCTGCTGCCGAAGACCCTCCACGTCGACAGCCCCTCCGCCAAAGTCGACTGGGAGGGGGGAGCGATCGAGCTCCTCACCGACTCCGAGCCGTGGGATGCCGACGGTCGCCCGCGCCGCGCCGCCGTCTCGTCCTTCGGCATCAGCGGTACCAACGCGCACGTGATCCTCGAGCAGGCGCCGGCACCGAGCGGGGGAGAGGACGGGGGCAAGGACGACCGCGCCGGCGGGGCCCGACCCGTCGCCGGCCCGGTCTCGCTCGCCGTCTCGGCCAAATCGGCGCAGGCCCTGGCGGCCCAGGCGGCCGGCCTCGCCGCTCACCTGCGGGAGCGCCCCGAGCTCGACCTCACCGACGTCTCCTACTCGCTGGTCGCGACCCGCACGGCCTTCGCCCACCGCGCCGTGGCATTTGGCAGCTCGCGGGAGCAGCTGCTCGGGACCCTCGACGCGCTCGGACAGGGTGCGCAGCCAGAGCATGCGGCGGTGGGGAGGGCCGTGCCGGGCGCCAAGCTCGCCTACCTGCTCACCGGCCAGGGCTCCCAGCGCCCCGGCATGGGCAGGGAGCTCTACGAGGCCTACCCGGCGTACGCCGAGGCCTTCGATGAGGTCTGCGCCCACCTCGATCCCCACCTGCCGGATCCGCTCAAGGATGTGGTCTTCGGCGAGGATGCCGCTCGCCTCGATCACACCGCCTACGCGCAGCCCGCGCTCTTCGCCCTGCAGATCTCCCTGCACCGGGCGCTGCGGTCCCTGGGCGTCTCTCCGGAGCTGCTCTGCGGCCACTCGATCGGCGAGATCTCCGCCGCCTGCATCGCCGGCGTGCTCTCCCTTGCCGATGCCGCGAGGCTGGTGGCGGCGAGGGGCGCCCTGATGGGAGAGCTGCCGGAGGGCGGGGCGATGGTGGCGCTCGAGGCCACCGAGGCCGAGGTCGGGGAGGCGATCGAGGGCGAAGAGGGCGAGCTGGCGATCGCCGCGATCAACGGCCCCAGCTCGGTCGTCCTCTCGGGCGAGGGGGCCGCCGCGATGCGGATCGCGGCGAGCTTCCTCGAGCGCGGCCGCAAGACCAAGCGCCTCGCCGTCTCCCACGCCTTCCACTCGCCGCTGATGGAGCCGATGCTCTCCGAGTTCGAAGCGCTGGCCAAGGACCTCGACTACCACGAGCCGCAGGTCCCGATCGTCTCCAACCTGACCGGCAAGCTGCTCGGCCCCGGAGAGGCAACCGACCCCACATACTGGGTGGAGCACGTGCGAAACCCGGTTCGCTTCGCCGACGGCATCCTCACCCTCGCCGCCGAGGGCGCGAGCGCTTACCTCGAGCTTGGCCCCGACCCGGTTCTGAGTGCGATCGCGCCGCAGTCGCTCGAGTCAAGCGAGCCTGCCGCTGCGCACACCCTGATCCAGACCCTCCGTGCCGGCCGGCCCGAGCCGGAGACCCTTGCCGGCGCCGTCGCCCGCGCCCACGTCGCCGGGGTTCGCATCGACTGGGAGGCCCGCTTCGAGGGCGCGGCAGCGGAGCGCGTCCCCCTGCCCACTTACCCGTTTCAGCGCAAGCGCTACTGGCTCTCATCCAGTGCCGGTGCCGGAGACCTCGGAGCGGCAGGCCTCACCGCCGCCGAGCACCCGCTGCTGAGCGCGGTGATCGAGGATCCGGCTGGAGAGCGCTTTGTCCTCGCCGGACTCCTCTCGCCCGCGACCCACCCCTGGCTGGCACAACACACCGTCGCTGGCACGGTCGTGTTCCCTCCCGCCGCTTTCGTCGAGCTGGCGCTGTGCGCGGCCGAGCAGGCCGGTGCCGCCGCGATCTCCGAGCTCGCTCTCCAGGAGCCCCTGGTGCTATCCGAAGAGGGCGCGGTTCAGATCCGGGTCTCGGTCGCCGAGCCCGACGCGCAGGGCTCGCGCCAGATCTCGATCCACTCTCGGTTCGCCTCGAAAGCCGGGCACGCAGCCGGGGATCTCGGTTGGTCTCAGAACGCTGTCGGCGTCCTCGGCGCGGAGTCTCACTCGCCGCCCGAGTCGCTGGCCTGGCCACCCGAAGGGGCCGAGCCGGTTGAGGTCGATGGCGCATACGAGCGCCTCGCTGCCACCGGCCTCGAATATGGCCCCGTTTTCCGCTCGATAGTGGCGGCATGGAGCAATGGCGATGAGACCTACGCCGAGGTCTCTCCGCCCGTGGCCCTGGCCGGAGAGGTTGAGCGTTTCGCCCTTCACCCCGCCCTGGTCGAGGCCGTATTTGGCCTCGCGCTTCAATCCGGTGCCGAGGGCGAGACGGTTTGCGAGTGGCGGGGCATACGTCTCCACGCCGCCGGCTCGGGGTCGCTGCGCCTGCGGATCGCCCCGAGCGCCGAGCTTGCCTTCAGCGCCTTCGATACCGCCGGTAATCCGGTCGTCTCCATCGAGTCGGTCGCCACCCGCCGGATCGACCCCGCCGTCTTGGCCGCCGCCGCTCCGCCCGCTTCGATTCCCAACGATCCGGTCGACGATGGGACCGCCACGGCCGCCCCGGGCACTCTCGATGCGCGCCTTGCGGAGCTCTCCGGCGAGGAACGCGAGGCCGTCGTGCTTGAACTGGTCAGCGGCCATACCGCGGCTGTACTCGGGTACGCGTCCGCGGGGGAGGTCGAGGCAAGCAGCTTCTTCGTCGAGCTCGGGCTCGACTCGCTCGGCGCGATGGAGCTCTGCAATCGCCTTGCCGCTTCGACCGGCCAGCCACTGTCCGTCGTCGCCCTGGCGGATCACCCCACGGTCGCCGAGCTCGCCCGTTACATCGCGACCGGGGCGGTGTCGGGATCGCCCGGTGCAAGCGGCGGCGCATCGTCGACGTTCGCGGCGCTGCTCGATATCGCGGTCGAGAGGGACTCGCTCGGCGAGTTCATGGACATGCTCACCGGCGCAGCCGGTTTCAGGGATCGCTTCGACGCCCCGCTGCCACAAGCCGATCGACCCCGTGCGGTCCGCCTTGCCGAGGGACCGGAAACGCCGAGTCTCTTCCTGATTCCGTCTGCAATCGCGATCTCCGGGCCTCATGAGTACGCCCGGTTCGCCGCTGGCTTACGCGGAGAACGGAGCGCGTTGGCGCTGCCGCTTCCGGGCTTCAGCGGCGAAGAGCGACTGCCGGACTGCGTCGATGCGGTTGCGCGCACGCACGCCGAGACGATCCTCGAGAGCGCCCCCACCACGGATTTCGCCCTGGTCGGCTACTCGTCCGGGGGCTGGCTCGCCCACGCCGTCGCCGGGCATTTGGAGGCGGCCGATCTGTTCCCCTCCGCGGTGGTGCTGATCGATTCGTTCTGGCCGAGCGCAGAGGTGATCCAGAGGCTGGCACCCGGTTTGCTCACGGCCCTGCACCAGGCCAGCGCGATCGGCCTCCCCTTGGACGACGCGCGGCTGACCGCAACGGCGGCGTACATGCGGATGTTTGCGGATTGGGAGCCCCCCGAGATCTCCACTCCCACGCTGCTCATCCGAGCGCAGGACAAGACCTGGGAGAGCCTCGCCGACGGTGCCGAGGAGAGCTCGTCGTGGCGCTTTGCGCATAGGGCAACTGACGTGCCTGGGGACCACCTCAGCATGATGCAGGAGCACGCTGAGTCAACGGCACAAGCGGTCCTCCGGGGGCTGACTATAAAAAGTGACGCTCCCGCGGGGGCTTAGGAGGTGTGCCGAATTGAAAGGTGACAGTGTGGCAGTAAGAGGTTGGCGGTTCAGCGAACCCCAGACCGTGTACACGCGACAGTTCTTGCACATGTATGACGCCCTGGTCTTTGGATTCAACTTTCCGGTCCTATGGGGCTGTCGCAAGGAGCGGTTTCTGGCGCTCTACAACGAGTACGCGACATCCAACCATCTGGACGTGGGGGTCGGCTCGGGCATCCTCCTCGACCGCTGCCGATTTCCCGTGGCTGACCCGAATATCACGCTGCTGGACAGCAGTGCCAGCGCCTTGGAGTTCGTATCCGATCGGGTGCGTCGCTACGAACCGAGTACCTGTCTCGGCAGTGTGCTCGATCCCTGGGATCTCCCGGCGGAGTCCTTTGGGTCGGTCGGCATGTTGAACATATTGCACTGTGTGCCGGGAACCATTCGGGAGAAGGCGGCCGCCTTCGAGCAGGCGCGCGCGGTGTTGAAACCCGGAGGCGTGCTCTTTGGCGCAACAGTGTTGAATCTGGGGGTCGAGCACACGCGCAGATCTCGCGTCGGGATTGCGAAATTGAACCGGCGCGGGATTTTCTGCAATCTGGGGGACGGGCTGGAAGATTTGGATGCGGTGCTCGGCGATACGTTCAGCGACCACCGGATCGAGCTTCAGGGAATCGTGGCGTTGTTCGTCGCCCACGCCGGGAACGAGGGGAGTCCAGATGGCCGTTGACCCAACGTCATTTCCGAACTGCATGCCCTGGGGCCGGAAATGGTCCTGAAGACTCGCCGCTGGGGAACGGCCGGCGCCGACTCGATCGTCTGCGTCCATGGCGTCACCCAGCATGGGGGGATATTCGAGGCCCTCGGTCAGCGCCTCGCCGATCGCGGTCGCTCGGTCCTGGCGGTCGATCTACGCGGTCACGGCGATTCGGAGCGCGAACCCCCCTGGGACATCGGCACCCACGTCGGCGATCTGATCGAGACGCTCGACGACGCCGGAATCGAGCGCGCCACCTGGATCGGGCACAGCTTCGGCGGCCGGCTGGTGGCCCAGGCAGCGGCCGGCGCCGGCGAGCGCAGCGAGCGCCTCGTCCTGCTTGATCCGGCCCTGGAAGTGCCGGCGGCGTATGCCCTGCGCAGCGCCGAAATCGAACGGCTCGACTGGAGTTTCGCCACGGCTGACGGCGCCCTCAACGCGATGCTCTCCAGCGACTCGATGGTTGCGCCGCCGCGCGATGTCGTTGCCGCCTTCGTGCGCGATGACATCCGCAAGGGTCCCGACGGCCGCTTCCGCTTCAGCTTTTGCCCGAGCACGGTCGTGGTCGCCTGGAGCGAGATGGCGCTGCCGGCGCCGCCGATCGCCCCCCTGCCCACCCTCGTCGTGCGGCCGGCGAAGCAGTTGTTCGATGCCACCGCCCTCGAGCGTCGCTACCAGGATGAGCTCGGCGAGCTGCTGACCGCGGCGACGGTTCCCAACGGCCACAACATGCTCTGGGAAGCGCCCACCGAGACGACCGAGGCGGTCGAGCGGTTCCTCGGTTCGCCCCGCTAGCCGGAGGTCAGCGCCCCGGACCTTCCTCGCATTCTTCCGATTGGCCGGTTCCCGGCCCCCCGTCGCAGTCGTCGTTGCCGTTGCCGCCGTAGAGCCGGTCGGTGCCGGGTCCGCCGAAGAGGCGATCGTCGCCGCCTTCGCCGTGGCAGCCGTCCTGGCCGGCGCCCATCAGGCACTCGTCGTCGCCGGGGCCGCCCCAGCAGCCATCGCTGCCGCTGCTCGTTTTGCAGTAGTCGTCGCCGGGGCCGCCGACGCAGTCGGTGTTCGCCGGACCGGAGACGCAGATGTCGTCGCCGCCACCGCCGAGACAGCGGTTGCGCGGGGATCCCTGCGGGTAGCAGGTGTCCGCCTCGGAGTTGCCGATCAACTTGTCCGAGCCGGAGCCCATATATGCGGTCAGCGGCACCGGCAGCGGATCCAGCACTTCGACCTTGTCGTTCGACGGACCCATTTCTACGATGACCGACGAGGCTTCCGCCAGCCGGCAGGAGGTGCCGTAGTCGCGGGCGAGACGGCAGCCGCTTGGTCGCTCGGCGCTGGCCGTCTGACCGTTGACGAGCAGCTGCGAGCCGCTCATGGTGAGGCGGAGGTGGGAGCCGGAGTCGGCGCCGCGGATCAAGATGATCCCGCCCCGTGGAGAAGCGGAGCTGCTGAGCCCGAAGAAGGCGAGGCTGAGGACAGCGGCGGTGAGCAGCGCGCGCCGCAAGTTCAACCGCGCAGGCTGGCCAGCGCGTCGTCGCGATTTGAGTGCATCGGGATCGTCGCCTCGAGGCCGGTGACGTCGAGCACGCGCTTGACCTGATTGCCGATTCCGCAGAGGGAGAAGCGATCGTCGAGTGCCTGCCATGCCTTGACGATCAGGGCGATGCCGGTCGAGTCGATGAATTCGCAGCGGCTGAGGTCGATCAGCAGGTTCGAGTCCGTTTTCGCCAAGGGGGCCTCGAGCTGGCGCTCGAGCTGGGTCGCCGTGTTCATGTCCAGCTCGCCCTCGACCTGGATCACCAACACGCCCTGCTTCTGCTCGCTGTGGACTTTGAACGGCGCGGGAGTCAACGCAGTTGCGATCCTACTGGAGCCCGCCTCACTTCAAGTGCCGTTTTCAGCCAAGCAGCTCGTCGAAGCGCAGCGCCGCACGCGTCGGCAGCACGAGCGATTCGCGCTGGTGCACGAGGCCGGCGCCGGCGAGGTCGCGCACGGCGCGCTCGACCGCGTCGCGCTCGGCGAAGGAGTCGCGACCGGGGTCGAGCTCGCGCACCAACTCCTCGACCGACAGCGCCGTCGGGTGCAGGGCGAGGAGGTGCTGCAGTACCGCGGACTCCTCTGCTCTGTCCTCGTCGACCGTCCTGCGAATGTCGTTCCTTTGCTCCACGCTTGCCTAGATAAGAGAGACGTCAGCCTTTCTCTTCCCCCCGCGGCCGGTTTTTCTTGCGCTGCCGCCCCTCCGCCGTCTTCAACGCCGTCCGTGCCCACTTCGCCCTGACGGCGGGGCGGTAGAAGTGCTGGGTCGAGCCGCGGATCTGTTTTGTCCGCACCAGCTTGATCGCCTTGCATTCGGCCAGCACCCTGACGTGGTAGCTGAGCGCGCTGAGTGGCTCGTCGAGGCTGTTGGCGAGCTCGAGTGGGCTGATCTGACCGCCCTCGGCGATCATCTTGCGCAGGATCCGGCGCCTCAGCGGGTGCCCGAGGGCGGTGAATAGATCGGTTGCCTTGTTGCCGCCCCCCGTCGCCATTGACGAGCAATATAGAGCAAACGAAATCTATTGTCTGTCGATACTTTGTCTTCAAGCACAAGAAATTGCATCGGGCGGAGCGCGGCGCCGAGCCTCGGATCGCTCAGGCGTCCTCGCGGACGCCGCCCATCTCGGTGAAGACGGCGGTCGGGCCACCGTCCTCGCGCTGCTCGTCGGCGATCACGTGCGAGACGGCGTTGATCAAGGCCAGGTGGGTGAAGGCCTGGGGGAAGTTGCCGAGGTGGCGCCCGCTCGGGGCGTCGAGCTCCTCTGCGTAGAGGTCGAGCCAGCCCGCCGCCTCCAGCAGCCGCTCGCAGAGGGCGCGCGCCTGGGCGCCCTCGCCGATCTCCGAGAGGGCGGAGACGAGCCAGAAGGAGCAGATCAGGAAGGTGCCCTCCTCGCCGCTGAGCCCGTCGTCGGTCTCCTCGACCTTGTAGCGCAGGACGAGGCCGTGCTCGGTCAGCTCGGCGGTGATCGCCTCGACCGTCGCCCGTACCCGCGGATCGTCGGGCGGCAGGAAGCGCAGCAGCGGGATCAGCAGGGTGGAGGCATCGAGCGCGTCGGTCTCGTAGTGCTGGCGAAAGACGCCGTCGCGGACGCCGCGCTCGAGGATCTCGGCCCGCATTTTCTCCGCCGTTTCTTCCCACTCCTCGGCGACGTCCGCGAAGCCGATGCCGCGGGCGAGGCGGGCGCCGCGGTCGACCGCCACCCAGATCATCAGCTTCGAGGAGACGTAGTGCTGGGGCTCGCCGCGCGACTCCCAGATCCCCTGGTCGGGGTTGGGCCAGGCCTCGATCGCCGCTTCCACCTGGTAGCGGATCAGCTGCCGGTCGGCCGGCGTGCCGCTGCCGCGCAGCGCCTTTTCGTGCAGGTAGATCGAGTCGAGCAGGGCGCCCCAGACGTCGTTCTGGCGCTGGTCGAAGGCGCCGTTGCCGACCCGCACCGGGCTGGCCCCGCCGTAGCCGCCGAGGTGGTCGAGCGTGCGCTCGGTCAGGTCGCGCTCGCCGCCGATCCCATACATGATCTGCAGGTCTGGATTGTCTTTGCAGACGTCGAGGATGAAGCGCATGAAGTCGCGCGCCTCCTGGTCGAAGCCGAGCGTGTGCAGGGCCCAGAGGCTGAAGGTCGAGTCGCGGATCCAGCTGTAGCGGTAGTCCCAGTTGCGTTCGCCGCCGGGGGTCTCGGGCAGCGAGGTCGTCGGGGCGGCGACGATCGCCCCGCTCGGCGTGTAGGTCAGCCCCTTCAGCACCAGCGCCGAGCGCTGCAGGTGGATGCGCCAGGGGTGGTCGGGAAAGTCGCCGGCGCGTAGCCACTCGCGCCAGAACTCTTCGGTCGAGTCGAGCCGCTCCAGCGCCTCGGGGGCGCTGCGCGGTCCGCCCACGTCGCCCTCCCCCCAGGTAGTCGCGCAGAAGCCGGTCTCGTCCTCGCGCAGCTTCAGTCGGCCGCGGGCGACGCCGCCCTCGATCGTCAGCTCCATGTCGCTGGTCAGCCGCAGCTCGGTGCCGTCGCTGCAGGAGGCGACCGCTTCGCCCAGCTCGCCGCCGCTCCAGCTCGCCGCCTCGGCGCCGTAGGCAAAACGGGGCAGGCACTCCATCTCCATCTCGACCTCGCCGTCGAGGCAGGTCACCAGCCGCAGCAGCGAGTTGTCGGACTCGTGCTCGGTCGGGGGACGGCCGCCGTTGCCGTCTTCGGTCGCCCACTCGGGGATCGAGAGCAGGTCGTGGACGACGACCCAGCCGGTCTCGGTCACCCAGGTCGTCTCGATCACCAGCGTGCCCGGCTCGTAGCGGCGGCTGATCGGCACGATCACGCCCTTCGGCGCCAGCTTGAAGTGGCCGGCGCCGCGGTCGAGCAGGGCGGCGAAGGCGCTGGGCGAGTCGAAGCGCGGCAGGCAGAGCCACTCGACGCTGCCGTCGTAGGAGACGAGGGCGCTG
>DASYIY010000020.1:0-57529 GCA_035997045.1 Solirubrobacterales bacterium | reverse complement strand
CGGCCCGAACATGTTGCGGCCCATGACGTAGGCCCCGCGCGGTCGCATGAGCCAGCCCTCTGCCGTCGCGTCGGCGTCGTTCGCGCGCTCGTCGCCGAGGTGCCAGCTATGGACCTCCCTGCCGCGCTTCCCCAGCGGATTCTCCCGGCTCTGGTCCGGCCCGGCGACGAAGCCGTCGAGCGAGATCGACATGTGGCAGGTGGTGTCCGGCATCGGCGTCCTCCAAGTGATTGCGATTTGCAAGCGTCGGCACCGTACCTCGGGCTGCCCCGCGATCCCCGGCTCATACTGGGCCGCCAAGCATGGCGTCGGCATAACCCGCGCGGCGGCGCTCGACTACGCCGCGGCCGGCGTCCTCGAGTATTTGGTCTGCCTACCCGCCGTATGCCGGGTGATCAGGAGAACCTATTCGAGTGGGAGGCTCGGGTAGAGCGCCCCGATGATGATCGAGAAGGCCGCCGGGCCTTGCGCAGGGCCCTCAGGTTCACCTACGTTTCGTTCGCGAGAACGCGAATGTGGCCGGCGGCGCGCTAATTGGGGAGGAACCTGGCACACGGCGCTTGACCATCAGATCGGCGACCCCAGCCAAAGGTCCCAATAGGATTGCGCCGTGTCGTTCACCCTCAGGAACCTCAAGGATGACCTGGAGGATGTCGGATCCAAGTTCGACGGCGCGCCGGACCTGGAGTTCCGCATGGCGACCGGGGCGCTCGAGCTCGAGAAATCCGGCCTGAGCTACCAGCGCGTCCCGCCCGGCTATCGCTTTCCGTACGGCCACACCCACAAGACGCAAGAGGAGGTGTATGTGGTCCTGCGCGGGAGCGGCCGGATGAAGCTCGACGACGAGATCGTCGAGCTCAAGGAATGGGACGCGATACGCGTCCCGCCCGGTACGTGGCGAGGCTACGAGGCCGGGCCGGAGGGCCTTGAGATCCTCGTCATCGGCGCGCCCAATCTCGGCGAGGCTCCGCGCGAAGACGTCGATGGCCAACGCGACTGGTGGGCTGACTAGCGCCGATCCCATCGAAGCGATCAAGCGCTACCCCGGCGCAGGGGGTCTCGATCTCGCGCTAGGGCACCCGCTTGAGCGCAGCCGGCTCGGCGATCCCGAGGATGATCGTTTCTCGCGCCCGGTTGAGCATCTGCTCGAACTCCTCGTCGCTGATCTCCATATTGGCCGGCCCGAGGTGTGAGGCGATGACGCCATCCCAGGCCGCCCAGAGGAAGCGGGCGGTGGCAATCGGGTCGATCGGGCGCACGACGCCTTCGGCCATCGCTTCTTCGAGGAGGCCCGCCATCCGCACGGTTTCCTCGCCAATCCGCGCGGCCACCTTGGCCTCCGGTTCGCCAGCGCGCCCCGATCCCGGCCGGTCATGCGGGGGGAAGCGAAAGAGGCGGAAGTAGCCGGGGAACTCGCGGGCGAAGCGCAGGTAGCCCTCGGCCAGGCCGACCAGTCGTTCAAGCGGCGAATTCCCCTCCGCGAAGCCCGCGTCGCTGTATTTGAGATCGAGCGCCAGGGCACGGTCGATCAGCGCTGCATAGACGCCCTCCTTGTCGCCGAAATGCGCGTAGATCGAGCCGATCGCGACATCGGCGGCGCGGGAGAGGTCCTCCATCGTCGTCGCGGCAAAGCCGCGCCCGAGGAAGAGCTGCTCGGCCGCATCGAGGATTGCCGCCGCCGTTCGCGCCTTTCGACGCTCGCCGCGCGAGGCCGCGGGGGGCAACGCGGGTGCTCGCGCCTTCGACATCGGCCAATCCTACAACTGTAATAAGATTCGAAACTGAAATTTCATTCTAGAAAGGACCGACACCGTGCCTCTTCTCTCTCAACTGGGCATCTATGAGCTGACCGTCGGGGTCCTCTCCGGCTGGGTGATGGTGATGACGATCGAGAAGCCCGAGCTGCTGCGGCGGGCGGGCGCCCGCCACCTGGGGCGGATCCGCCAGGCCCACCTCGACCTGCTGATGCAGGGGGTGATCCTGATCGCGGTCGGGTTTGCCGTCGATCCACTGCCGACCTGGATCGGCTTCCTTCTCGTCCTCGGCGCCTTTCTCGCACCGCTGCTACTCGGGATCCTCGCCTTCAACTCCGAGCTGCAGAAGGGCTCGCGCCTCTACCGCGGGATCAACACCGTGGTGCTGGCCGGCTTCACGGTCGGTTGGGTGGCGCTCGCGATCACCGCGGCGGGGCGCTGAAGAGAGACGCTGGGCTGGGGACGTCGCGTCGCTGCGGTCGAGTGCATGACGATTCAGCGAGCTGGCCGAGCAGATCGGCCGGGGGCTAGCGGATGCCCTGTCCCGAGGCGCGCCCGATGCGGTGGCGGTGGCTGGCGAGTGAGGCTTCAGCACGCGGAAATGCTTGATCGCCGAAGGGCCACGAAGTCCGGTCGGGCCGATGGCACGCACGCGCAGGACGTGTCGCCCGTGAGTCACCCAGTAGCGCAGCGGTGAGCGACAGGGGCGGTAGGGACCGCGGTCGCGCTTGCATTCGAAGCCCCTGGCCTTGGTCGGTGAGTAGAAGCGAAAGCGGGCACGGAGGCGGCGGTGGCGGGTGGTGGCGACCTTCCAAAAGTGTTCGGCGAAGACGAGGACCGTGCGGGGGCGCCGGGGAGCCTTGTGGCTGGGGTGGCCAGCGGTCGGGTCGGGCACGGAGAACGGATCGATGGCCGTGAAGATGCGACCGTCGATGCCGACCAGGGCGCAGAGCGAGGTCGAGGCGCAGGAGGCAGAGAAGAGCGAGTTTCGCGGCGGCTCGAGTCCTTTTTCATTCTCGGTGGGCCGAAAGGGAACGAGGCTCTCGAAGTGCCAGGAGCCGGTGCCTCCCGACGGATCGCTCGAGTTGAGGACGTCGCCGTTGTTGTCGACCGCGACGCAGCGACTCGCGGTGGGGCAGGAGAGACCGGTGATCTGGACCGAGCCGCCGGCGTTCGCCTCGCTCCAGCCGCCGCCGGCGGGGTCGGTCGAGGTGAGGACGTTTCCGGTCAGGTTGCCGGCGGCGCAGAGCAGCTTCGATACGCAGGCGACTCCTTCCAGGTCACCGGGCCCACCCGGAGTTCCTGCTTCCGTCCAGGCCGAGGAGCCGCCGGTGGGGTTGGTCGAGACGAAGATCCGGCCTCCTCGCGCGACGGCGACGCAGAGCGAAGGGGTGCCGCAGGAGACGCCGCGGAGATCGAGCGAGCTGCTGAGCTGGGTCGCCTGCCAGTGGCCCGAGGCGGGGTCGGTCGAGGTGAGCACCTTGCCGCCGTTGGAGTTGTTCGACCCACCGGAGACCGCCACGCACAGGGCCGGCGAGGGACAGGAGACCGCGGTCAGGTGGGTCGCACCTTGCTCCCCGTCTTCGTTGATGACGGTGGGCAACCAGGCGTCGGCACCGCCCGTCGGTTCAGTCGAGGCGTAAACGAAGCCTTCGTAGCTGACCGCGACGCAGAGGCTCGGCGAGGCGCAGGAGACGGCCTGCAGGCGGCCGCCCGGCGTCGGGCAGTGCGGTTCTCCTTCGACGCAGGTCTTCCCAGGCCCGACGGGGTAGGAGGGGTGGATCACGTGCCAGTTGGCGGTGGGGCCGGTCGGCGCTTGCGAGAAAGCGAGCGTGTCGAGCCCGCCGGCGGCGACGCAGAGCGAATCGGTCGGGCAGGAGACCCCGGACAGCGGCGGCCCAAACGCATCGCCGGAGGCCGGGGGGAGCTGCCGCAGTGTCCAGCTGGAGGCCGCGGTCGTGCCGGCGGGCGCGGTGAGGGTTGCGATTAGGGCGATCGCGGAGCAGGTGGCGATGAGGATGCGCTTCAGCGGAGGAACCGTCATTTCAGACGTTCGTGCGTTGAGTTGACGATCCCTGCCTGCAGGTAGGCGGTTTCGCGGTAGGGAGTGTCGGCCGGGGCTCCATATTCCTCAGAGGCCTTTGGGCCGAAGATCATTTCGGCCTCAGCAAGAACCTTGCCGGTATGGGGATCGAAGATGAACCTGCGGCCGAATCCGTTTTCCCTGACCCAGCTGATCGCGTCGCCCCGGCGCCCGGCGCCATCGGTCACATCGCGCTCGAACCCGATGCCCGGAATTTCGGCGAGGGCGTTAAAGGCGGCCGCGCGCAGCGCCGGGCTCGCGATCGGTTCGCTGAGGATTTCCAAGAGCCTTTCGACGGTCGCACCGCCCCTCGGCGACTCGGCCGGAGAGGGATCGAGTGGCGAGCTCCCGCCGCGGCGGTTTTCGACGGCCAGGCGCAGGGCTTCGGGCTCGGTCGGAAGCCGCGAGAGCCTGGACATGTAGGTGAATTCATGGCGGCCCCGGAATGAATTGGCCGCGAAATCCTTCAGGCGGCGACCGGAGCCATCGCGGCTCACGTCGTGTTCGCTGGGGTCGAAGGCCCAGGGTGGCGGCGAGCCCGCGTCATCCCAAAGCCTTTGGTTGGCGCTGGAGAGGAAGTTGACCCGGCCAAGGGTTTCGCGAACGTGCGTCTTCCCGTCTGGGGCCGTCCAGACCTCTTTCAGCGCCGGCACCAGGGCATAGTGGGCGCTCGGATCGTTGATTGGCACGAAATACCTGGGGTGCGTCTTCGAACCCTTCCCATGGCCTTTCGGCAGCCAGCCCTGCAGTTGGACCACCTTGGTCTTCGCGTAGAGGTACTGGCCGGGACCAGGCGGTGCCTCAACCTGGGTGTCGGATGCTTCGGCGGAGTTGGCGGCCTGGCGCAGATCGGCGGTGATGGCGGCTTGGGGTAGAGCCTCGTCGCCCCGCGGGGCGTAGGCGGGCCCGCCTCCCTCGCTAAACCCGAAGGCGCCAAAACCGCTGGGCAGCGCCGGGACCAGCTTGCAGGGCTCGACCGGGCCTTCGGCGACTCCCATCTTCGTGATGCTCCCCCCTTCGGGGTCGCCGTCGTAGGGAGCGGGAGTTCCGGAGAGAACCACGCTCTGATCGGGGCGGAACGCTTCGGGATCCAGAGTGATATTGGCCACTTCATCAGCGGAAATTTCACCGCGCCTGCGCTGCCCAAAGCTTTCGCGCAATGCCTTGGTGCTGCTGATCCCGATCGTGATCCCGCCGGGACCCCCCATGTTCATCCCGCCGAAGCTGCCACCACCCGGAAAATGCACGATCGAGGGTTTGTAGTGCGGTTCCCGGCAGACCTTCCCGGCCGGCAGCCAGGTCACCTGGGACTTGATTCCGGCTTCCTCGAGGGCCTGTTCGAGGCCGGAGGCGTCTTCAAGGCTGTAAATCTTGATCGTGACTCCGCCGCCCTTCTGCGGTTTGACGGCAAAGGCTTTGGAGGGGTTGTCGCCGCCGGCGCTGACGATCAGCGCGACAGCGACCGCGGCTAGGGCAACGCCGCCGCCAAGCGCCAGGCGCGGGCCGCGCCGGCGCCAGGCAGGCGCGGGCCGCGGGCCTTGCCCACCGGGACCAACCGCGTCGACGAGCGCCGATCGTCGCGCCTTCAGCGTGGCGTCGTCGGGGAGAAGGGGTGAGAGGTCGGGCTTGGGCTTGGTCACAGGGTTTCCTCCGCGGGTCTGGCTGCGGTTGTGTCAGGGAAGGCGTCGCCGAGGCGGGTACGGGCACGGGCGAGGCGGGAGCGCACGGTCCCCACCGGAAGGCCCAAGGCCTCGGCGATCTCGCCGTAGGAGAGGTCGCTCCAGGCGAGCAGAGCGAGCACCTCCCGCTCCCGCCGGGGCAGCTTGCGGATTGCCTCGCCGCCCTCGCGCAGTTGCTGGATCGCATCGAGGCGGGCGATCGCCTCTGCCTCAAGGTCGTTGGGGATCGGGCCGACGTTTCGCACTCGCTCGAGGGCGTCTCGGTAGCGTCGCTGGCTGCGCCACTGGCGGCGTACGACGTTGTTGGCGATCCCCAGCAGGAGCGGCGCGGCAGAATCCGTGCTCAGGGTGAGGTGCCCCCGCTTACGCCAGGCTTCGAGAAACACCGTCGCGGTGGCGTCCTCGGCGACCTGGAGGTCGGCGGTGCGCCACAGGCAGTAGGACTGAACCGCTCGGGCATGGCGCTCGTAAAGGTCGCCGAACGCCTCGGCGTCGCCGCCGCGGGCCCGCTCCCACAGGTCTCGATCGCTTGCCACTAGCGGTAGATGCCCGTAAAGCGGAATCCGGTTCCCGATTTCTTCGCCAGGAGCAGATCTCAGTGGCTGATTCTCAGCCGGGCTGACCGAGAAAACGTCGCTCGATGCCATCGAGCACGGTCTGCAGGCCGAGCTCGAAGCGCTCGATCGAGGAGCGGGTGCGGAGGTTGTCGGGCAGGGCGGCTAGCTCGGGGAACTCGACTACGTCGCTGGCGGCGATCGCCGCCTCCATGTCCTCCGGGTCGACGGTTCCGACGGTCCGAAACGAGTAGCCGATGACGTAGTCGTTGACGATTCCCTGCACCTGCCAGACATCGCCGTGCTCGAGCGCGAGCGTCGCGAGCGCCCGCGCCATCTGCTTGGCGAGTTTGATGCCGTTGGGTCCGGGGCCGACCCGTTCGGCGGCGGCAAAGAGCGCCCAAGGGTGAGAGGCGTAGGCGGCGTACATCGTCCGCGCGGAGACCGCGACTGCCTCACGCCAGGCCTCCGGCAGGGGGTGGGAGACCAGCATCTCCCCGACCACCTCGTCGGTCATCGAGGCGAGCAGCTCGCGCTTGCTGGCGAAATGGTCGTAGAGGCTCATCGCCCGCCCGTCGAGCTCGGCGGCGACGCGCCTGATCGAGACCGCCTCGAGGCCCTCGGCGTCGGCCAGGCGGATCGCCGCCTCGGTGATCGCCTCGGGCGACAGTCGTCGCCGTTTCTTCGCCTGTCCCCCGGAGGGATTCGTCGTCTGCACGCTTGAACCGTAGTCCCGAATTGACCGGATCGCGACAGATTGGGAGAATACGGACCATCTTTTAAGCCGCTTCACCGTATCTTCGTCAGTGCTACGGTGTAGCGGTACGAGCCAGGAGCCGACGCGGGCCGCAGTACCTACGCAAGTCGGGAACAGCGAAAGGGACATTGATGACTTCAAGGGAGACCGTGCCGGTAGGTGAAGCTGGGGACAGCCGCAGAGCAATGCGAGCCACTGGAGCGATTGCGCTTGTCTCGCTCTTGGTGCTGGGCGTCTGCGTCTCGGCGGCGAGCGCCGAGCCCCTCTCGATGACGTTCACCGAAGACCGCGCCAACGTCGGGGTCCAGCTCTCCGACGCCGCCCTATTCAAAGCCCCCGAAAAAACAGCGCCTTTTGAAGCCCAAATCGATCCCGTCAGCGGCTCGATCACAGCGGGTGATCTGCAGGTGCCCCAGTTCATGACGCATGTCACCGGAATCTTTGAGGGCGATGTCACCGTCGACTTCGAAATCGGAGAAATCGAAGGGACTTTCAACCAGGCGACAGGCGCGCTCACTCTGGAAGGCGAAGCCGGCGGGACGCTGACGTCCGAAGGAAAGGAATGCGCTGTTTCCACGGACCCGGCCATCCTGGCGCTTTCGACCTCGACCACAGGGAGCACTGAAGGCAGCCCGCGCTCCGGAGCCTCGTTCATCACAGGGCTCACCGGAGCGGGGGCGATCGGCGGCCAGTGGACCGATATGCATGCGACGCCCATCTCGGGAAATCTCTCCTTTTGCGAAAGCGTCGAAGATCGCATCGGTGGGTCCGGAGGCATCTGGCTCGAGCAGAAAGACCTCGTGCCACCATCAGCGCCGCAGCTCACGAGTACCGACCCGGCCTCGCCGAACTCGAGTGGCACTCCGCGAATCCGCGGCGCCGCCGAGGCGGGATCGAGGGTGCACGTCTATGCGGGCCCGAACTGCGCGGGCGCTTCTGTCGCCACTGGCAGCGCAGCCGAGCTTGGCTCACCGGGCATCCGCGTTGAGGTCGGGGAGGGCGTCACTGCCACCTTCTCGGCGACCGCGACCGACGCGGCCGGCAACACCTCGGCCTGCTCGGCGTCGGTCTCATACACGCGCCCACCGCATGGCGACCCGCCCGGACGCCCCGGGTGCATCGTCCCTGAGCTGGCCGGCAAGAAGCTGAAGGCGGCAAAGAGGGAGATCAGGGCGGCCGGCTGCAAGGTAGGCAAGGTCCAAATGCCCAAGATCAAAGGGCGGCGGAACCTCGTCGTCAAGTCGTCGAACCCCGCGGCGGGGGCGATACCCGCCGACGGCAAGGTCAACCTCAAACTCGGGCCGAAGCGCCAAAATAGCCGCGGTCAGGACGCCGGCAGGTAGGTGAGGAGGACCACTCCGGAGTCGAACCGCTTGATGTCGTCGAGCTGCATCCGGACGGTTCCCCTGTCGCCGAGCACGTGGACTTTTCCTTCGCCCCAGACGAGCGGGTTCAGGTAGACCTCGTACTCGTCGATCAGGCCCTTCTCGGCGAGGGCGTAGGCGAACTCGCCGCTGCCGTGCATGAACAGGTCGCCGTCGGCCTCGTGCTTCAGCTTTGGGATCGAGTCCTCGAGGTTCCCCTCGAGCAGGGTCGCGTTCCACTCGAGATCGCCGGACAGGGTGTTTGACCCGACGTACTTCGGCATCGAGTTGACCATGTCTGCCCATGTGCCCGACTGGCTGGGCCAATATCCCGCCAGGCCCTCGTAGGTCTTGCGGCCCAGCACCATCCCGCTCGATCTCGCCTGACGCTCGAACGAGTAGTCGCCGTGGTCTCCGTCAGGTTGCACCCACTCGCCGACCGGGTCGATAACGCCGTCAATGGTGGCCTGCGTTGTTGCGATCAGCTTTCCCATTTCGATTCTCCTTCGGTCACGGGAGTTCCTCTGAGCCCCCTTTACCCATGAGACGAGCGGGGACACGCGGATTCGACATTGGCTCGGCCAAGAGCTACTGGTTGAGCCACTCCTCGTAAATGGGGCCGGCGAGCTTGGCCACCGGGCCGGGGAGGACGGCCCCGGCCGGATAGAGGCCTTCCGGGTCGTCGAAGAACTCTCGGCCTCGACGCGCGGGCCGTTGCTGTCTTGGGCGGCGAGGAGCTTCGCCGTGGGGCGGCCGAGGCGGCCGGTCGCACCGGCGACGGCGATCTTCTCACTTGCCAATGGTTGCTTCCTTTCGGTCCGGGCCGCCTCTGGGTCGGCCGTTTTCTTTGTCTCATAGGTGTGACGGAGTAGAGGGCAGAGATGTGACGGAATCTCGGCGCGCGACGGGCGCGGCGCGGCTCGGGCAGGATCGCGGGTGTGCGGTTCACGCGTTTGGAGCTGGAGGAGTTCCGCGGCTGCGAGGTCGAGGATCTCGTTGGGCCGGGGCTCAAGCTGCTGTTTGTCGGCATCAACCCGGGCCTGTGGACGGCCGCGGTCGGAACCCACTTCGCGCATCCCACCAACCGTTTTTATCCGGCGTTGGCCGCGGCCGGCATCACCGGCTACGAGGTCGATCGGGTCGCCGGGATGACCGATGCCGATCGCGCGCATCTCGTGGCGCGGGGCGTCGGCATCACCAACCTCGTGGGGCGGGCCACCGCGCGCGCCTCCGAGCTCTCGCCCGAGGAGTTGCGCGAGGGCGGCGCGCGGCTTCAGCGGTTCGTCGCCGAGCACCGGCCCGCGGTCGTCGCGATCGCGGGAGTCACCGCCTATCGCGATGCGTTCGGCGAGCGAGGCGCGGCTTTGGGCCGGCAGCCGGACACGCTCGAAAGCGGGATCCACTGGTCCGGCGCGGCGCTCTGGGTGGTCCCCAACCCGAGCGGGCTCAACGCCCACGAGACCGTCGCGACGCTCGCTGCCGCCTATGCGGCGCCGGCCGCCGCAGCCGGCGTCATCGCTACGCCGCGGTAGGCGGTCCGAACCAGGTGGTCAGCGCGTCAGCGAGGTCCGGCTGGGTGAGGTCTCCCACCCAAGCCACATATCCGTCGGGCCGAATCAGCACGGCGGTGGGAGCGGTGACCGGGCCGAGCACCGGGAGCTCCCACTCGCCCTTGTAGCTCGCGTCGATCGGCTGGACCCGGTCGGCCCACGGAGCGATGTCGAAGCCGCCGGGCTCACCGAGGTTGAGCAGCACCGGCCGGGCGTCGTGCAGCAGCTCGAAGACACGGAGCGGGCCACTGGTGGCGATCAGATCGAGATCGGGCATGCGGCGTCCGAGCAGTGGATGTCCCTCGCCGAGGTCGTAGTGAATGTCCAGCCCGGAGATGAGCCCGGCGAGCCGTTTGCGAGGCTCGCCCATGGTCGCCAGCTCCGACACGACATCGACCAGGGCCCGCATGCGCTCGTCTCGGCGCTGGAGTGCGGCCTGAGCCATCGTGTGCTGGATCGCGCGGGCAGCGACCGGGTGGCGCTCGTCCCGATACGTCTCCAGGAGGCTCTCCGGGGAGGTCCCCTTGACCACCTGGGCCAGCTTCCATCCCAGATTCGCCGCATCGCCCACACCGAGGCTGAGGCCCTGTCCACCCGCCGGGTAGTGCACGTGCGCCGAGTCGCCGGCGAGTAGGACGCGTCCCGCGCGATAGGACGCTGCCTGACGGGTCATGTCGGTGAACCTGGAGATCCAGGTGGGATTGTGGATCCCGAAGTCGGTGCCGTACACCCTGATCAGCGCCTCGCTCAGATCGCGCAGGGTGGGCTCAGCGGTGGCTTCGACGTGCTCCTCGGTCACCAGGACCCGCACGGGTCCCTGATCCGCATAGACCACCTCGCCGTCGCGGATCTCGTACTCCACCCTGCCGAGGGAATGCACACCGAGATCGTCGTGGCGGATGCCAAGATCCGGCTCCTCGGTCGTCTCGACCTCGGCGATCAGGTTGCTCCTGGTCGGATCCAATCCGGGGAACTCGATGCCGGCTGCTTTGCGGATGAGGCTGCGTCCTCCATCGCAGCCGACGAGATACCGTGCCCGCAGCGACCCCTCGCCGGACAGTTCGACCTCGACGCCGGTGTCGTCTTGCTCGAAGCCCGTCACCTCACATCCGTAGTAGATCTTCACCGGCAGCTCGGCGATCCAGGCGGCCATGATCCGCTCGATCTGGTTCTGCCAGATCCCGAGCGAATAGGGATGACGCGTCGGGAAGTCGCTCATGTCCAACACGGTTGTGGCCAGCATCGCGGCCTGGGCCGCCTGGCCCTCCGCGAGGAACCGATCGGCGACCCCACGCTGGTCCAGCAGCTCGATCGTGCGCGAGTGAAAACCGCCGGCCCGTGAGCCGACGAGCACGTGATCGGGACGCCGCTCGACGATCGCGACGTCAACCTTCGCCAATGCCAACTCAGCCGCCAGCATCATCCCCGCCGGACCGCCTCCGGCGATCACCACAGCATGGTCGGTCATCTCCCTCCGCCGAACAAGAACACACACATTTTAACTCTCTGTTTCCGCATGTTTTTGGCTTGCGGCCGGCGATTATGGAGCAGGCACGGGGCTTGTTACAAGGCCCATGCCTGCTATAAATTCGAGTTGGAAAGGGGGAAGCGCCCGTCTTTCCACCTCGCGAAGCGGCCACGGAGGTGCGTCGGCGTAGCTGGAACAGTCGGCCACTGGAGAGGGCGCAACACCCCGGCGCGCCTCGATCCGGTGTTAAATCGACATATGCGTCGTGTCCGTCCGCTCGCGTGCGTCCTGTTTCTCGCCGCCGTTGGCGGGGGGACGACCGACGCTGTGTCGGCGAGTGCCATGCCGGCGCCGAAGCACCTCGGTGAATCGACGGTGGCCGGCAAAGGAATCAGCCCGTGCAGCTGCAGCGCATGGCAGTTCGGCGACCCCAACACCGCCGCCGGCTCCTATGGGATCCCCTACGACGGGGTGATCGTCAAATCCCAAGTCAAGGTCGGCGCTTTGACCGGCTCCACCGACACCTTTCAGCCGCAGACCGCCCACAAGACCGGCGCCAACGCCGGCACGGTCGCCAGCGCGGGGGCGACGCACAACCTCTCGGGGCTTGCCGGGACGCTCGCCCCGTTCTACGAGCGCTTTCCGGTCCACGCCGGCGATGTGCTGGGCGCCCGGTTCTCCACTGGGAATTTCTTCATCGAATACACGAATGCCTTTTTCAACAGCCCGAACAGCACCGATGAAATCGCCACCAAGACGCCGGCGTTGGCGGCCGGCGAAAGCTTCACCGGCTCTTCGAACGCGACCAAAGAGCGGGTCAATGTCGAAGCCTGGATGGAGCCCGACGAAGACCACGACGGCTTTGGCGACGTCTCCCAGGACCTCTGCCTCAGCTCTCTGATCGGTGGCACCGCCTGCTCGGGATCGCTGTTCGGCAGCAACTTCGAAGGTGTCGTCGCGAACTCCGGCGGCGCCGGCTCCGACTCGCTATATGTCCAGACCGCCTTGGGTGGTGCCCCTACCGCGCTCCCTGTACGTGGTGTGGTCGTTCGCTGGCGCCTGCTCGGGATCCCCACGTCCGACCGCGAATTCCAGCTGCGGGTGCTCGCGCCGAACGGAAGCGGCGGATACACCATCGCGCGTTCGAGCGCGGCGGAGACCCTGCCGAAAAACATCAGCGCCGAAGCGGGGGCGATCGGCAGCTTCGCGACGCGGCTGCAGGTGCCCAGCGGGGGTTACGTCGGGATCGCTACGGGGCCCACCTTCACGACGCCGACCCTCTTCGTCGGGGCGCCGGGTGCAACGATGAGCAAACTCGCCGACGGGGCCGACGGCACGAGTTACTCGGGCCTGCCGACTACGGCCGCCAGCGTCGTCGGCTACGACGCCGACATCGAGCCCGACGCCGACGGTGACGGCTATGGCGACGCCAGCCAGGATTCCTGCCCGACCTCGACCTCGGTTCACGACGGCACCTGCCCGTCAGCGGCAGGGGGCGGGGGCTCCGGGAGCGCATCGGGCGGTCCGCCTGCACGGCCCGTCGCTCCGGCGATCGACGGCCTCTCGGTCAAGCCCAAGCGCTTCCGCGCCAAGCCCCTCGGTCGCGTCGCGGCCGGGGGCACGTGGGGGACGAAGTTGAAGCTCAAGCTCTCGGCGGCGGCAACTGTGACGCTGACGATTCAGTCGAAGGTCGGCAAACCGCTGCAGACCTTCAACAAGTCTCTCAACCGCGGCGCTTCCTCGATCGCCTTCAACGGCCAGATCCGCCGTCACGGAAAGCATGTCGACCTGGCTCCGGGTGCCTACCGCCTCAGCGCCCGCGCTCGGAACGATGCCGGCATCGGCGCCACCAAGACGGCGAGCTTTACGGTTCTTCCCCCCGGCGCGCCCGCCCGGCCGTAAAGCTCCTTCGCATCCTCTTACACTGGCATCGTGACGCCGGAGGAGCTGGCCAACCTCGCGCACCTGCGCCGCGCCCGCGATTTGATCGATCGCGAGTACGCGCGGCCGCTCGAGGTTGCCGTGCTTGCCCGCGCCGCCTTGATGTCGACCGCGCACTTCTCGCGGCAGTTCCGCGCCGCGTATGGGGAGACGCCCTACGCCTACCTGATGACGCGGCGAATCGAGCGGGCTAAGGCGCTGCTGCGCCGTGGCGACATGTCGGTGACCGAGGTCTGCATGGCGGTCGGCTGCACGTCGCTCGGCTCGTTCAGCACCCGCTTCGCGCAGCTGGTGGGGGAGACGCCGACCGCCTACCGGGCTCGCGACCACGGTGCGCTGGCGAGCGTGCCGGGCTGCATCGCCAGGGACCTCACCCGCCCGAGCCGCGAGCCGAGCAGGATTGGAGAAACGCCCGTGGCCCTGGCTCCCTAGCCTTGCGGGCATGAACCTCACTCTCTCTCAATGCTTTGTCCTAGTCCATGACCCCGACCTCGCGCTGGCCTTCTACCGCGACGCGCTCGGCCTCGAGCTGCGCAACGACGTCGCCAAAGGCGACTTCCGCTGGATCACCGTTGGCGCCGCCTCCCAGCCCGGCGTCGCGATCGTCCTCACTAACTACCTGAACGGCAGCCCCGCCGACCAGGACGCGCTCGCCGCCCTGATCGCCAAGGGCGCCCTCAACGGCGTCCACTTCCACGCCGACGACCTCGACGCCAGCTTCGAGAAGGCGCGCGCCGCGGGCGCCGAGATCGTGCAGGAGCCGACCGACCAGCCCTGGGGCACGCGGGACTTTGCCATGCGCGATCCGTCCGGCAACATGATCCGCATCGACCAGCCGCCCGCGTAGTGCACGACGCCGACAGCCACGACCTGATCCGCGTGCAGGGCGCGCGCGTCAACAACCTCAAGGACGTCAGCGTCGAGATCCCGAAGCGCCGGCTGACGGCGTTCACCGGGGTCTCCGGCTCGGGCAAGAGCTCGCTGGTGTTCGGGACGATCGCCGCCGAGTCGCAGCGGCTGATCAACGAGACCTACAGCGCCTTCGTGCAGGGCTTCATGCCAATGCTGGCGCGGCCCGAGGTCGACGTGCTCGACGGGCTGACGACGGCGATCCTCGTCGACCAGGAGCGGATGGGTGTCGACGCCCGCTCCACGGTCGGCACCGCCACCGATGCCAACGCGATGCTGCGCATCCTCTTCAGCCGGCTCGGTAAGCCGCACATTGGCTCACCCCAAGCGTTCTCCTTCAACGTCGCCTCGGTCCAGGCGTCCGGGATGATCAAGAAAGGTGACGGAAGGTCCGAGCGGGTGAACTTCAACCGCACCGGCGGCATGTGTCCGCGCTGCGAGGGCCGGGGCTCGGTCACCGACTTCGACCTGTCCCAACTCTACGACGACAGTAAGTCGCTCAACGAGGGTGCGCTGACGATCCCCGGCTACAGCATGGACGGCTGGTACGGCCGCATCTTCCGCGGCTGTGGCTTCTTCGACCCGGACAAGCCGATCCGCAAGTTCACCAAGGTGGAACTCAAAGACCTGCTCCACAAGGAGCCGACCAAAATCAAGGTCGAGGGCGTCAACCTGACCTACGAAGGCCTGATCCCGAAGATCCGGAAATCGTTTCTGGCCAAAGACGTCGAGGCGCTGCAGCCGCACGTCCGCGCCTTCGTCGAGCGGGCGGTGACGTTCACCACCTGTCCCGACTGCGATGGCACTCGGCTCAGCAAGGAGGCCCGCTCCTCGAAGGTCAAGGGAATCGATATCGCCGAGGCCTGCGCGATGCAGATCAGCGACCTGGCCGAGTGGGTCGGCGGCGTCGACGATCCCTCGGTGGCACCGCTGCTCGCGGCGCTGGGGCACAACCTCGACTCGTTCGCGGAGATCGGCCTGGGCTACCTCTCGCTCGACCGCCCGTCGGGCACGCTCTCGGGCGGCGAGGCGCAGCGCGTCAAGATGATCCGCCAGCTGGGTTCGTCGCTGACCGATGTCACCTACGTCTTCGACGAGCCGACGATCGGCCTTCACCCGCACGACATCCAGCGGATGAACGAGCTGCTGCTGCAGCTGCGCGACAAGGGCAACACGGTGCTGGTCGTCGAGCACAAGCCGGAGGCGATCGCGATCGCCGACCATGTCATCGACCTCGGCCCGCGCGCCGGTGCCGAGGGGGGAGAGGTGGTGTTCGAGGGCAGCGTCGAAGGGCTGCGGTCCAGTGGCACGATCACCGGGGAGCACCTCGACGACCGGGCCTCCCTGAAGCCGTCGGTGCGGCGGCCATCGGGGGCGCTGGAGGTGCGCGGGGCCAGCACCCACAACCTGCGCGACGTCGACGTCGACATCCCGCTCGGCGCGCTGGTGGTGGTGACCGGCGTGGCCGGGTCGGGAAAGAGCTCGCTGATCGGCGGCTCGGTGTCGGGCCGGGACGGGGTGGTGACGGTCGACCAGGCCGCGATCCGCGGCTCGCGACGGAGCAACCCGGCGACCTACACCAAGCTGCTCGACCCGATCCGCAAAGCGTTCGCGAAAGCCAATGGCGTAAAGCCGGCGCTATTCAGTCCCAATTCCGAGGGAGCCTGTCCCAACTGCAACGGTGCCGGCGTCGTCTACACCGACCTGGCGATGATGGCCGGCATCGCCACTACCTGCGAGGAGTGCGAGGGCAAGCGATTCCAAGCGTCGGTACTGGAGTACAAGCTCGGCGGAAAGGACATCAGCGAGGTGCTGGCGATGCCGGTGAGCGAGGCCGAGGAGTTCTTCGGCGGCGGCGAGGCGGAGATCCCAGCGGCTAACAAGATCCTGCAGCGGCTCGCCGACGTCGGGCTCGGCTACCTCGGCATCGGTCAGCCGCTGACCACCCTGTCCGGCGGCGAGCGACAGCGGCTCAAGCTCGCCACCCAGATGGCCGGGAAAGGCAGCGTCTACGTCCTCGACGAGCCGACCAGCGGCCTGCACCTCGCCGACGTCGAGCAGCTGCTCGGGTTGCTTGACCGACTGGTCGACTCCGGCAAGTCGGTGGTCGTCATCGAGCACCACCAGGCGGTTATGGCGCACGCTGACTGGATCGTCGACCTCGGCCCCGGCCCCGGTCACGACGGTGGCCGGATCGTCTTCGAGGGCACTCCCGCCGATCTCGTCGCCGCCCGCTCCACCCTCACCGGCGAGCACCTCGCGGCCTACATCGGCAGCTGACCGAGAGAGACCGTCGACCGGGTGCGGATGGGCGCCCTCGCTGTCGAGAGGCAAGGCGCTCCGGGCTCCCAAGGCGTCCGTCGATTCTTCTACGTTCCCCGCGTGACCAGCGCGTCGGCCGACTTGGCGATTCTTCAAGGCGTCCCGGGGCTGACTGGGTCGGCTGAGCTCGAGTCGCTGCCGATGTGTGTTGAGCTTTGCGATGTCGATCTAAGCCTTGGCGATCGCGATCGAGTCAGCGCCTTGCCGTGGCGGGGTCAGTTCTCTCCGCTCACGGTTGCCCGGCTTTTGGATGCGCTGGTCGGTGAGGTGGATCTCATTCTGGATCCCTTCCTAGGGAGCGGTACCGTCCTCTTGGAGGCGGCTCGCCGAGGCCATGCTGCCTGGGGTATAGACGTCAACCCAGCAGCGGTTGCCCTCTCTAGGTGTGCCTGCCTTGCCTCACTGCCAAAGGCCGAGCGCCTCGATGTCGTGCAGGCGGCCAAAGAGATGGCCTTTGGAGACAACTCAACCGAGCGCCTATCCCAGGAGCCGATCGGAATTGCTCACGCCCTCGCGATTTTGGCCGACAAAATGAACTCGGAAGAGGCGGCACTTGCCCGCGTCGCCGAGCTGGTGGGTGACTTGCCAGAGGACCAGGTCGATATTCAGGCGTTCGTAGGAGATGCGCGAGCTACCGGTCTTGGAGACGAATCCGTGAGCGCCATCCTCACCTCGCCTCCCTACATAAATGTCTTTAACTACCACCAATATGGCCGGCCTCTGACCGATGGTTTTGCCTGGCCAGTTCTTCGTGCGGCTCGATCCGAGATCGGCTCAAACCGCCAGAACCGCGGTAACCGCTTCCGCACCGTCGTTCAATACTCGCTCGACATGGCCCTTGCCCTTGCTGAGATGAGTCGGATCATGAACGCTGGGGGCACAGCCATCCTGGTCGTTGGCCGTGAATCTCGAGTTCGAGGCATCTCGTTCTTCAATAGCGATCTGATTGCCCGCATCGCTCGGGACCTTGGTTGTTTTGCCTCTCGCTCGCGTGCCGAGCGACAGTTCGTCAACCGCTATGGCGATGTCATCTATGAGGACATACTCGTGCTGTCCAACTCATCCCCTTCCAAATCCGAGCAACCGGCGATCGAGCAGATAGGCCGAAGCCATGGCCTGGAGGCTCTGGCCGAAGCTTCGGCCAGAGCCGGAGGGCACGTTGAGATAGAGGCCGCGATAGGTGCGGCTGCCGAGATTGACCCTTCGCCATTGGCAGGGGCGGCCGGGTGACCGCGCCGATCCCGCGCAAATACGGGACGCCTCATGGCAACAAGATCGCGGCTGCGATTGCGAATCGAAAGGCAATACAACAAGACAAAGATCTATTGGGTGAGATCCAAGAAGCCTACGGTCGGTGGGTCGCGGACCTGGTCGCAACGATTCCCGACGAGAGTCCCGAAGCCAGAGTGCGACGGCAGGCTGAGCTACTGAATGACTACAAGTTCTTCGTAGAAGTGGACTGTGTTGCGAAGCGCGGCTCGCCTTGGCTAAAAAGGCAAAAGGGGCAGCTGAAGCTCGACAACTCGATCATCGAGGAGTTCCTCATCCACCTGGTGCACCCTGCGACCCTGCCTGGCTTCAACCGTCTTGACGAACTTGCCGTTGGGCCAAACCAGGCCTTTATGTCAATGAGCTTCAGGGCGGGCTCGCTTAGCGGCCTTTTGGACAAGCCGGAGGTTGTGGTTAAGACCAAGGACCAAGACTTTACGCTTGGAGCACGACTTCACTATGCCATCGGTACTTCGCCAGACCTTAGTGGTGCCACTCGGGGGAGCTTTGTGCTTGCGGTTCTCGCGGCCGAGTGCAAGGTCAATCTCGACAAGACTATGTTCCAAGAGGCATCTGGAACGGCGACGCGCCTAAAGCAGGGCTGTCCCATGGCCAAGTACTTTCTAGTTGCGGAGTTCCTGGACATGACCCCCGAGGATGTTCGACTGACCGATATCGACAATGTGTTTCTCCTCCGCCCCTCTCGCCGTCTAGGTCCGCAGCAGAGGGGCAACGCGGAAGAGGTAGAGAAATACCATCGGGAAAACCCTATTCGCGCCGATGTCATCTGGCGCTTCGTTCAGGAGATGCAGTCTTTCATTGACGCAGTTTGGTATGACCCATCCTCGGTGCTGGAACGTGGGTCGTTCATTTAGGTTGTCAGTGAATTCTTGAGTATGGGATGGTGCAGGGTGCGATGAAAGGCCGCCGTGCATACGGACCGCTGCCACCGGGCCCCCGCGCTCCGGCGGCGGTCAACATGGCCCGCCTGGTCCAGCGCCCGCTGGAGTCGCTGGTCGGCTGGCGCGAGCGCTACGGCGACGCCTACACCGTCCGGCTCCCCGTCTTCGGCGTCGGCGTTTACGTCTCCGATCCCGACGCGATCCGGGCGATGCTGACCGGAGATCAGTCCGACCTCCACGCCGGCGAGGCCAACGCGCCGCTCTCGCCGGTCCTCGGCGACAAGTCGGTCCTGATCCTCGACGGGCGCGAGCACCTGCGCCAGCGCAAGCTGCTGTTGCCTCCCTTTCAAGGATCGGCGATCCAGAACTTCCGCACCGTGATCCGCGAGGTCGCCGAGGCCGAGGTGGACGGCTGGAGAGAGGGCGAGCGCTTCGTCATGCGCGAGCGGATGCGGGCGCTGACCTTCGAGGTGATCGTCCGCGCCGTCTTCGGCGTTACCGAGCGCAAGCGGATCGAGCGCCTCCGCGCCGCCCTGGTCTCCCTGATCGAGATGCAGGCGATCTTCGTGATGCCGAACGCCCTGCGCCGCGATCTCGGGCGCTTCAGTCCGTGGGGTCAGTTTCAGCGACGGCTGAAGGCAGCCGACGCGCTGATCTACGAGGAGATCGGTCATCGCCGCCGGGAGAGCGATCTCGAGGATCGCACCGACGTTCTCTCGCTCCTGCTGCGCGCCCGCGACGAGGACGGCGGGGCGATGACCGACGTCGAGCTACGCGACGAGCTGATGACGATGCTGCTCGCCGGTCACGAGACGACCGCAACCGGCCTCGCTTTTGCCTTCGACCTGCTGATGCGCGAGCCTCGCGTGCTCTCGCGGCTCCGCGACGAGCTGGACGGCGAGGACGACACCTACCTGGATGCCGTCGTCACCGAGTCGCTGCGGCTGCGGCCGGTGATCGACGCCAACGAGCGCACGCTGACCAAGCCGCGCACGATCTGCGGCTGGGACCTGCCTGCCGGCATCCGCGTCTACCCCGCGATCGCTGTCGTCCAGCTTCGTGAGGATCTCTACCCGCGACCGCACGAGTTCCGTCCCGAGCGCTTCATCGAGGAAGAGGCGACCTCGTACTCGTGGCTGCCGTTCGGCGGTGGCATCCGCCGCTGCATCGGCGCGGCCCTGGCCCAGGCTGAGATGGCCGAGGTGATCCGCACCGTCGTCTCGCGGGTCGACCTCAAACCCGTGCGGCCCGACCGCGAACCCGTGGTCATGCGCGGCATCACCTTGGTCCCCCGCCACGGCACCCCGGTCCAAATCGCTTTCGCTAGGTCCAAAATCTCTGCCGCTAAGGTGAGTGCATGACAGAGCGTGGTTTGCACCCACTTGCCGGTGGCTCGCGCTTCGCCGGCGCCGCGGGGCGGTCCCGCGGAGCGTCGGCGTCCATACGTTCTCTCGACGAGGCCTGTTCCGCGCTTGTTTCCCGCCTGCGCGGGCGACTCCCCGAGCTGGAAGCGACTATTGCCACCCGCGTCTACGCCATCTCGGATCCTCACGGGGTCGCCGACCCCACCTACCTGCATAGCCTCAACGGCGCCCTTACCGTGGCCATCGACTACGCCCTCGTCGTCATCGAGCTTGGCGAGCGTCGTGCCCCCGGCGTTCCACCGGCCCTGCTCGCAGAGGCTCGCCTGGCCGCCCGCGCCGGCGTCGCCCTCGACACTGTGCTGCGTCGCTATTTCGCCGGCAATGCCCTCCTCGGCGACTTCATCGTCGAAGAGGCGGAGCGGGCTGACATTTCGGGTTCTGCCCTTCGTCGCCTGTTGCGCAGGCAGGCGACGCTCTTCGACCGCCTGCTCGACGCGGTGAGCGAAGAGCACGTCCGCGAGGCCAAGAGCTGGCCGAGCAGCTCCGCGGAGCGGCGCCGCGAGTGCGTCAAGAACCTGCTCGCCGGCGAGTTGGTCGATCACTCCGAGCTCGGATATGAGCTTGGCGGCCATCACCTTGCGCTGATGGCCAAGGGAGAGGGGGCGCCGGAGGCGATGCGCCTGCTGGCGGCGAGGCTCGACCGTCGCCTGCTCGTCGTCGGCCGTGAGGAGGAGCCGATTTGGGCCTGTTGGCTCGGCGGTAGGCAGCCGCTCGCCGCTGGCCAGGCGCTGCAAGCGCTTGGCGAAATCTCCCTGGATCGAGTCTTCGTGACCGTTGGCGAGTCCGGTGAGGGACTCTCGGGCTGGCGGCTGAGCCACCGTCAGGCCAAGGCGGCGCTGCCGATCGCCGAGCGCAGAGGGCAGGCCGTACTCCGCTACGCCGACGTCGCCCTGCTGGCATCGATCCTCCGCGACGATCTCGTCGCCACCTCCCTGCACCAGCTCTACCTGGAGCCGCTTGAAAGGGCGCGCGACGGTGGCAAGGTGGGGCGGGAGACCTTGCGCGCCTACTTCGCTACCGAGCGGAACATCTCCTCGACCGCCGCCGCGCTTGGCGTCGATCGCCGGACGGTCGCAAATCGCATTCGCGCCATCGAGGACCTCTTCGGCCGCCCCCTCAAGGACTTCGCGACCGAGTTGGAGACCGCACTGCGCCTCGATGATTGATTTGTCCGCATCGTCACTGGATCCGCGGCATCGTCAATCCTCATGCGTCTTTCCCAGGTTGCTGAACCGCGGGTGAGCAAGGCCCCATATTGGGGAGGCGCGGCTTCGTGTAGCGGGAGAAAATCGGCTCGATCCCATCTCACGAGGCAGGGAGTAGGGCATGAGGAAGCACCTGATTTACGCCGTGGCGGTCGGAGCCGGGCTCGCGCTGATCGTCGTCGCGAGCGCTTTGGCCAGGCCGGAGGTGGTCCGTGTAGGGAACCTCTTCTTTAGAGACAACGGCGGGATCTCGCCGATGAAGCTTCCAAGGCACGAAAACGTGCCGATCTCAGCAAACCTCAACGGACGGTACGGGACCATTGACGGTAGTCATCCCCCGGCGATCACGAGCGTTGTCGCCGACTTCGACAAGACCATCCAGATCGACGCCAAAGGGCTTCCGACCTGCAGGGAGGGCCAGCTGACGGCGCGCTCCACCGCGGATGCCGAGAAGGCCTGCTCCGAGGCGATCGTCGGCACCGGGGAAGGCGAGGTCGAGGTCGCATTTCCTGAACAGACACCGTTCACCGCCAAAGGCCCGATCGTCCTCTTCAACGGCGGTATCCACGGCGGTACCACGCGTCTTCTGATCCACACCTATGTTGCGGTCCCGGCTCCGACTGCGGTTGTCGTCCCGGTCGAGCTCACTCGAATTCATCGGGGCCACTACGGGATCCACGCGGTTGCGCGGATTCCACGGATTGCCGGGGGTTTCGGTTCGGTCACTCGGTTCAGGCTCACCATCGACCGCAAATTCACATACAAGGGCAAAAAAGAGAGCTATCTGACTGCCAGGTGTCCGACCGGGCATTACTACGCCGAAGGGAAGATCCTCTTCGCCGATGGCTCCAGGTTGAAGATCACCCATGCTCTGCCCTGTACGCCGATGAGATAGTGCGCCGGAGCGGTCTCGGAGGGGTATGGTCGAGGCTCGGGCCTGCCCCTTCGGATCGACATTGGAGGAACCGTGATCACCAGCACCGACTTCATCGGCATCCCCTCGACCGACGCCGAGCGCTCGCGGCGCTTCTACGTCGAGACGCTGGGGTTGCGGCCGGACGAGCGTGGGCGGTTCGAGTTTTGGGCGGGGAAGACCTGCTTCGGCATCTGGGAGCCGGCCAAGATGGGGATCGAGTTCGCGCCGCAGAAGAACGCGCATCCTGCCCTTCACGTCGACGACGTCGCCGTGGCGCGGGCGGAGCAGGAGGCGAAGGGGGTCGAGTTCAACGGCGCGACCTTCGATACCGGGGTCTGCCACATGGCGTTCTTCTCCGACCCCGACGGCAACGACCTGATGCTCCATCGCCGTTACGCGCCCCGTGAGGAGTCCCGATGACCGACTTCCTGGTCAAGCGCGACGATCTCCGCCAGTGCCGGATCGCCGAGGCCGGTCCGCCCGAGCTCGAGTCCGGACAGGTGCTGCTTCGGGTCGCGACCTTCGGGCTGACCGCGAACAACGTCACCTATGCGGTGATGGGCGAGGCGATGTCTTACTGGGACTTCTTCCCCGCCGAGCAGGGCTGGGGCCGGGTGCCGATGTGGGGGTTCGCCGAGGTGGAGCGCAGCGAGGCCGATGGGGTCGAGCCCGGCACGCGCATATATGGGTACCTGCCGCCCTCGTCGCATCTCCTAGTCACCCCCGTCGACGCCGATGCGAGCGGGTTCGTCGACGGCTCGCCGCACCGGGCGGCGTTGCCCTCGGCTTACCACCGCTATCTGGCAACGGGGTCCGACGCCTTCTACCGGGCCGACACCGAGGCGATCCAGATGCTGCTGCGGCCGCTCTTCTTCACCTCGTTCCTGATCGACGACCAGCTCGACGACGAGGGCCTTACGACCCGTGGGCCGGTCGTGATCTCCAGCGCCTCGAGCAAGACGGCGATCGCCGCCGCCTTCTTGCTGGGGCAGCGCGAGGGAGTCGAACTGGTCGGGCTCACTTCGCCGCGCAGCGCCGAGTTTGTCGATGGCCTTGGGATCTACGGCAGTACCGTCACCTACGAGGCGATCGACTCGCTCGAGCGGAGGCCGTCTACCTATGTCGATATCGCCGGCGACGGCGCGGTGCGCCACGCGGTCCACTCCCATTACGGCGACGATCTTCTGCACAGCATGACCGTGGGCGTCACCCACTGGGAGGAGCTCGGATCCGGCGGCGGCGACCTGCCCGGGCCGGCGCCGACCTTCTTCTTCGCCCCCGACCGGGTCGTCAAGCGCTCGCAGGATTGGGGCCGCGCCGGCCTCGAGCAGCGCGTCGCGGATGCCTGGCACCCGTTCTGCGAGTGGACGGGGGGCTGGCTCGAGCCGATCGAGGGCGACGGCTTCGAGGCGGTTAAGAGTGCCTACCTCGACGTGCTCGAGGGCCGGGTCGAGCCCAAGAGGGCTCACGTTCTGACGCTTGCCTAGGGCGGCGTCTCCGCGCTACCGGTTCGAAGCGAGCCAGCGTCGCTCCTTCGAGCGCATCACCGGCGTGGCGACGAGGCTGCCCAGGCGCCGCTGGGCGCCGCGCAGCCGCGAATCGTGTCCGGCGGGGAGCAGCTTCGCCAGCTGGCGGTACTCGCGCAAAACCTGGCCGGTGCGGAAGACGGTGGCGATCTCGGTGAGCAGGTCCGCCGGCTTGGACACGGTCGTGCGGGCAAGCTCCTCGCCCTCGAAAACGATTTGCAGCTCTGCCGGATAGCGGCGGGACGGCGGCGGTTCGGGCGCCGCTGCGAAGGCGGCGCCAATCGCCTCGGCCAGCTCCCTGCGGGTCGAGGCCACGTCGCGTGAGCGGGCGGCCGCCCGTCCCTGACCCTCCTTGGTCGCCACCAAGCGTGCCTCGCCGAGCTCTCCCGCGCCGAGCTCCTCGAGCATCCAGCGGTCACCGGCGACGGCCAGCGCTGGGATCCCCTCGGCGGCCAAGCCCTGTGCGTAGACCTGTACCTCGTTGAGCGACTCGCCGTCGAGCAGCACCTCCATGTCCCAGACGAAAGTGTGGGAGCAGAACGCGCGCGGATTGGGCGTGCCGGCGTGGTGACCGATGAAGACCACCGCGTCGAGCGGGCCTCCGTGGGCCTTGCTCAGTGAGGGCTCGGCCTCGATCAGGGCGAGATCGGCGATCGGTCGCACCTCGATGCCGGCCGGCATGCGATCGCGTTCGATGTTGGTCCCGACCATGTGCCAGTCGCCGACCGAGATGCGCTCGGCACCGGCGCTGCGCAGCGCCCCGATCGCGACCAGCACCTCGTCGGTCATCAGGGTGCGGCCGCGAGCGTAGGCGCCGGGATGGGAAGGGAGGCAATCGCCGTAGTCGTCGATGCCGGCGATGCCCTCCATGTCCGCGGCGATCAGGACGTTCATCGCGATCCAGCCTAGGCGATGGCGGGAGGGTCGCTGCGGTACGGGTCGAACATAAGCGCATGAACCAGAAACTTGACGTTGGTGGAACCCTCAGCCAAATCTTTTCGACCTACGGCGCGCAGGCGGGTGTGCTGCTGCCGGTTGCCTTTGGCCTCTATCTCATCGTTGCGGTCGTTAACGCAGTCATCGTCGGCAGCTTCTTCCTCTTCCCGCTTGGCCTTGCGGTCACCGTCGTCGCCGCGACCCTCTACCAGGGGGTGGTCGTCGGCCTGGTCAAGGACGTCCAGGATGGACGTCGCGACTCGACGGTGGGGGACCTGATCGACGCGACCTGGCCCGTCGTCCTGCCGCTGATCGGCGTCGGCATCCTGGCCGGCATCGCGATCGGGATCGGCTTCCTGCTTGTCGTCATTCCGGGGCTGATCCTGCTGACGATCTGGGCCGTGATCGCGCCGGTGATCGTGGTCGAGCGCAGCGGCGTGATGGATTCCTTTGGCCGCTCCCGCGAGCTGGTGCGCGGCAACGGCTGGCAGGTCTTCGGCGTGATCTTCGTCGTCTTCTTGATCTCCGCCGTGGTCGCCGCAATTCTTGGGGGGATCGGAGCCGGAATCTCCGACAGCGTCGGGATGCGGATCCTCTTCAATCTGATCGCCTCGACGCTGACGGCGCCGATCGCAGCGCTTGCCGCGGCGACGATCTACTTCCGCCTGCTGGCGATCAAGGGCGAGGCAACGACAGCGACACCGGAGGCACCGTTGCCACCGGCCCCGCCCACCGCGCCCGCCTGAGACGTGTGACATCCGCACGCAAGGACTGGCTGACCAGCCAGCGTGTCAGAATGCCTGGGTCGTGAACGCGAACGGGGAGCCCATCGAGCACGTCGACGTGCTCATCATCGGTGCCGGGATCTCCGGCATCGGTGCCGGCTACCACCTGGGCGAGCGCTGCCGGGGCAAGAGCTACGCGATCCTCGAGGCGCGCGACGACCTCGGCGGGACCTGGGACCTCTTCCGCTATCCGGGCATTCGCTCGGACTCCGACATGCACACGCTCGGCTATCGGTTCAAGCCCTGGACCGACGAGAAAGCGATCGCCGACGGCGACCTGATTCTCGATTACGTCCGCGAGACGGCGCGGGAGAACCGGATCGAGGGGAAGATCCGCTTCGGTCACCGCGTGGTGCGGGCCGAGTGGTCGAGCGCCGACTCGCGCTGGACGGTCGAGGCAGAGCGCACCGACAGCGGCGAGACCGTGCGTTTGACCTGCGGCTATCTCTGGAACTGCACCGGCTACTACAACTACGACGAGGGCTACACGCCGGAGTTCCCGGGCAGGGAGCGCTTCGCCGGCACGGTCGTTCACCCGCAGCACTGGCCCGAGGATCTCGACTACGCCGGCAAGCGCGTCGTCGTGATCGGCAGCGGCGCGACCGCGGTGACCCTGGTCCCGGCAATGGCGAAAGAGGCCGAGCACGTGACCATGCTGCAGCGCTCGCCGACCTACGTCGTCGCGATGCCGGGCGAGGATCCGATCGCCAAGGTGGTGAGGCGGGTCCTGCCACTGAAAGCCGCCTACGCGGTGATCCGCTGGAAGAACGTCCTGCTGCAGATGGCGGTTTACAAGCTCAGCAAAAGCCGTCCCAGCATCGTCAAAAGGATGATCCGCAAAGGCAACGAACGCCTGCTGCCGGCCGGCTACGACATCGACAAGCACTTCAAGCCCCGCTACAACCCTTGGGACCAGCGCATGTGCCTGGTGCCCAACGGCGACCTCTTCGACTCGCTCCGCTCGGGTGAAGCCGAGATCGTCACCGACCGGATCGAGACCTTCACCGAGGGCGGGATCGAGCTCGAGTCGGGGGCCGAGCTCGACGCCGATGTGATCGTCACCGCAACCGGGCTCAACGTGCTCTTCCTCGGCGGCATGGAAATCGTCGTCGACGGCAGCGCGGTCGACTTCTCCAAGCTGATGGCCTACAAGGGCATGATGCTGAACGGCATCCCCAACTTCGTCTTCACCCTCGGCTACACCAACGCCTCCTGGACGCTCAAGGCCGATCTCACCTCCGAGTACGTCTGCCGCCTGCTCAATCACATGGACGCGCACAGCTATAAGCGCTGCGTGCCGGAGGTGACCGATCCCTCGGTGGTCGAGGAGCCGATCCTCGACTTCAACTCCGGCTACGTCCTGCGCGCCCTCGACAAACTGCCCAAACAGGGTTCGAAGGAGCCGTGGAAGCTGCGGCAGAATTACATCGTCGACACGCGGTCGATCAGGCACAGCCCGATCGACGACGGCGAGATGCAGTTCGCCAGCATGGCACCCAAAGCAGAGCAGCTCGAGCCCGTCGGCTGATGGGCGAGACGGACTACTCGGACCTGCGCGCTCTCTTCATCAACTGCACGCTGAAGCGCAGCCCCGAGGTGTCGAACACGCAGGGCCTGATGGACATCTCGATCGAGATCATGCGCCGCAACGGGGTCGAGGTCGAGTGCATCCGTGCGGCTGACCACCAGATCGCCACCGGCGTCTGGGCCGACATGACCGAACACGGCTGGGAGGTGGATGAGTGGCCGGCGATCTTCGAGCGGGTGATTGCGGCCGACATCCTCGTGCTCGGCATGCCGATCTGGCTGGGGGAGAAGTCCTCGGTCGCGACCCAGATCGTCGAGCGGCTCTACGGCAACTCCCATCTGCTCAACGACGAGGGCCAGTACGCCTACTACGGCCGCGTCGGGGGTTGCCTCGTCACCGGCAACGAGGACGGGGTCAAGCACTGCGCGATGAACACGCTCTACTCGCTGCAGCACCTCGGCTACACGATCCCGCCGCAGGCCGACTCGGGCTGGATCGGTGAGGCCGGGCCCGGGCCGTCCTACCTCGACGAGGGCTCGGGCGGCCCCGAGAACGACTTCACCAACCGCAACACCACCTTCGCCGCCTGGAACATGCTCCACCTGGCGCGCATCCTCAAGGACGCCGGCGGCATCCCGGCGCACGGCAACCAGCGCACCAAGTGGGACGCCGGCTGTCGCTTCGACTTTCCGAACCCGGAGTACCGCTGAGAACGCGCCTTAGCTGCCGCCCCCGCACCCTCCGCCGCCACAGCCGCCCCCGCCACCCGAGCAGCCGCCGTTACAGCCCGACGCGCTGCAGCCGCCGCCGTGATGACCGCCGCCGTGGGGTCCCGCGCCTCCTCCGGCCGCGCCAAATCCTGCCGCGCAAGCCCAGCCGGTCGCCAGCGGGTAGGCCGCTCCCGAACGGGCGGCGCTGAGCTCGAGGTCGTCGACCCCGAGCGGGTCGGCTGCCCCGAGTCGGTCGTCGAGATCCCAGAGCGCGGATTCCTCACTCGACCCCATCGCCGAACGGTCCCAGGCGCGAACGGTGTCGCCGAGGGTGTTGGCCATCGGCGTCGACATCGCCTCGTCGGGGGTGTGGTGGAGGTAGCCGCCGAATGCCACCTCGCAGAACCGGGTGTAGGAGAGCGAGTCGAGGATGAACTCGTGCCAGGCCTCGTCGACGAGGCGCGAGGGCATGCCGAGGATCGCGCGGCCACGCCAGGCGCAGCAGGCGACGCGATGTAGGCCTCGGCTTTGCGGGCACTGCGGCGGCGCCGTGCGACAACCAGCCTGCTGGGCTTGCGCTGACGCCCGCCGGCCGTCCTCTGGGTACCTGCGTTTCGCTTCATTCGCAGCCTCCTTCAGATCCTTGCCCGCGGATCGCGGCCGGAAATAGTCCCCCCTCGGACCCGAAAGGTCAAGTCTTTTGGAGCCGGCAGGCCGGGGCAGATCAGGGCAGGATCGCGATCGCGCGGCCCGGGGCGCCGCTGGCGGCGGCGATCTTGACTGGGAGGAAGACGAAGGAGGCGCCGCGGGGCGGCAGGCGGTCCAGGTTGGTCAGGCCCTCGACGAAGGCCATTTCGCGACTGAGGCCGGCGCGGTGGACCTCATTGCCCTCCTCGGCGGATCCCATGCTCGGCGCGTCGATGCCGATTGTGGTGACGTCGCGCTCGTGGAGGAAGACGGCGACTGCGGCCTCGGGAGCCGGCCAGGCCGGCCGCGATTGCAGCACCACCGGTTCGTGCAGGAAGGCCCTGCCCGCCTCGCCCTTGACGTAGTGAGTCGACCAGCCGGTCATCAGGAGCGCGATCTCGCCGGGCTCGAAACGGCCGTGCTCTTCCTCCCAGGCTTCGAGGTGGGCGACCGTGATCGGCGGGCTGGCGCCGGGCTCGGCCTCGCCGTCGAGATGGCGGAGGTCGACCACCGCGGCGGGACCGATCAGCTTGGAGAGGTCGAGCTTCTCGGCGCTGGCTTCGCCCAGCGGCCCCTCGTCGGGCAGCCCTGAGCCGAGCGGCGGGATGTAGTGGGAGGGAGCGTCGACGTGGGTGCCAGCGTGCTCGTCGAGGATGATGAAGTGGGTGACGTAAGGGCCGAGCGAGCAGCTGCTGGCGCCGCTGGGCAGCTCGGTCTCCTCGTGCCAGCTCCAGTTCTTGTGGGCGAACGGCATGTGCTCCGGCCAGGTTGCGGGCAGGTGCTCGGAGAGGGTGACCGAGAGGTCGACGATTTTGCTCGGCTCCGCTTCGATCAAGATGATCGAAGTAGTAGCACGGAGTTGCTCAGGCCTCGGCGAGCAGGCGTTCGGCGAGCCGGTTCATGCCGCGCTCATGGGCTGCCTTGGCGGCGCCGACCCAGTCGGTCTCGCGGTCGGCTGGAGGCTCGACGCCGGCGTCGCGCAGCGTCGCGATGTCCTTGAAGGCGCGCAGGTCATCGGCGGCGTCGAGCAGGGCGCCGCGCAGGGCGGGGCGGCGCTCGCGGATCGCGTTGTCGAGAACTGCCTCGAGCGAGCCGTGGCGGCGCAGCAGTTCGGCCGCGGTCTTCGGCCCGACGCCCTTGGCGCCAGGCAGGCCGTCGGAAGGGTCGCCGCGCAGGGCGATGAAGTCGGGGACGAGCTCGGGCGGAATCCCGTAGCGCTCTTCGACTCCGGCGGGGGTGACTTCTTCGGCCCCTTTGCCTTTGCCGCCGGTCTTCACGTAGAGGACCGTCACTTGCTCGGCGGCGCACTGGTACATGTCGCGGTCGCCGGTCATCAGCAGCGCTCGCCCGCCGGCTTCGGCCTCCTCCTTGGCGTAGGTGCCAAGCAGGTCGTCGGCCTCGAGCGAGTCGCTGGTCGCCACCGTCCAGCCGAACGCCGCGAAGAAGTCGGGGCAGGCGGCGAACTGGGGCGATAGGTCGTCGGGCATCGCCGCCTCGCGCTCGGCGTGGTAGGCCGGGTAGAGCTCGGTGCGGTAGGAGGCCGCGTCGGGGCCGAAGCAGAGCGCGACCGCCCGCGGCCGGTGGATTTCGATCTCGCGCAGGATCAGATTGGCCGTGCCGAGCAGGGCGTTGACCGGCTTGCCGTCCGGCCCGACGATCGAGTCGGGCAGCGCGTAGAAGGCGCGGAAGAGCATCGAGGGGGTGTCGACGGCAAGCAGCGGCCTGGTCATGCCCCGCAGCCTATGCCGACGGGACGAAATCACGAGTCAGAGTCCGGTTTTCGTTCCGTCGGGCCCGAGGTTGGCTACCGTCTTGACGATGGGAGACGGCAAGGGACCGAGGATTGCGCCGGGCGGGCGTGCCGATATTGGTCTGGTCAACGCCGTGTTCGCCAGGGTCGCGGGCGTTGTCACGCGGGGTGAGCCACCGCGGATCTTCACCACGCTTGGCCGCCACCGCGGCCTCTTCCGGCGCTGGCTCTGGTTCGCCGGGGCGCTGATGCCGGGCGGCAAGCTGCCGCGCGAGGAGACCGAGCTGGTGATTCTGCGCGTCGCCCACAACACCGGCAGCGAATACGAGTGGAGTCAGCACGAGCGGATGGGCAGGCGGGTGGGACTGAGCGAAGAGGAAATCTCGCGGGTCCGGGCCGGCGCCGAGGCGCCCGGCTGGTCGCAGCGCCGCGCGCTGCTGCTCCGCGCTGCCGACGAGATGCACGAGCGGCGCCAGATCGGCAGCGAGCTCTGGGCCCAGCTGAGTCAGCACCTCGACGAGGTCCTGCTGATCGAGCTCTGCATGCTGATCGGCCACTACGAGATGCTGGCGATGACCCTCAACACGCTCGAAGTCGAGCCCGAGCGGCCGGCCCGTCTATGAAGCTCGGGATCGAGAACCTGGCGGGCAAGCGCTGCCTGATTACGGGCGCGGCGAGCGGGATCGGCCGCGCGACCGCGATCGCCGTCGCCGGGCAGGGCGCCGAGCTCTTCCTCACCGATCGCGATCGCGATGGGCTGGAGCAGATCGTCGGCGAGATCCGTACTGCCGGAGGGACCGTCGCTCATTTCGGCACGGCGGACGTCGCCAACCACGAGGCGGTCGTCGCCCTGGCCGCGGAGGCGCACAGCCACGCCCCCAACATGGACGTGGTGATGAACATCGCCGGGATCTCGACCTGGGGCCGGATCGAGCAGCTGGAGCACGAGCACTGGCGGCGCACGATCGATATCGACCTGATGGGTCCAATCAGCGTGCTCGAGTGCTTCGTGCCGCCGATGATCGCGGCCGGGCGGGGCGGCCACATCGTCAACGTCGCCTCGGTCGCCGGCCTCTTCGGCCTGCCTTGGCACGCCCCCTACAGCGCCGCCAAGTTCGGCCTGCGCGGGGTCTCCGAGGTGCTGCGCTTCGACCTGCGCAAACACGGGATCGGCGTCAGCCTTGTCTGCCCCGGTGCGGTCAAGACGCCGCTGGTCGGCACCGTCGACATAGTCGGAGTCGATCGGGAAAGCCCGCGGATGCGCAAGCTCATCGCGCTCTTCGAGAAGCGCGCGGTCAGCGCGGAGAGGGTGGCCGAGCGGATCGTCGAGGCGATCGAACGCAACCGCTTCATGGTCTTCACCTCGCCCGACGGGCGCGCTCTCTACGGGATCCAGCGCTGGATCCCGCCTCTTTACGCGCTGGTCATGAGGCTGATGAACCGCGAGCTCGACCGGGCGGCCCGCTAGTCAGGCTCGTCCGTCCTCTAGGTTTGACGCCGTGCCCGAGGACGCCCTTCTAATCGAGGATCTGGTCAAGCGCTACCCGACCGGGGTGGAGGCGCTGCGCGGTGTCTCGCTGCGGATCAAGGAGGGCGAACTGTTCGCGTTGCTGGGGCCAAACGGCGCCGGCAAGTCGACGATGATCCACTGCACCACCGGCCTCGCGCAGCCGACCTCGGGCTCGATCCGGGTCTTCGGCCACGACGCGATCGGCGACTACGGCAAGGCGCGGCAGGCGGTCGGGCTCGCTCCGCAGGAGCTCAACCTCGACTGGTTCCTCACGGTCGAGGAGACGCTCGACTACCACGCCGGCTACTTCGGCATGCCCAAGCGCGAACGCCGCGAGCGGACCGTGGAGCTGCTCAAGACCTTCTCGCTGACCGAGAAGGCCGACGAGCGCACCCGCACCCTCTCCGGCGGGATGAAGCGGCGGCTGATCCTCGCCCGGGCGGTGATGCACCGGCCGCGGCTGCTGATCCTCGACGAGCCGACCGCCGGCGTCGACGTCGAGCTGCGGCTCGAGCTCTGGCACTACGTGCAGCGGATCAACCAAGAGGGGACGACGATCCTGCTCACCACGCATTACCTGGAGGAGGCCGAGCAGCTCTGCGACCGGATTGCCTTCATCAACGACGGCCAGATCGTCGGCGAGGGGACCAGCTCGGAGCTGGCCGCGCGCTACGGCGTGGCCAACCTCGAGGACGCCTACCTGGCTCTGGTCGGCCGCAACGAGCTCTCGCGCTCGAAGATCGAGGTGGTTTCGTGAGCGCCGCGCAGATCCGCTTCGCCACCCTCTGGCGGCGCGAGGTAAACCGCTTCATGAAGATCAAGAAGCAGACTCTGGGCGCGCCGCTGCTGGAAACGTTCCTCTACATCACCGTCTTCGGCGCCGCGCTGGGCTCGCGGATCAAGGAGCTGCACGGGATCGAATACATCATCTTCGTCATCCCCGGCCTGATCATGATGTCGTTCGCGATCAACTCCTTCACCAACAACTCCTCCTCGATCCTGCAGCAGAAGTTCCAGGGCGCGATCCAGGACCAGCTCTCCTCGCCCGCCTCTCCCCTGGAGCTGCTGCTCGCGTTCTCGCTCGGCGGCTTCATGCGCGGCCTGATCGTCGCCGGGCTGACCTTCATCGCCGCTTTGATCCTCGCCGGCCTGCCGGTCGACCACGTCCTCGTGCTGATTCCGTCTCTTTTCCTGGTCGGCTTCTTCTTCTCCCAGCTCGGCGTGCTGACCGGGGTGCGGGCGGAACAGTTCGACGACGTCGCCTTCGTCCAGACCTTCGTGCTGACGCCGCTGATCTTCCTCGGCGGGGTCTTCTACTCGGCGACGCTGCTGCCGCAGCCGTTCCAGACGCTGACCCACTTCAACCCGATCTACTACATGATCAACCTGGTCCGATACGGCTTCGTCGGCTTCACCGAAGTCAGCATCCCGCTCTCGCTGCTCGCCCTCACCGCGGCGACCGCAGGCCTGTTCGCGATCAACCTGCGCCTCTTCTCGCGAGGCTACAAACTGCGCGCGTAGGGCTAGGCCTCGGCGAGCGGCAGGCGCTCGGAGAGGCCGGTCAGCTCGAGAACCCGGGTGACCGCGGGTGCCGTGCTGGGGATGAAGCGGACCCTCTCATCGCTGCCGTTGTTGCCGAGGGCGGCGACCAGCAGCGCGATCCCGGTCGAGTCGATGAACTCCAGCTCGCGCATGTCGATCACGATCTGTGGCGCGTTCTCGGCAAGCGAAGCCTGCAGCGCGGTTTCAGCGGTGCCGGCGTTGGCCAGGTCGAGCTCTCCGCAGAGGGAGATCGTGTGGGTGTCGCCTTCTTTCGCCGTGCGCACGACGAGCGTGCCGTCGGCGATATCGCGTTGCTCGCTTGACATCTTCCAAAGCCTCCCTGGCGGAGATCTGACCTCCTGAGCCTACGATAGTGGCGATTGAAGCGCAGCGGTCTGGGTATCTACGCTGTGCCAATGGAGAAGAGAACGCTTGGCAACGAGGGCCTCGAGGTCTCCGCTCTGGGCCTCGGCTGCATGGGCATGTCGGAGTTCTACGGCTCTGCCGACGAGGGCGAGGCGACGGAGACGATCCGGCGCGCTCTTGACCTCGGCGTCAGCTTCCTCGACACGGCCGACATGTATGGGCCGTTCACCAACGAGAAGCTGGTCGGCAAGGCGATCGCCGGCCGACGCGAGGAGGTCGTACTGGCGACGAAGTTCGGCAACGTGCGCGGTCCCGCGGGCGAGCGGCTCGGTGTGCGCGGCGACCGGGATTACGTGCGCGAGTGCTGCGAGGCGTCGCTGCAGCGGCTCGGGGTCGAGACGATCGACCTCTACTACCAGCACCGGGTCGATCCCGGGGTACCGATAGAGGAGACGGTGGGCGCGATGTCGGAGCTGGTCGCGCAGGGCAAGGTGCGCCACCTCGGCCTCTCCGAGGCGGCGCCGAAGACGATCCGCCGTGCCCACGCGACCCACCCGATCGCGGCGCTGCAGACCGAGTACTCGCTCTGGAGCCGCGATCCGGAGGACGAGATCCTGCCGACCCTGCGCGAGCTTGGGATCGGTTTCGTCCCCTACAGCCCGCTCGGTCGCGGCTTCCTCACCGGTCGCTTCCACTCGCGCGAGGACCTGCCCGAGGGCGACTTCCGTCGCGAGAGCCCGCGCTTCCAGGGCGAGAACTTCGAGCGCAACCTGGAGCTGGTGAGCCGGGTTGAGGAGATCGCCGCCGAGAAGGACGTCACCGCCGGCCAGCTGGCGCTGGCCTGGGTGCTGGCGCAGGGGGATCACTTGGTGCCGATCCCCGGGACCAAGCACCGCGGCTACCTTGAGGAGAACGTGGGTGCTGTCGAGGTGGAGCTGAGCGGGGAGGATCTGCGCCGGATCAACGAGGCGGCGCCGCGTGGCGCGGCGTCTGGCGACCGCTACGCCGATATGTCCCCGGTCGATCTCTAGCGGGATTACCAGGCGTCGATGAAGCGGCCGCTGCCGCCGGCCGGGTGGCCGGGTGCGGCGGCGGCGAGGGTCGAGGCGATCAGCGATCGGGTCTCGGCCGGGTCGATCACGTCATCGAGCTCGAAGAGGGTGGCGGCATTGAGGGCCTTGGCGTTCTCCTCGGCGGCGGCGGTGAGGTCGCGGACGCGCTGCTCGCGCTCGGCCTCGTCGGCGATCGCCTCGAGCTCCTTGCGCAGGGCGAGCCGGACCGCGCCCTCCAGGCCCATCGGCCCTAGGTGCGCCGAGGGCCAGGCGACGGTGAGCAGGGGCTCGTGCAGGCTGCCGCCGGCCATCGCCTGGGCGCCGAGGCCGTAGCCGCGGCGCAGGATCACGGCGATCAGCGGCACGCTCAGCGCCGCGCCGGCGATCAGCAGGCGGGAGGCGTGGCGGACCAGGCCGGTCGCCTCGGCCTCGGGGCCGACCATCATCCCCGGCGTGTCGATCAGGGAGATGACCGGCAGGCCGAAGCTGTCGCAGAGCTGCAGGAAGCGGGCCGCCTTGTCGGCCGCGTCGCTGGTGATCGCCCCGGCGACGTGGCGGGTGTCGTTGGCGATCAGACCGAGCGGGCGGCCCTCGATGCGAGCCAGGGCGGTGACCATCTCGGGGGCGAAGCGCTCGCGCAGGAAGGTCGCCGAGCCCGCGTCGGCGAGCGTCTCGACGATCGGCTGTACCGCGTAGGCGCGGCGCCGGCGTTCCGGCACGGCATCGCGAAGCAGCGCTTGGTCGGGCGCGGCGCCGGGTGAGGTCGAGCCTTGGAAGTAACCGAGCAGGCGCTTGGTCGCCTCGACCGCGGCGGCCTCGTCGGCGACGACTAGGTCGACCACGCCGTTGGCCGCTTGCGTCCCGATCGGCCCCACGTCGTCCGGGTCGACCTTGCCGAGGCCGCCACCCTCGATCATCGCCGGGCCGCCCATGCCGAGCGAGACGTTCTCGGTGGCGACGATCAGGTCGGAGCAGCCGGCGATCACGGCGTTGCCGGCGAAGCAGCGCCCAGCGACGACGGCGATCCGTGGCACCAGGCCAGAGAGGCGCGCCCAGAGTGCGAAAGCGCGGGTGTCGAGGGCGGAGACGACGGGGTAGTCGGTGTCGCCCGGGCGGCCGCCGCCGCCCTCGGCGAAGAAGACGGTGGGCAGGCGCATGCGCTCGATCAGCTCGAAGAGACGGTCCTTCTTGCGGTGGCCGAGGGCGCCCTGGGTGCCGGCGAGGACGGTGTAGTCGTAGGAGAGCACGGCGCAGGCGCTGCGCTCGCCGAAGAGCTCGCCGTTGATCCGAGCCGTCCCCGCGACCAGCCCGTCGGCGGGCGTCTTCGCGATCAGGTCCTCGAGCTCTCGCCGCCCCCGCTGGGCGGCGATCGCGAAGCGGCCGTACTCGACCAGCGAGCCGGGATCGACGAGGTCGGCGATGTTCTCGCGGGCGGTGCGGCCGCCGCCGGCGTGGCGTCGCTCGACGGCTTCATCGCGCGCCTCATCCCGGGTCAGCGCCTGGCGCGCCAGCAACTCGGCGAAGTCTGGGCGCTCTCGATCGTCGCTCCTTGGCTCCTCGTCAGGCACGACCGGCATGTTCCCAGACGACGGGGGGCAAGTCGGGCTTGAACGCTCGACTCTTCCTATGTAGCTTCATGGTCTATTCGTCCAGGCGTGCTGCGAAGGCAGGCGCCAAAAAGGAGGCACGTTGAAGCAACGACTTTTCCGTCTCGGTTCGATCAAGGGCGCGCTCGCGGTTGCAGTCGGGCTGACCGCCTGCATGGCTCTTGCTCCCGCCCTGGCCAGTGGCGCTACCGAACTCGGCCCGGCCAACACCGTCTACATCAAGGCGGGCAAAGGCGGCCTGCGCTTCGAAGCGCCGAAGACGATCGCCTCCGGCGCCGAGCTCGAGGTGCTGAACAGGACCAACCCGAAGCAGGTCGGTCCCCACACCTTCTCGCTGGTCACCAAAGGCTCGATCCCGACGACCAAAAACGCGCAGAACAACTGCTTCACGCCAAAACACATCTGCATGGCGATCGCCCACTGGCACGGCACCAACGGCAAAGGTCCGGTCACCAAGAATCCGGCCAAAGCGGGACTTGACGGCTGGGATACGCTCGGCAGCGTGACCAAAAAGGGCGACTCCTGGTTCACCGGCGAAAAAGAATCGGGGACCTCGATCGAACAGCCGGTAACGGCTGCCGCCGGGACCACGATCTACTTCATGTGCGCGATCCACCCGTTCATGCACGGGTCGATCGAAGTAGTGGCTCCGACCCCAGGGGTACCAGGGGTCTAGAAGCACGCCTGGTTCCGCTTCAGATCCGCCTCGCCTGGGGCGCCGAGCATTCCTCGGCGCCCTGGGCAGTGGCGCGCTTGCCACGGCTCTGCCGCTGGGAGTGCGCCCCGATGCTCTCTTGCCCCGGGGCGGTCGCTCGCCGCGCCGCGCCGCGGCTGAACCCTTCCGGGCGCGCCTGCCGATCCCGGAGGAGCTGACCGGGGCCCGCCTGACGATCCCGATCTGCGAGGCCGAGGTGCCGGCCATGCCCGGCGCGCCGACGCGGATGTGGACCTACGGCGGCACCTTCCCCGGACCGACGATCCGCCGCCCCGCGGGCCGCCGCACCGAGGTCACCTTTCGCCACGAATTGCCACGGTCGGTCGGGGAGTTGACCGTCCACCTGCACGGCGGTCACAACCGCACCCAGTTCGACGGCCAGCCCGGTGGGCTGACGCCGTCCCACGCGCGCTCCTTCTACTGCGACATCCCGCGCGGCCTCTCGGCGCGCCAGTCGGGCAACGATCTACTGCTCGATCCGGGGGGCCGGAAAACCTACGTCTACGACCTGACGGAGGACGGCCGGCCCGAACGAGCCGCTTTCCAGTGGTACCACGACCACCGCCTCGATCACACCGCGCGCAATGTCTGGCACGGCCTGGCCGGGATGTGGATCGTCGAGGACGATCTCGAGGGGAGCCTGCCGCTGCCGCGTGGCGAGCGCGATGTGCCGCTGATGATCGTCGACCGCTCCTTCGATCGCCACAACCAGCTCACCGATCCATTCACCAACCGGCGTCCGCCCGACGACGGGATCAATGCCCGCGACGTCCTCGTCAACGGTGCCTACATGCCGCACCACCGGGTGACCGCACAGCGCTATCGCTTGCGCATCCTCAACGTCTCCCAGTTCCGCCCCTACAACCTCTACCTCTCCAACGGTGCGCCGATGATCCAGGTCGGGACGGACAGCGGCCTGATGCCGAAGCCCGTGCGGCGCGGCGAGATAATGCTGGGGCCGGCGGAGCGGGCCGAAGTAGTGGTCGATTTCGCCCCTGCGGCGGGGGAGAGGGTGGAGCTGCGCAGCGGCCCGCGCCACGGCAGCAGGAACCCACTCGGCACCCGGCCCTACATCGGCGCTCTGATGCAGTTCCGGGTTGGCTCGCAGCGCCTGCCCGATCGCACCCGGGTGCCGCGCAAGCTGCGGCCGCTACCCGCCTGGACCAAGCACGCTTCGCGCAAGCCGAAACACACCTGGGAGATCTCGATCGGCGGCATCTTCAAGACGACCTGGCTGATCAATGGGCGGACCTTCAACCCGGCTCGCGCCGATGCTCGTCCGCAGCTGGGCACGACCGAGACCTGGGAGATCGTCAACCGCACCGACGTCGCCCACATGATGCACATCCACGCGACCGACTGGTACCTGCTCTCCCGCAACAGCAAGCCCCCGCCGCCCTGGGAAGATTGCCTCAAGGAGACCTTCTTCGTCTACCCCCGCGAACGCATCCTTCTAGCGGGCCACTTCTCCGACTACACCGGCAAGTTCGTGATCCACTGCCACATGCTCGACCACGAGGACCACGGCCTGATGACCCAGTTCGAGGTCGTGAAGCCGTCGGGCCCGATTGGCTCTATCCGATAGCCGTCGGGGTCACCACGCGGCATCGATCGAGCGTCTAGGCGCCCGCAATCGCGTCGCCGTATCGAGACTGCGCACGCGCGAGCTTGTCCGGGCTGTAGAGATGGCGGGCCACCAGGACTGGGGCCGCGCAAGCCTGAGGGCCGCGACCCACCAAACTATTCCCAGCGTGAGCCAGCCGGCAACGAACAGGATCCATTGTCCCTTCAGCGCCGTAATGGTCGACGGCCCGACGATCAGTACAAGCCAGAGGCCGACTCCGTATGCGATGGCGACTCCCGTCGAAACCGCGAAGAGCTCCAAAATTCAGGCGCCGATCAGCTCGATGCGGTAGCCGTCGGGGTCGCGGAGGAAGCAGATCATGTGGCCCTCGGTGCGCCCGCCGGGGCGGTAGGGGGGCTTTTCGGGCTCGATGCCGTCGGCTGACAGCTGCTCGAGGGTGGCGTCGAGGTTGTCGACCATGAGGGCGATGTGGTTGTAGCCGGTGCCGTGCTCGTAGCCCGTGACGCCGTGGTTGTAGGTCAGCTCGAGGATCGGGCTCTCGCCCGGCAGGTTCATGAAGACGTTGATCGCCTCGTCGCCGATCGGCATCCGGCCGGACTCTTCGAAGCCGATCTTTTCGTAGAAGGCGACCGAGCGGTCGATGTCGCCAATTCGGTAGCAGGTGTGCAAGAAGGTCGTCATCGGCGACCAAGGCTACCGGCCTCCCTACAATTTGCAGCCGAATGGCACGCCGCACGCGGCAGCGGAGACGCAGGTCGCATACCTCGAAGTGGAAGAAGATCACGGTCCCCCTCGGGATCCTTCTCGCCATGGGCTTGATCGCGGCCGCGGTGGCCGGCAGCTGGGCGGTCAACGTCTACGAGTCGGCGCCGCCGCTCTCCAGCCTCAAACCGGTGCAGAAGGGCCGCTCCTCGGCGATCTACGCCGCCGACGGCAGCCTGATTGGCTTCATCCACGCCGAAAACATCCGCCAGCCGGTCTCCTCGAGCGCGCTGCCGCAGAGCCTCCGCGACGCGACGGTCGCGATCGAGGACAAGAACTACTTCAATCACGGCGCGCTCGATCCGAACGGGATCGCCCGCGCCGCCTGGAAGGACCTGCTCGCCGGGGGCAAGCCGGTCCAGGGCGCCTCGACGATCACCCAACAGCTGGTCCGCAACCTCTACATCCAGAACCCGGAAGAGACGCTGGAACGAAAGCTGATCGAAGCGCACCTCGCCTACGAGGAGGAGGAAGCCCACTCGAAGGAATGGATCCTCACCGCCTACCTGAACACGGCGCCCTACGGGACGGTCGAAGGGGAGACCGCGGTCGGGGCCGAGGCGGCGGCGCAGACCTACTTCGGCAAGCCGGCCAAAGAACTCAACCTGACCGAGTCGGCGCTGATCGCCGGCCTGCCCCAGGCGCCCTCCGAATACAACCCCTTCCTCGATCCGCACGCGGCGCTGCAGCGCCGCGACGAGGTGCTGACGGCGATGCACGACCAGGACTACATCACGGGAGACGAATACCGCGAAGCGATCCACAGCGGCCTCGGCCTCAGTCCCGGCCACAAGTACCGGATCATCCGCGACCCCTTCCTCTTCGACCTGGTCCAGCAGGAGCTGATCGACAAGTACGGGATCAACACCGTGCGCACCGGCGGGCTCAAGGCCTACACGACGATCGACCCCGAACTGCAGGAACGGGCGCAGGAAGCGGTCGACTCGTGCAGCGTCTGCTACCCCGAAGGCGGCCCGGCGGCCGGTCTTGCCTCGATCGACCCGTCCAACGGGGAGATCGTTGCCCTCGCCTCGACCGAAGGCTACGAAAGCGAAAGCGAATTCAACTACGCCTGGCAGGCGCACCGTCAGCCCGGCTCCTCGTTTAAGACCTACGTGCTGACCACGGCGATCAAGCAGGGCATCGACCCCGCCAGCACCTATTACAACGGCACCTCGCCGATAACGCTCGACCTGCCCGGCGGCGGCACCTGGACCGTCAACAACGCCGAGGAAGGCGGGGGCACGATGTCGCTCGACGAAGCGACCTGGAACTCGGTCAACGTGATCTTCGCCCAGCTCGACCTCGACGTCGGCCCCGAAAACGTGACCCAGACCGCGCACGAAATGGGCATCGAAGCGAACCTGGAATCGGTGCCGGCGGAGGCGATCGGCGGTCTGCGGGAAGGGGTCACGCCGCTCGAACAGGCCGACGGCTACGCGACCCTCGCCAGCGGCGGCATCCACCACGACCCGACCGCGATCAGCCGGGTCGAATTCCCCGGCGGCAAGGTCGACGAAACCGGCACCGACGAAGGCGAACGGGTGCTGACCGAGGGCCAGGCCTACGACGTGACCAAGATCCTCGAGGGCGTGATTACCCAGGGCACCGGTGCCGGCTACACCTACATGGGCTGCGGTGCCGAGGCCGGCAAGACCGGCACCTCGGAGGATCTCTCCGACGCCTGGTTTGTCGGCTACACGCCGCTCTACTCGACCGCTGTCTGGGTCGGTCACCCGCAGTCGCGCGAAGAGACCGGCTTCGGCGGGCCGACGGCCGGGCCGATCTGGCGCTCCTTCATGGAATCGGCAGCGGCCGGCAACTGCCCCGAATTCCCCGAACCATCGAGTTTGCCCGAACTCTCCGGTCTCGATAGTGGCCATACCTCGGGCTCCTCCGGCTCGTCCTCGAGCGAATACGAATACAACGAATACGAAGAAGAAGAAACGACGGAAGAACCGTCGAAGGGCAAGGGCGAAAACAAGGAAGGGGCGCCGGAAGCCGAACCCGCCCCGGAAGCAGCGCCCGAAGCAGCGCCGACCCCGCAGGCTCCCGCCTCGCCGCCGTCCACCGGCGGCGGCATCAGCCCTGGCTGATCCGCGCCTTAACCTGACGGCATGTCTCGACGCCGATTTCCGCTGGAGCTGAGCGGAGAACCGCCGGCGAGCGGGCTCGGGCTCCTGGCGACCCTTGCCGCGGTGGTGGCCGGAACGCTGATCGTCTATCCCCTGAAGTCGGTTGCGCCGGTGGTTTCGCTCGGAGTCGTTTACCTGCCGGGGATCCTGCTGATCTCGATCGTCTGGGGGCTGCGACTGGGCCTGCTCGCGTCGGTGGCGAGCGCCCTCGCTTTCAACTTCTTCCAGATCCCGCCACTGCACCGCTTCGCGATCGCCGACGAAGAGAACTGGGTCGCGCTGGCGACCTTCATGATCGTCGCCGCGGTCAGCAGCAGCGTTGCCGGGCTGGCGCGGGCGCAGACGGTCGAGGCCGAGCGGCGGCGAGAGCAGGCCGACCGGGCGCTGGACGAGCTGGCGAAGCTGTCGGAGGAGCGCGACCGGATGCAGTCCGAGATGGTCGAGGCCGAGGCGCTGCGCCGCAGCGACGAGTTGAAGACGGCGCTGCTGCGCTCGATCTCCCACGACCTGCGCACGCCGCTGACCTCGATGATCGCCAGCGGCGCGGCGCTCGGCTCGGCGTCGCCGACCGCCGAGGAGCGGGCGGAGCTGAGCGAGGCGGTGGTCGGCGAGGGAGAGCGGCTCTCGCGCCTGGTCGAGAACCTGATCGACATGTCGCGGCTGGAAGCCGGCAAGGCGGAGCCACACCGGGAGGCGATCGACCTCGCCGAGGTGCTCGACGCCGCCCGCGAAGCGACGACGCAACCGGCGCTGGTTCGGCTGACGGTCGACCGCGAGCTGCCGATCGTCGAGGCCGACGCCGCCCAGCTCGAGCGGGCCTTCGCCAACCTGATCGAGAACGCGATCCACCACGGCGGCGGCCGGCCGGTGCTGGTCAAGTCGAGGCCGGTCGGTGGCAAGATCACGTTGCGAGTGGTCGACCAGGGTCCCGGCATCCCGGAAAGCGAGTGGCAGCGGATCTTCGAGCCCTTCCATCGCGGCACCGCCAATGGCGCTCAGAGTGGGACCGGGCTGGGGCTGGCGATCGCCAAGGGCTTTGTCGAGGCCAACGGCGGTGAGATCGCGGTCGAATCGCTGCCCGGGCAAGGCAGTAGCTTCGTCGTCTCGATCCCGTACCGGGATCCCGAGGCCGTCGCGTGAGCGGCGAGGCGCGGGTGCTCGTCTGCGATGACGAGGCCCAGATCCTGCGGGCGCTGAAGGTGATCCTCCGCGACGCCGGCTACGAGGCGGTGCCTGCAGCAAGCGGCGAGGAGGCGCTTGACCTCGCCGCCGTGAAACCCCCCGCGGCGGCGATCGTCGACCTGATGCTGCCCGACATCGACGGCGTCGAGGTGACCGAACGGCTGCGCGAGTGGAGCGAGATGCCGATCATCGTGCTCTCGGCGGTGGGGGAGGAGGAGGCGAAGGTGCGGGCATTGGCGGCGGGCGCCGACGACTACGTGACCAAGCCCTTCGGTCCGCCGGAGCTGGTCGCCCGGCTGGAGGCCGTGCTGCGGCGGGCGAGGCCCGAGGCCTTGGAGCCGACGATCGTCGCCGAGGGCCTCGAGATCGACCTCGCGGCGCGGGCGGTGCGGCGCGATGGCGAGCTCGTCCACCTGACCCCGACCGAGTTCGAGCTGCTGCGGGCGCTGGCCCAGAACCGGGGCCGGCTGATGACCCACCGCACCCTGCTGGTCGAGGTCTGGGGGATCGAGTACGCCGACGAGATGCAGGTCCTGCGCGCCCACGTAGCCAACCTGCGAGGCAAGATCGAGCCCCCGGACGGCCCGCGCTACATCCGCACAGACCCAGGCGTCGGCTACAGATTCGCCGCCTGAACCGCGGGCGTGCGGTCGCAGTTAGCGCCGTATAGCGGCGGAAACTGCGACCGCAGCCCAAAGATCGGCCGTCGACCTTTATGAGGTCGCACTTCGCTCCGTATAACGGCGGAAACTGCGACCGCTCGCGATCTTTATGAAATCTGTATGCGGCGGGCCCCTTTGTTCATGCGGGCTTGATGGGGTTCGGCGCACTATCGGTGGGTCTTGTCCTTTCTCGCCGACATCTTTCCCGGGGGCGGTAGTCCGGCCGCCGACGTTTTCGCGATAGCGATCGCCGTCGGGCTCTTCGCCCTCCTTTACTGGGCGATCGACCTGATCGACCGGATATGAGCGCCCAAATCGACACGGTGACTTCCGGGAATTCGATCCGGGTCGATTTGGGCGCGAATCCAGTGATATGAGCGCGCTGCCCCTGGCCACGCTCGGCGGTGCCGACCTCTTCGGCCTGATCGTCTCGGCCCTGGTCTGCGTCTACCTGGTCTACGCCCTGCTGCGCGGGGAGAAGCTCTAGATGTTCCAGGGCTGGGTGCAGATCGCGGTCTTCATCGCCGTCGTGGTGGCGTTGGTCAAGCCGGTCGGCATCTATATGGCGCGGCTCTTCACCAACCAGAGGGTCTTCCTGTCTCCCGTCGTCGGGCCGATCGAGCGCATCGCCTACAAGGCGTTGCGCGTGCGGCCCGATGAGGGGCAGGACTGGAAGGGCTATGCCCGCAGCCTGATCGTCTTCTCGTTTCTGTTCTGGGTCGCCCTCTACCTGATCCTGCGCACCCAGGGCATCCACCCGTTCAACCCCGAAGGCTTCAAGTCCGGCCCCTGGGACCTCAGCTTCAACACGACGTCCTCATTCATCACCAATACCAACTGGCAGTACTACGGAGGCGAAACGACGCTCTCCTACTTCTCCCAGATGGCGGGCCTGGCGGTGCAGAACTTCGTCTCGGCGGCGGTCGGGATCGCGGTGGTCGTTGCCCTGATCCGCGGCATCGCCGCCCGCAGCGGGCGGGCGATCGGCAACTTCTGGCAGGACCTGGTCCGCATCCTCCTCTACATCTTGGTGCCGATCTCGATCGTCGGCGCCCTCTTCCTCGTCTCCCAGGGGGTGATTCAGAACCTCAGCCACGCCACCGTGGTCCACACCCTCACCGGCGCCAGCCAGACCCTCGGCCAGGGACCGGTCGCTTCGCAGGAGGCGATCAAGGAGCTCGGCACCAACGGCGGCGGCTTCTTCAACGTCAACTCGGCCTTCCCCTTCGAGAACCCCAGCGGCCTGACCAACTTTTTCGAGTTGCTGCTGATCCTGGTCATCCCCGCCGCCCTCACCTACACCTACGGGCGCATGGTCGGCAGCCAGCGCCAGGGCTGGGCGATCTTTTCGGCGATGTTCGCCCTCTTCGTCGGCGGCGTGGTCGTCGCCTACATCGCCGAGCAGCATGGCACCCCGGCCCAGCACTTGGCAGGCCTGCACACCCACGCCTTCGACGGCTCCACCGGTGGCAACCTCACCGGCAAGGAGCAGCGCTTCGGCATCGCCGAGTCCTCGCTGTGGACGGCGGTGACCACGGTCACCTCCTGCGGCGCCGTCAACGCTGCCCTCGAGTCGCTGACTGGGCTTGGGCAGGCCGTGCCGTTCGCCAACCTTGGCTTCAGCGAGGTGATCTTCGGCGGCGTCGGCGCGGGCCTGTACTCGATGCTGCTCTACGTCATCCTCGCCGTCTTCATCGGCGGCCTGATGGTCGGCCGCACTCCGGAGTACCTGGGCAAGAAGATCGGGGCGAGGGAGATCAAGCTGGTTGCCCTCGGGGTGCTGGTGACGCCGCTGTTCACCCTGCTTGCTTCCGGGCTCGCCTCGGCGACCAGGTTGGGGACGCGCTCGCTTTACGGCGTCAACCCGCAGGGCTTCTCCGAGACCCTCTACGCCTACCTCTCGCAGGCCAACAACAATGGCTCTGCCCTCGCCGGCTACACCGGCTTCATCCAGCCCGACGCGCCGGGTAACGCCGGTGCCTATGGGATCAGCTTCGCCGACCTGCTCGGCGGCGCGGTGATGGTCGGCGCCCGCTTTCTGCCGATCCTCTTCGTCCTCGCAGTCGCCGGCTCCCTTGCCGGCAAGAAGGTCTCGCCGGCGGGCCTGGGGACGATGCGCACCGACAACCCGACCTTTGTCTTCCTCCTTGTCGGCGTCGTGATCCTGGTCGGTGCCCTCACCTTCTTTCCCGCCATCCTGCTCGGGCCGATCGTCCAGAGCCTGACCACGAGGTTGTTCTAGATGCGCAAGGACCTCATCACCTCGCTGCTCGCGGTGATCGTGCTGACCGTCTTCCTTGGCCTGGTCTACCCGCTGGCGATAACCGGCATCTCCCAGGTGCTCTTCCCGGGCAAGGCCAATGGCTCAAAGCTCAGCGTCAACGGCAGGGTCGTCGGCTCGAGCCTGATCGGACAGCCTTTTTCGCACCCTGTGCTTGGCAAGAACGGCAAGCCCAAGTTCGACGACGACGAAGAAGAAGAAGAAATCCTCGCGCCCGACAAGGGCTACTTCCAGCCCCGCCCCTCGGCGACCGGTTACTCGGGAAACGTCACCTACTTCGGCAACGCTGGCCCGAACAGCGCCGAAGCGCGCGAAGAAGTTCGCGAAAACCTCGCCTCCTACGTCGCCCTCGAGAAGCCGTACGACAAAGGCTTGAGCAAGGATCGGGTGCCGGTCGACGCGGTGACCCAATCGGCCTCCGGAGTCGATCCCCATATCTCCGAAGCCAATGCGCTGGTCCAGGCGCATCGCATAGCCGCGGTCCGCCGGCTGTCGCTATCCCAGGTCGAAGACCTGATCTCCGCCAGCACGGACGGACGCTCGCTTGGCTTGTTCGGCGAGCCCGGAGTCAACGTCCTCGAGCTCAACATCGCCCTCGACAAGGAAGCACCGCTGAAATGACCACCGAAACCCAGGCCCGCTCGCTTTTCGATCCTGAGATCCTCCGTCCGGCCCTGCTCGAGTCTTTCGTCAAGCTCGACCCGAAGGTGCAGGCCCGCAATCCGGTCATATTTGTGGTCGAGATCGGTGCCCTGATCACGACCGTTGCCTGGCTGATCCAGGTCTTCGGTGGCAGTCCACTCGGCGGTGGCCACGAGCCTTCATGGTTCACCTTCAGCGTCACTGTCTGGCTCTGGCTGACGGTCGTCTTCGCCAATCTCGCCGAGGCCCTGGCCGAGGGCCGCGGTCGCGCCCAGGCCGCCAGCCTGCGGGCGATGCGAACCGAGACCATGGCCCGTCTGCGCGATGGCGGCGAGAAGCCGGCCTCCGAGCTGGTCCGCGGCGATGTCGTCGTGGTCGAGGCGGGGGAGCCGGTTCCCGGCGACGGAACGGTGATCGAGGGCATCGCCTCGGTCGACGAGTCGGCGATCACAGGCGAGTCGGCGCCGGTGATCCGCGAGGCCGGCGGCGATCGCAGCGCCGTCACCGGCGGCACCAAGGTGCTCTCTGACCGGATCGTGGTCGAGATCACCCAGGAACCGGGCAAATCGTTCCTCGACCGCATGATCGCCCTGGTCGAGGGCGCCGAGCGGCGCAAGACCCCGAATGAGATCGCCCTCGGGATTCTCTTGGCTGCCCTGACCCTGATCTTCGTCGTTGTGGTCGTCTCGCTGCGCCCCTTCGCCCTCTTTGCCGGTACCGAACTCTCCGAGACGACCCTGATCGCCCTTCTCGTCGCCCTGATCCCGACGACGATCGGCGCCTTGCTCTCGGCGATCGGAATCGCCGGCATGGACCGCCTCGTCCGCCGCAACGTGCTCGCCCTCTCCGGCCGCGCGGTCGAGGCCTCCGGCGACTGCGACGTGCTGCTGCTCGACAAGACCGGCACGATCACCCTCGGCAACCGCGAGGCAGTCGAGTTCATGCCGATGCCGGGGGTCGAGGTCGAGGAGCTGGCCGAGGCGGCGCAGATGTCCTCGCTTTCCGACGAGACCCCGGAGGGCCGCTCGATCGTCGTCCTCGCCAAGAGTTTCGGCATCCGCGAGCACACCTTCGCCGGCCACGAGCCCGAGTTCGTCCCCTTCACTGCGCAGACCCGGATGAGCGGTGTCGACTACAATGGCACTCGCTTGCGCAAGGGCGCCGGCGATGCGATCGAAGATTGGGTCAGCGCCGAGGGCGGCCGCGCCCCGGCTGAGCTTCGGGCGGAGCTCGACCGGATCGGCCGCGAGGGTGGCACCCCGCTCGCGGTCGCCCGCAACGAGCGCGTGCTAGGAGTGGTCTACCTCAAGGACGTGATCAAGGAGGGGATGAACGTTCGCTTCGACCAGCTGCGAGCGATGGGCATCCGCACGATCATGGTCACCGGCGACAACAAGCTGACCGCTGCCAAGATCGCCGAGGAGGCCGGCGTCGATGACTTCCTCGCCGAAGCGACCCCAGAGCGCAAGCTGGAATTGATCAAGGAGCAGCAGGCCGACGGCCGCCTGATCGCGATGACCGGGGACGGCACCAACGACGCACCAGCCTTGGCCCAGGCCGATGTCGGCGTGGCGATGAATACCGGCACCCAGGCAGCGCGCGAGGCGGGCAACATGGTCGATCTCGACTCCAATCCGACGAAGCTGATCGAGATCGTCGAGGTCGGCAAGCAGTTGCTGATCACCCGCGGCGCCCTGACCACCTTCTCGATCGCCAACGATGTCGCCAAGTACTTCGCGATCCTGCCGGCGATGTTTGCGACCACCTACGCGCTCGCCGGCCACGACGGCCCGCTCAATGCGCTCAACGTGATGTCGCTGGGAACCCCGCAATCGGCGATCCTCTCTGCGGTGATCTTCAACGCGCTGATCATCCCGCTGCTGATCCCGCTCTCTCTGCGCGGCGTCCGCTACCGGCCGATCGGCGCCACCGGCTTGCTGCGCCGCAACATGCTGATCTACGGGCTCGGTGGTCTGATCGCCCCCTTCATCGGGATCAAGCTGATCGACCTGATCGTCCATAACCTGCTGGGAGCCTGAGCGCAGGCGCGGCAATGACCCGCGGCCACTACAAGATCTTTCTTGGCATGGCAGCCGGAGTGGGCAAGACCTACCGGATGTTGCAGGAGGGCCACGCCGAGGCCGACGGCGGCCGCGACGTGGCGATCGGCTACCTGGAGCCGCACAAGCGCCAGGAGACGACCGAGCAGGCCGGGGGGCTCGAGGTGGTGCCGCGTCGCAGCGTCCGCTACCGCGATGTCATGGTCGAGGAGATGGACCTGCCGGCGCTGCTCGCCCGCAAGCCCGATCTGGCGCTGATCGACGAGCTCGCTCACTCCAACCCGCCCGGGCTCGAGCACGGCAAGCGCTACGAGGACATCGCCGACGTGCTCGCGGCCGGGATCGACGTCTTCTCCACGGTCAACGTCCAGCACCTGGAGTCGCTCAACGACCGGGTCGCCGAGCTGACCGGGGTCACCGTGCGTGAGACCGTGCCGGACTCGGTTCTCGGCACGGCCGACGAGATCGTCCTGATCGACCTCACCCCGGAGGCCCTGATCGCGCGCCTGCGCGCCGGCAAGATCTATCCGGGCGAGAACATCGACGCTGCCCTCAACAACTTCTTCCGGATCGAGAACCTTGCAGCGCTGCGCGAGGTCAGCCTGCGCCAGGTGGCCGAGGACGTCGAGACCAAGCGGCTGACCCTGCATCAGGCGGAGCAGGTCGGGACCCGCGAGGAGCGAGTCGCCGAGGAGGTTCCGAAGGCGGTGGGGGAGCGCCTGCTCGCCCTGATCCGTCCCCAACCAAGCTCCCAGCGGCTCGTCCGCCGCGCCTGGCGCTCGGCGCAGCGGCTCGGCACCGACCTCGATCTGCTCTGGGTCAAGTCGCCCGGCAAACCGATCGAGGGCGAGGTCGAGCGCCAAGTGACGGCGCTGCGCCGGCTCGCCTCGGTGCTCGGCGCGACCCTGCTGATCGAGGAGCACGACGACGTTGTCGCGGCGGTGGCGCGGGTCGTGCGCGAGCGTGGCTCCACCTACATCATGGTCGGCGAGTCGCTGCCGGCGAGGGGCCTCGCCCGGTTGCGGACCCCCTTGCCGCAGAAGCTGATGCGGGCGACTCCGCCCGGCGTCGACGTGCGGATCGTCGCCCACCGCGGCCTCAAGGACGGCGAGTCGTGATCGAGCACTTCCTCGTCGGCTTTGCCCTTCTGCTCGGCCTCTTCGGCGGCTACCTGATCGCCAGCTCGCGCTGGCAGGGCAAGCGCTCGGAGCGACCCGAAGACGTGCGCCGCATCCTGTTGCCCTTCACCGGCACCGAGATCTCGCGGCGAGCGGTGGACGCGGCGTTGCGCTTGGCGCGTGCCGAGGGCGGGACGCTGATGCCGGCCTACCTGGCGGCGGTCCCCAAGCAGCTGCCGCTGGATTGCGCGATCCCCGCCGAGGCGGCGAAGGCGATGCCGATGCTGGAGGCGATCGAGCAGCGGGCCGTCGCGCAGGGGGTGCCGGTCGACTCGCGGATCGAGCGCGGGCGCACCTCCCGCCATGCTTTGGCCCGGCTGCTCGAGCGCGAGACCTTCGACCGCGTTGTCGTCTCGGCGACCGCGACCGGGGCAGCCGGCTTCTCCGGCGACGACCTGGTCTGGCTGCTCGACAAGGCTCCGGCCGAGGTCCTGATTCTGCGCCCCGGGCCGAGCGACGAGGCCCGCGTCACGGCATCGCTGGCTTAGATCCCGTGCGGTCGTAGTTGTTGCCGGATAGCGGAAGGAAGTGCGACCGCAGGTCCCGGGGAGGCTTTTCGACTTTTCGGATCGACAATGTGCTACCTTGCCGGGCTCACTTTTAGAAGTAAGTCAGTCAAAAAAGCAAGTTAGTCAACATAGGAAGGAATCCGTTTATGCGGAACGCTCGCAAAGTAACCCGGCGGCGAGGCGTTAACGCGGCCCCCGTGGCCGCTCTTTTCGCGCTGCTGATCGCAGTGCTCGTCGCTGGTTGTGGCAGTAGCTCTGGCTCGAGCTCGAGCTCATCGGGCGGGGGCAAGCTCGACGTGGTCGGCTACTCCACTCCCGAATCCGTCTACCAGGAAGACCTGGAGCCGGCATTCGAAAAGACCTCCGCGGGCAAGGGCATCAGCTTCAGCAACTCGTTCGGCGCCTCCGGCGACCAGAGCCGCGCGGTCGTCGCCGGCCAGCCGGCTTCCGTTGTCCACTTCTCCCAGGCCGGCGACATCGAACGCCTGGTGGAAGAAGGAGAACTCGTCTCCAAAGACTGGGAAAAACAGCCTTACGGCGGCATCGCAACGGACTCCGTCGTCGTCTTGGTGGTCCGCAAGGGCAACCCGAAGGGGATTCATTCCTTCGACGACCTGCAGACCAAAGACGTCGGCATCGTCACCCCGAACCCATTCAGCTCCGGCTCCGCCCGCTGGAACATCATGGCCGTCTACGGCACCGCGATCAACGAGGGCAAGTCGCCCGAACAGGCGCTGGAAGCGGTCAAGACGTTGCTCGAAAAGACCAAGGCGCAGCCGGGCAGCGGCGGCGATGCACTTGCCGCCTTCACCCAGGGCGAGGGCGACGTGCTGCTCAGCTACGAGAACGAGGCGATCAAGGCCGAAAAGGAAGGCGAAGAAGTCGAATACATCGTCCCTTCCTCGACGATCCAGATCGAAACCCCGATCGCGGTCACCGAAAGCGCTCCGGAGCCCGCCGCGGAAGATTTCCTCAAGTTCCTCTGGTCGAACGAAGGCCAGGAAATCTGGGCCGAAAGCGGCTACCGCCCGGTCAACCCGAAGCTGGTCGACGCGAAACAGTTCCCGACTCCAAAGGACCTGTTCAAGATCAGCCAGTTCGGCGGCTGGAGCAAAGTCAACGAAGAATTCTTTGACTCCGAAGCCGGTTCGGTGGCGAAGATCGAGAGCGAACTCGGAGTGTCCACCTCGGGCTGAGCGATGGAGGCGCACTCGGCAACAGCCTCAGCACCCCGGGCGGGCTTCCGCCTGCCCGGGGTCGGCGCCGGCCTCGGCCGGGGGACGGTCGTGCTCTATCTGAGCCTGATCGTCCTGTTGCCGCTAGCCGCGGTCGTCAGCCAGTCGCTGGAAGGCGGGATCGGCACCTTCTGGGAAGCGGTCACCTCGCCGCTCGCGGTTTCGTCACTGAAGCTGACCGTGATCTGCTCGCTGATCGTGGTCGTGATCAACGCGATCTTCGGCACGATCATCGCCTGGATCCTCGTCCGCGATGAATTCCCCGGCAAGGCAGCTGTCAATGCGGTGATCGACTTGCCGTTTGCCCTGCCGACGATCGTCGCCAGTCTCACCCTGCTGGCGCTCTACGGCAACGACAGCCCGGTCGGCATCCATCTCGCCGCAACCCGGGTCGCAGTGGTAGTCGCCCTCCTCTTTGTCACCCTGCCCTTCGTCGTCAGGGCGGTGCAGCCGCTGCTGCTTGAGATGGACCGCGAGATGGAGGCGGCAGCTGCGTCGCTTGGAGCCGGTGGCTTCACGATCTTCCGCCGCATCATCTTCCCCAATCTGCTGCCCGGTCTCGCCGCCGGCGTCGCGCTCGCTTTCGCCCGCGCGCTTGGTGAGTTCGGCTCGGTCCTGCTCTTCGCCGGCGGGCTGCCGCAGACCATGGTCTCCTCGATCTTCATCCGTCAGCAGATCGAGTCCGGCAACAACGTCGGCGCCTCCGCGGTCTCCGTTGTCCTCCTCGCCGCTTCGCTGCTGCTGCTGGCGGCGGTGACCCTGATCCAGCGCTGGGGTAGCCGCCACGAAAGAAGCAGCGGCGGCGGTCTGACCGTGATGCCGATGAGCGGCGAGGACTTCACCGTGAAGAAGGACCCCGATGAGGACCACTAATTCCAGCACCAGCCGCTGGGGGCTCCGGGTGCTCGGGCTCGGCTATCTGACGCTGCTCCTGCTGGCGCCGCTGGTGATGATCTTCTACAAGACCTTCGAGCACGGGCTGGCGCCGCCGATCGAAGCGATTACCTCGCCCGACGGCCTGCACGCGCTGAAGCTGACCCTGCTTACGGTTGCGATCGCGGTTCCGCTCAACACGGTCTTCGGGATCGGCTGTGCGCTGCTCCTGGTTCGCCACAAATGGAAGGGGAATGCGGTGATCGACGCGATCATCAACCTCCCCTTCGCGATCTCACCGATCGTGATCGGCCTTTCCCTTTTCCTCCTCTACGGGACCGATGGCTGGCTTGGCCCGACGCTCGCCGAAGCCGGGATCAAGGTGCTCTTCTCAGTGCCGGGAATCGTCCTCGCTTGCGTCTTCGTCTCGCTGCCCTTCGTGGTCCGCGAGACGGTGCCGGTGCTGCAGGAGATTGGCACCGATCAGGAGCAGGCGGCCTCGACCCTCGGCGCCAACGCCTGGCAGACCTTCTGGCGCATCACCCTGCCGGCGATCCGCTGGGGTGTCGCCTACGGGGTCGTGCTGACCACCGCACGCGTGCTCGGCGAGTTCGGCGCGGTAACGATCGTCTCCGGCTCGATATCGGGGCAGACGCAGACGCTGCCCCTCTTCGTCGAGAAGCAGTTCGAGAACTTCAACCTGCCAGGTGCCTACGGCGCCTCGATCGTGCTCGCAATCCTGGCCCTCTCCACCCTTCTGGCAATGAACCTGCTCAAGAGAAAGGAGGACGCCTGATGGGAATCACAGTCGAGGGAGCATCGAAGCGCTTCGGTGACTTTCAGGCGCTTCAAGACGTATCGATCCAGGTCCCGGATGGATCGCTGACCGCCCTGCTTGGTCCGAGCGGCAGCGGCAAGTCGACCCTGCTGCGGGCAATCGCCGGGCTCGAGACGCTCGACGGCGGCCGTGTCGTGATTGACGACGAGGACGTCTCCAGTAAGCCGGTGCAAAAGCGCGAGGTGGGTTTCGTCTTCCAGCACTACGCCGCCTTCAAGCACATGACCGTCTACGAGAACGTCGGCTTCGGGTTGAAGATCCGCAAGTGGAAGAAGCCGCAGGTCGAGGAGCGGGTGCACGAGCTGCTGCGCCTGGTCCAGCTCGACGGGCTGGCGGGTCGCTACCCGTCCCAGCTATCCGGTGGCCAGCGCCAGCGCATGGCTTTGGCCCGGGCGCTTGCCGTTCAGCCGCAGGTGCTGCTGCTCGACGAGCCGTTCGGGGCACTCGACGCCAAGGTGCGAAAGGACCTGCGCGCCTGGCTGCGCAATCTCCACGACGAGATGCACGTGACGACGATCTTCGTCACCCACGACCAGGAGGAGGCGATGGACGTCGCCGGTCAGCTGGTGGTGATGAACGAGGGCCGGGTCGAACAGTCCGGCACAGCAAATGAGCTCTACGAGCAGCCCGCGACCGAGTTCGTGATGAGCTTCGTCGGCGAGGTCAACCGGCTCGGCGAGAGCTACGTGCGGCCGCACGACATGTCCGTCGCGCTCGACCGTGACGAGGGCGCCGAGGAGGCGATGGTGCAGCGCATCGTCGCCCTCGGCTTCGAGATCCGGGTCGAGTTCGTGCTCGGCGACGGCACCGAGGTCTGGGCGCAGCTGACCCGTGCCGAACTGCAGAAGCTGGAGTTGCGCCAGGGCCAGATCGTCTACCTGCGCCCGGGCCAGATAAAGAGCTTCAACGGTGATGTCGCGTCATCCGACGGCCACGGGGCCTCGACTCCCCGTGGCAATCAGGATGGCGGTGACGCAGAGGTATCTGCAGCCGTCTGAAGAGGCGAGGGGCGGGGTGCGCTTTGCCGGGTGGCGCCCCGCCCCAACCGCCGCTAGACCAGACGACGCTCGAACGTCTTCTCGAGCTTTCGCTCATCTTCCTCGCTGGCGACGGTCTTGTCGAGTCGCGCGGTCGCGGTCCGGCCGTCGAGGTGAAGGGTGCCGACCTGGTTGTCGAAGTACGGGCCCTCGAGCGCTCGCCAGCGGATGCCAGGGTCGGGGGCGCCCGCGAGGTGAGCGAGCCCGCGAGCGACTTTGGCGAAGGCGGGGGAGAAGCCGCTGCGCACGACCCTGCGCTCGCGCGCCTCGAGCGGGTTGCGGTAGGGCGAGCAGACCGCCTGGTAGACGGCGCTCTTGATCTCGGCGTCGGGTTTGAAGGCGATGTCGCAGAGGTAGGCGTGGTGGACGTCGCCCGAGAGCAGGACGATCGAGGCCGGCGGCTTGCCGCGGCGGCCGGAGCCGACCTCTTCGAGCAGCTCGCGCAGCCGCTGGAAGGAGAACTGGAAGGCCGCCCAGTGGTCGAAGTCGACGGCGCGGCGCAACTGCTCGCTGCCGCGCCCGACCAGGTCACCCCAGGCGCCGTCGCACAGTCGCTCGTTCCAGGCCTCGAGGTAGTGGAAGCCGGGGGAGAGGAGGTAGGGGACGGTGGTGGCGAGGATGAGGTGGTCGAAGTCTCCACTGGCGTGGTCGACGATCCAGTCCCAGACCTGGTCGTCGAACATCGAGCGGCGCTCCCTGGTGAGCACCCGGGCGGCCCGCGCGTCCATGAAGATCGTCCGCACTCCGCCGACGTCGCGGCAAAAGCTCCACCGCGTGCCCGCCGCCGTGGTGTCGATCTCCTTGGCCCAGCCACGCATGATGCCGGTGGCATCCCGATTTCCCCTCACTTTTCCGTAAAGCTCGTTGTCGTCGAGTGCGCGCGGGGAGAGGTTGCCGAGGTGCTGGTAGATCCAGTAGCTGGCGATTCCATCGACGGCGCGCTCCTGCCACCACGGCTTGCGGTCCATCTCCTCGTGCCAGGAGCGCGAGATGTTCCAGTCGTCGCTCATGTCGTGGTCGTCCCAGGCCATCGAGATCGAGACGGTCGAGAAGAGCCAGCGAATCATCGGGTCGCTCCAGCTCTCTTCGTAGAGCCAGCTGTACTCCTCGAAGTCGACCACCTCCTCGCCGGGCGGTTGGCTGACGTCACGGCGGGCGCGGATCTTCTCCCGGGTCCGCGGTGAGCCCTCGTCGACGTAGATCTGGTCGCCGATCAGGAAGAGCAGCTCCGGCCACTCGCTGCGCTCCTGACGGGCCATCTGGGTCGCCAGCACGTGCAGGGCGTCCAGCTCGAAGCCATCTGGGTCTTCGTCTTTGGTCTGGGTGTAGGGCGGCTCGTGCGGTACCGCCACCCGGCAGGAGCCGAAGCAGATGTCGAGCGCCTTGCCGGGGGAGAAGGTGCGGATCGCGCTCGGCGGGAGGTCGCGGTCGGGTTCCGGCCAGCGGCGCTCGCCGTCGAGGTCGACCTCGTACTCGTAGAAGCCGCCCGGCTCGAGGCCTTCGATCCGGACCAGCGCGTAGTGGCGCCCCGCGACCGAAAAGGTCGGCTCGTGGCGGCCGAGGATGCCGACCTCACAGGACTCACTGGTCTCGACCCAGACCGTCGCCTCGGTTTCGGAGACGTAGCGGAGCAAGGGGCCGAGGACGAGCTTTGCCATCCATTCGTCCTACCCAGATCGCCATCCCGCACACGGGATGCTAATGTTGACTTAGATGGTCAATAAACGCAGGAAAGGAGATCCGGTGAGCGGCCCACCCCCCCACACAACGTTCGTCTCGCGCGGCAGGCTGAATGGCGTTCTTCGCCAAGGACCCTCAGGAGGAGGGCCGGTCGAAGCCAGCGCCACCCAGCCAGGACGTGAGCACAGCGTCGACGAGCTCGACACCCAGACGTTTGAAGCTCTCCACTACCGGGCCCGCCTGATCCTCGGCGAGCCCCTGCAGCGCCCCGGTCGTTTCCAACTCCGCGGGCACTAAGCCACCCGAGCCCCCACTGCGCCGCGGCGCAGTGGGGGCGGTGTTGCTATTTGCCCGCTTTTGCGGTGCTGGTGGTTTCGGTCGGCAGTTCTTCGGGGCGTTCCGGGTAGGCCTGGACCGCCAGGTTCCAATTCTTCAGAGTGAAGACCACGTTTTTCGCGCCCGCGTACTGGATCGCGACGGTGTGGCCGCCCTTCTGCAGGACCGTGGTCTGCATCACCGTGTAGGTGAGCGCGGCCGGCGCCGGCGCAGTGGCTGTCGCCGGGGCAAAGTTGACTTTGCCGGTCGTCTGGCCGTCGACCAGGATCTGGATCGGGCAGGCGAGTTCGATCGTCGGTTTCGCCGCGACGCAGGTCGCGCTACCGGAGAACGTGATCACTGCCTTGGCTGTGCCCGGGGTCGCGAACGAGGTGAAGGCGGTCGGGATGTACCCCGCTGTCGTCGCTCCGCTCGGTCCGTAGGGCGCAGTGCCGGCCGCGATCCCGACGACCGGAGACAGCGGCGCGTCGGCTTTTGTCACGAACGTATTGTTCGCGGCTTTTTTCTTCAGGTAGAGCGTTGACGCTTTCTTGTTGGTCACGTAGATCTGACCTGCTGCCTTCTTGGTGATGAAGGACCCGGCGATCGACGAGCCGGCGAACGACGGCGTCACAGCGACCGCCGCGGCCAGCACCGCTGCCAGCGCTACCGCGGTGATAGCGCGGGGCGTGGGGAGTCTTCTTCTGAGCAATGGAACCTCCGTATTCAGGGCCGCCGGAGTGGCCTCCAGGGCCGCCGGGTGAGCCTTTCTTAGTAAAGAGGTCAATAAAGTACAGAAGCTGGTAGGGTCATGTCGAGTAAGCCAATCAAGAAACTTCGGTACCCGGCAGGAAAGGAAGCACAGTCGAGATGAGAATCAAGTCCCTTGCCATATCGGTAATCGCCCTGGTGGCGCTTGCCGTTCCGGCTTCTGCCGGCGCCGTGACCCTGATCGGGTCCGGCTCGGTTGCCGCGCAGCCAGTGCTGCAGGCGCTTTTCAGCACCTACACGAAGACGGTCAACAAAAAGGTCCACTTCGTCTACACCGCCAACGGAGGTAACGCTGGCGTCAAGGACGTTCAGAACGGCACCAGCCAGTTCGCCGGACAGGCCCGCACGCCGCTACCCAGCGACGCCGGGACGACCTACATCAAGATGTTCCTCGATGGGCTCTGCATCGATGTCAACCCGCAGAACAAGCTCACTGACATCAGCATCCAGCAGACCCACGACATCTATCGGGGGCTGCTGACCAGCTGGGCCCAGGTTCCGGGCTCGGGGCTTGACACGACGATCGACCCGGTCGGCCGTGACACCAATGGAGGGACCTACAACTTCTTCCTCCAGGCGGTGCTCAACAACGAACTGCCATCCTCGAACGTCAACGCGTTGACCGCGGACGGCCTCGTCGTCAACGCGGTCAAGCAGGACCCCAACGCGATCGGCTACGACGGCCTTGCCTGGCAGGGCAAGGGGCAGAAGGCGCTGAAGGTCAACGGCGTCCCGTGCCAGGCCAACAAGATCAGCGTCGAACCGCTCAAGTACCCGCTCTCGCGCTACCTCTTCCTGGTCCTTCCGACGGGAGTCGAAAATCCGGCGCTGACCAAATTCATCGACTGGGCGCGTCGCGACCCGGTTGCCGGTGAAGTGATCGCGAAGGCCGGCGGCGTCCCCGCCTTCAACAAGAAAGCCAAGAAGAAGTAGATGGAGGAGGAGTACCTCCCGGAGTACGGCCCCAAGTGGT
>DASYIY010000019.1:0-10642 GCA_035997045.1 Solirubrobacterales bacterium | reverse complement strand
ACGCTTCCATAAGGACTCCGGCGAGGACGAGACGACGAACGGCGGGCTGGCCGGGCTGATGGAGCTGTTCGAGTCCGGCTGGCGCCGCTCGGGCTTCGGCTCCAGCGACGACGAGCTGCAGTTCCGCGACCGCGCCCGCGAGGCGATGCGGCTCTACTGGGAGCGCGAGCGCGATGCCGAGGGGGAACCGGTCTGGCTCGAGCGCAAGTTCGACATCCGGATCGGTCAGCACCAGGTGCGCGGCCGCGTCGACCGCCTCCCCGACGGCAGCTACGAGCTGATCGATTACAAGACCGGCGAACGCAAGAGCGAAGCCCAGCTCGAGAACGACCTGCAGCTGGCGCTCTACCGCCTCGCCGCCCGCGAGGCCTGGGGACTCGAGGCCGGAACCGGCAGCTACTACTACGTGCTCGACGCCGACAAGGTCGCGGCGCCGACCAAGTCCGACGACGCCGAGCGGGTCGAGCGCACCGTGCTGGCCGTCGGCGAGGGCGTGCTGGGACAGGATTTTGAGCCGCGACCCTCACCCACAACTTGCAGCTGGTGCGACTACAGGCTGATCTGCCCGGCCGCTGAGAGCTAGCCCTACTGATTCCCCTGCTGACGTAGGAACTGCTGGAAATCGCGGGCGATCGTGTCCGCGGACGGAATGTCCTCGGGACCTTCGGTTGCCTCCGATTGTTCGGTCTCGATGCGGTCGACCAGCTCCTCGATCTCCGGGTTGGCGGCGATCGCCCGGTTGATCTGGTCTTCGTAGCTGTCGGCTTCTTCCTCGAGGTCGGTGGCGTCGACGGCAACTCCGGTCAGGCCCTCCAGGCGGCGCAGCAGAGCCAGCGCGGCTTTCGGGTTGGGGACGGCGGCGACGTAGTGGGGGACCGCGGCCCAGAGCGAGGCGGAGGTCATCCCGACCTGGCGGCAGCAGTCGTGGACGATGCCGACAATCCCGGTCGGCCCCTCGTAGCTGGAGCGCTGCAGGTCGAGCTCTTCGACCAGTTTCTGGTCGGAGGCGAGGCCGGTGATCGGCACCGGCAGGGTGTGGGAGACCTCGGCGATCAGCGCCCCCAGGGTGATCACCATCTCCACTCCGAGCGCGTCGGCGGCGGTGGCGATCGTTTCCGAGAAGGTGCGCCAGCGCAGGTTGGGCTCGGTGCCGTCGAGCAGGACCAGGTCGCGCTCTGCCCCCGGCACCCGGACGGCGATCAGGTCGTTCTGCGGCCAGTCGATGCGGCGGGCCTGGCCCTCGCTGAGGACGATCGTCGGCCGGGTCGCCTGGAAGTCGAAGTAGTCCTCGGCGTCGACCCTGGCGACCAGCTCCGCGTCGAAGGCGTCTTCGACCGCGGTCAGCGCCGTCGAGGCAGCCGCGGCGGCGTCGTTCCAGCCCCGAAACGAGCAGACCAGAATCGGGTTGCGGAGCTGCGGGATGTCGCCCTCCCAGCTGAGTGAATCCACACTTTGAGACTACCGATGGGTCACCGCCGCGCCGGCAAGCAGGTTATGCCGGCACCGCCATCGCCCGCCGGATCAAGCGATAGGCGATGAAGAGCGCCAGGGCGGCGAAGGAGAGCTGCAGGGCCCGCTCGGAGACGTGGTTGGCAACCCCGACACCGATCAGCACCCCGAGCGGCGAGAGGACGCCGATGACGATCGCGTTGCGGACGTTGACGTTGCCGTAGGAGTTCTGGCGAAAGGCGCCGATCAGGGCGACGATGACGATCATCAGCAGCGAGGTCGACTCGCTCTCGACCTGGCTGAGGCCGATCATGATCGTCAGCGCGGGGACGAAGAGGACGCCGCCGCCGACGCCGACGATGCCGCCGGTGAAGCCGCCGGCCATGCAGATCAGGGCCGCAAGCAGCTCGTCGCCGCTCATTTGAGCACCAGCTCGATCGCGATCCCGATCAGCAGCGCCGCGAAGAGGATCGAGACCATGCGCTGGGAGATGCGCTGCTGCACCGCGGTCCCGATCACGACGCCGACGACGGCCGGAATCGCCAGGAGAAGCGCGGTGACTACGTGGACGTTGCCGTAGATGCCCCCCTGGGCGATCGCGCCGAGCAGGCCGATCAGGACGATCGCCGCGAGGCTGGTCCCGGTCGCCAGCCGCTCGCCGTAGCCGAACCAGAAGATCAGCAGGGGGACGATGACGGTGCCGCCGCCGACGCCGAAGAGGCCGCTGAAAGCCCCCGCCAGGGTGCCGATCGCGGCCAGCTTGAGAAGGGAGTGGGACGGCAGCGCCGGGTCCGCGGGCATCGTGCCGCGATACTAGATGCAGTGTCGCTCGAATCGGAGACAGGCGCGGGGGCGCCCTCGCTGCTGGACCCGCTGCGCGCGGATCCCGCCAGGGCGGCGATCCTGACCGACGTCGACGGCACCCTGGCGCCGATCGCCGAACGTCCCGAGCAGGCGGCGGTGCCGGCGCGAGCGAGCGAGCTGCTCGCAAGGCTGGATAAGACCTTCGGCCTCGTCGGTTGCATCTCGGGGCGCCAGGCGCTGGAGGCGCGGCGGCTGGTCGGGGTCGACGGTATCGCCTACGCCGGCAACCATGGCCTCGAGCTGCTGTTGCCCGGGGACGAGCGGCCCCAGCTCGACCCGGCCCTGGCCGGGCAGGAGCGCAGCGCCGCCGAGTTCGTCGCCATGCTGGACGCCGCCAGCTTGGCGTCCCTCGACCTGCGACTGGAGGACAAGGGCCCGATCCAGACCCTGCATTGGCGCGGCGCGGCGGACGAGCGCGCCGCCGAGGCCCGCGCCCACGAGATCGCCGCCGAGGCCGGAAGGGCGAAGCTCGAACCGCGCTGGGGCCGCAAGGTTCTGGAGCTGCGCCCGGTCGGCGGCGGTGGCAAGGACGCCGCGGTCGCGGCACTGCTTGCCACCGACGGCGTCACCGCCGCGGTCTACGCCGGCGACGATCGCACCGACCTCGATGCCTTCCGCCGCCTGCGCGAACTGCGCGATGGGGGCGAGTTGAAGAGCGCCGTCTGCGTCGGCGTGATCTCCCCCGAGGCGCCTCCCGTGCTTGCCGAAGAGGCCGACCTGCTCGTCGACGGGCCGGCTGGCTGGCTGGCGATGCTCGAGGCGCTGGCGGAGTAGCGATGCCGTACACCGACCTGCTGCGCGTAACCGTCCTGCTCACCGGGGCCGAGGCAACGGCGCTGGCGACGATCGCGGCGATCGCCGCCAATCGCGACAGCGACACGAGGACGCTGATCGTCGCCGCTGCCTGGTGGCTGATCTCGTTGGCGATCGGCTTCTACCTCGGCCGGCCCTCGCGCGCGGCAGATGCCCTGCGCGACACCCTGTCGCGGGCGAAGACCGCGACCTCGCTGCCGGTGGAGACCCCGGCCAGGATCTCGTTCGGTCGCCTCTGGCCGATCGCCGTGACCGCGATCGCCGCCGGAGTCCTCGGCGTCTTCTTCCCCGGCGTGGCGGCGATCGGCGCCGGCTACGCCCTGCTCGTCTCGCTCGCCTGGCACTCGCGCGAGGCCGCGGTGCTGGCCATCGAGCAACGCGACGGCGTCAAGTTCTACGTGGTTCCGAACTCGGCCCTGCGCCCGATCCAGCTGGTCCGCACGCCGGGCCTGCGCACCGGCCGTCGCGCCCACGCCTGAGTGAGCGTCGCGCTCGGCGGGTAGCGTGAACTCAGTGAACCGCCGATCCCTAGCTCTGCTCGCCGTCTTGGCCTTGGCACTGCTGCTGCCTGCGACCGCCGTGGCAGCGGAACGGACGGTCAGCGTCCACGGCACGGCAACTCAGAAGGTCCCCAACGACACCGCCTCCCTTGGCTTCTCCGTGAGCGTCGAACGGAAGACTCGGAAGGCAGCGCTGCAAGCGGTCGCGGTGGATCTGCGAGCGGTGATCGCGACCGTTCAAAGCACACCGGGCATCGGTCCAAGCGACGTGACGACCGGCGAAATCTCAGTGCGGAAAACAACCAAGGGCAAGCGCACCCTCTACCGCGCCGCAGAGGGAATCGGCGTCATCCTGCATGAGCCAAACCGAGCTGGAGAACTGGTCAACGCCGCCATAGCGGCCGGCGCAACAGGCACCCGCGGCCCCAACTTCTTCGCCGGAAACCCCGAAGCCGCCTTCAACAACGCCCTCCTCACCGCCTTCGCCCAGGCAAAAGGCAAGGCCGCAGCCCTCGCCACCAGCGCCGGAGCAACCCTCGGCCCGGTCCTCAGCATCGAAGAAGGCACCGAAGTGAGCGAGGCACCTCTGGAAGCGGCGGGCAAGGGGACTACAGCTGCGCCAAGCCCCCCGGTAAAACCTGGCAACTCCACAGTCACCGCCACGGTCCGCGTCGTCTTCGCCTTGCAGTAGAGCTAGCGCAGCAGCCTTTTGAACTCGGCCCAGCTCTTCGTGTTCGCGACCCGATCGGCGGTGAGCCAGGCCCGCCGCGCGGTTGCCACCGCGTAGTCCATGTTGTTCAACGTCTCGACCCCATGCGCATCGGTGTTGAGGACGATCGTCACCCCCGCTTCCGCCGCCAACCGGGCGTGGTGCTCGGAGAGATCGCGCCGGTTCGGGTTGCCGTTGATCTCCAGCATCGTCCCGGTCCGCGCCGCCGCCTCGGCGACGGCCTCGATGTCGATCCCGTAGGGCTCGCGGCGGCCGATCAGACGGCCGGTGAGGTGGCCGATGCAATCGACCAGCGGGTTCTCGATCGCCGCCAGCACCCGTGCGGTCATCTCCTGCTCGGAGATCGCAAACGAGGTGTGGACGCTGGCGACGACCCAGTCGAGCGCCTCGACCACGTCGTCGGGATAGTCGAGCCCGCCGTCGAGGCCGATGTTGATCTCCGATCCCGAGAGTAGGCGGAAGCCGCGCTTGCCCTTGTTCCAGGCCTCGACCTCGGCGATTCGCTCCCAGAGCCGCTCGCTGGTGACGTGATCGCCGAAGCCGTGGCTGGCGGAGTGGTCGGTAATCGCCATGTAGGCGTAGCCGCGCTCGCGGCCGGCAGCCGCCATCTCCTCGAGCGTGTTGCGACCGTCGGAGAGGATCGTGTGCGAGTGCAGGTCGCCGCGGATGTCGCCCAGCTCGACCAGCGCGGGCAGTTCGCCGGCTCGCGCAGCCTTCAGCTCGCCGCGGCCCTCGCGCAGCTCGGGCACGATGTAGGCGTAGCCGAGTCGCTCGTAGACGCCCTCCTCGGCGGCGCAGAGCTCGACCTTGCCGCTCTCGACCTCGGTGATCCCGTGCTCGGAGACCGAAAGACCGCGCTTCACCGCCTCCTCACGCAGTTGCACGTTGTGCGCCTGGGAGCCGGTGAAGTGCTGGAGCAGGTTGCCGAAGGCCTCGGGCGCGACGATCCGCAGGTCGACCGAGATCCCGTTCTGGGTCTGCGCCCGCACGCCGTTGGGACCCGGTTTCCCCGCTGCGGCGATCAGCGGACTGGCAACGAAATGCTCTGACAGAGCCGTCGGGTCCTCCGCCGTCGCGATCAGGTCGATGTCCTTGCAGGTCTCCCCCCAGCGTCGCGCCGAACCCGCCACCTCGACCCGGTCGGCGGCGGGATGCTCGCGCAGCGTCCGCGCCAACTCCTCGGCGATCGGGCGCGCCATCGAGAGCAGCACCCGCCCGGAGGCCTCGCCGGGGTCGCCGAGCCGCTCGAGCCCGGCGAGGACGTTTTCCTCGGCCTTCGGGCCGAGCCCCTTGAGCTCGCGGATGCGCTCCCCCTCCGCCGCCGCTTTCAGGTCCTCCAAGGTGGCGATGCCAAGCTCGTCGAAGAGCCGCCGCGCCGTCTTCGCCCCCACCCCCGGCACCCGCGTCACCTCGACCAGCGTCGGCGGGAACTTCGCCTTCAGTTTGACCGCAGCGGGGATCTCGCCGGTCTCGATCAGCGCGTCGATCTTTTCCGCCAGCGTCTTGCCGACCCCGGGAACCTCGGTCGCCCGTCCGGCCGCGGCGAGGTCGGCAACCGAGACCGGGCTTTCGCGGATCGCCTTCGCCGCGGTGCTGTAGGCGAGCACCCTGTATTTGACCGCGCCGTCGAGCTGGTAGAGCACTCCGAGCTCGTCGAGGGCGGCGGCGATCTCGGCGTTGGTCACCCCTGCAAGCTAGCGAGCGAGTGGGGCTCTTTAGCTGTCGCTGAGGTTCGCCACTAGCATCGCCCCGGCAAATGCCCCCAAGCAATCCCGAGCGAGGGCCAGTCTGGCTCGTCCTCCCCACATATGAAGAGGCGACCAACATCGAGCGGCTGGTCGAAGAGGCCCGCGGCAAGCTGCCCGCCGACGCTCAGGTCTTGATCGTCGACGACAACTCCCGCGACGGGACCGGTGAGATCGCCGCCCGACTCAGCGAGGAGCATGAGGCCGTCCACTTCCTGCACCGGCCGACCAAGGAAGGACTCGGCCCTGCCTACATCGCCGGTTTCCGCCGGGCGCTCGCCGGCGGCGCCGGGTTCGTGATCGAGATGGACTCCGACTTTTCTCACGAGCCGGCCTATCTGCCCCGCCTGATCGAGGCGGCGGAGCGGGCGGACATCGTGATCGGCTCGCGCTACGTGCCCGGCGGCGGCGTCTCGGACTGGGGTCCCCTGCGGCGCGCGATCAGCCGCGGCGGCAGCGCCTACGCCCAGTTCGTCCTCGGCCTCGAGGTACGGGACCTGACCGGCGGCTTCAAGTGCTTCCGCCGCGAGGTGCTCGAGGCGCTCGACCTCGACGCGGTCCGCTCGCGCGGCTACGCCTTCCAGGTCGAGATGACCTATCGGGCGATCGAGCTCGGCTTCGACGTGGTCGAGGTGCCGATCGTCTTTCGCGATCGCCAGGCCGGCAGCTCGAAGATGAGCCGCTCGATCGTGCTCGAGGCGATCTGGCGGGTGCCTCGCCTACGCTATGGGCGGTGGAGTAGAGAGCCCTAGCGGCTCTTCCGAACCTCGCTATACTTTATGAAGTATTGAGCGTCGAACCTCGATCCCCAGGAGACCGATTCCAGTGACAGGCAAGCTCCAAGACGTGACAGACGACACCTTCAAGTCCGAGGTCCTCGAGGCCGACGGGCCCGTGCTGGTCGACTTCTGGGCCCCCTGGTGCGGCCCCTGCCGCGTCGTCCACCCGGTGCTCGAGGAGATGGAGACCGAGCGTGACGATCTGCACATCGTCAGCATCAACGTCGACGAGAACCAGCAGACCGCCGCGCAGTACGAGGTCCTCTCGATCCCGACCCTGATCCTCTTCAAGGACGGGGCGATCGCCAAGAAGGTGATCGGAGCGATGCCCAAGCGTCGCCTCGAGGCCGAGCTCGAGCCGGCGCTGGCTTAACCCAGCAGCCGATGCCATTCGTCGAGGTCAACTGGTTCGAGGGCCGCAGCGACGAGCAGAAGGCGGAGATCGCCAAGCGGATAGAAGCGGCGCTGGTCGAGGTGGCCGGCGTCGCCCCGGATCACTGCTGGGTCAAGTTCTCCGACTCGAAGAAGACCGACTTCATCATCGGTGAGGCCGGGGACCAATCTCAGTAGGCCTCCGCTTAACTTTTTGGATGTAGACAGACGCTGCTGACGCCGCGAGGTCAGCGCCCAAAAAGTACAAGACGCTCCGACCTACTGAGATTGGTCTTCAACCCGCGTCACGGCAATTTGAAGATCGCGGCCGTCGACTCGGACAGCGGAGCCATCCGAGTCGAACGAGACGGACGTAGCGAGCACCTCGCCAGCGATATAGGACTGATGCTCACGAGCGGCGGCTATTAGCTCGTCGTCACCTCCTAGGGAGAGCTCGATTCGGTCGGAGATGTCCAGGCCGGCGGCTTTGCGGGCGTTTTGGACGGCGTGGACTATCTCGCGGGCCATGCCCTCGCGGCGCAGCTCGTCGTCTAGCTCGAGTTGCAGGGCTACCGCGTGGCCGGCCTCGGCCTCGACCTCGTAGCCGTCCAGCGGCTGCAGGGCGAGGCTGACCTCGTCGGGGCCGATCGTGTGCTCGTCGCCGTCGACGTTGATCCCGATCTCGCCGCCGTCGGCCATCACCTTGGCGACGTGCACGGCATCGAGCGCCTCGACCGCAGCGGCAACCTGCGGCATCCGCTTTCCGAAGCGGGGTCCGAGCGAGCGGTAGTTGGGTTTGACCGCGTAGCTGACCAGGTCGGCCTCCTCGGAGACGAAGTCGAGCTCCTTGACGTTGAGCTCGGCCCTGACCAGGTCGGCGCGGGCGGAGATCGCCTCGCGCTCGGCGTCGTTGGCGACGATCACCGCGCGGCGCAGCGGCTGGCGCATCTTCGCCTTGGCCTGGGCGCGGGCGGCGCGGCCGAGTTCGACCGTGAGGCGGACCGCCTCCATCGCCTGCTCCAGCGCGGGATTGGCGAGAGCCGGGTCGACCGTGGGGAAGTCGCGCAGGTGAACCGAGTCGCGCCCCTCCCCCGCCTCTTCGGCCTCGCCGCCGGCGAGGTTGAGGTGGAGCTCGTCAGCGAGAAACGGAGTGAAGGGGGCGAGCAAGGCCACGGTCTCCAGCAGGCAGTGGCGCAGGGTCGCGAACGCCGCCCGGTCGCCCTCCCAGAAGCGCCGGCGCGAGAGCCGCACGTACCAGTTGGAGAGCTCCTCGACGTACTCCGAGATCGCCCGGCCGGCGGCCGTGCAGTCGAAGTCGTCCATCCGCTCGCGGACCGTCGCGACCGTCGCTTGGAGTCGCGAGAGCGCCCATTTGTCGAGGTCGTCGATCGGCTCGGGAGCGCCGTCGAAATCGGCAGGGCCAAGGTCCTCCGCGTTGGCGTAGAGGACCCAGAACGAATAGGTGTTCCAAAGGGTGAGCAGGAACTGGCGGACCGATTCGCCGACCGTGTCGACCGAGAAGCGGTAGCCCGACCAGGGCTGCTGCGCGGTCAGGTAGTACCAGCGGAAGGCGTCGGCGCCGTGGGCGGAGATCACGTCCCAGGGCTCGACCACGTTGCCCTTGCTCTTCGACATCTTCTGTCCCTCGGGATCGAGAATCAGGCCAAGGCAGACGCAGTTGCGGTAGCTCGAGGTGTCGAAGAGCAGGGTCGACTCGGCCAGCAGGGTGTAGAACCAGCCGCGGGTCTGGTCGATCGCCTCGCAGATGAAGTCGGCGGGGAAGCGCTCCTTGAACAGCTCCTCGTTCTCGAACGGGTAGTGGAGCTGGGCGAAGGGCATCGCGCCGCTGTCGTACCAGGTGTCGATCACCGACTCGACCCGGCGCATCTCGCCTCCACACTTGTCGCACTCGACCGTGACCTCGTCGATGTAGGGGCGGTGCAGGTCGTCGGGCACCTCGGCCCCCGAGCGCTCGCGCAGCTCGGCGACCGAGCCGGCGCAAAAGCGGCCGTCGCAATCCTCGCCGCCGCACTCCCAGATCGGCAGCGGCGTGCCCCAGTAGCGGTCGCGCGAGAGCGCCCAGTCGACGTTGTTCTCGAGCCATTTGCCGAAGCGGCCGTCCTTGATGTGCTCCGGGTGCCAGCCGATCGCCTCGTTGTTGGCGAGCATCCGGTCGCGGACCTGCGAGGTGGCCACGTACCAGCTCGACTTGGCGTAGTAGAGGAGGGGCGTGTCGCAGCGCCAGCAGTGCGGGTAGGCGTGCTCGTAGACCTGCTCGCGGAAGAGCAGGTCGCGCGCGTCGAGATCGGCGATCAGCGCCTTGGTCACCTCGGGGTCCTTGACGAAGCCGCCCTCGAAGCCGCTGACCCTGCGGTCGAATTTGCCGTCGAGGCCGACCGGGTTGTAGAGGGTGGCGTGGCTGGTCGGGTCGAAGATGCCGTTCTCGGCCGCGACGGCGTAGTCGTCTTCGCCGAAGGCGGGCGCGATGTGGACGAGGCCGGTGCCGTCCTCGGTGGTGACGAAGTCGCCGGCGAGGACGCGGAAGGCGTTTGCCGGGCCGCCGTCCTGCAGGGCGAAGACGGGTCCGCGGTAGCCGCGACCGACGAGAGCAGAGCCGGGGAAGCGGTCGACGATCTCCGCCCCTTCGCCGAGAACCCTCTCGACCAATGGCTCGGCCACGATCACGGTCTCCGCGTCGACAAGCGCCCTCACGTAGGTGACGTTGGGCGCCACCGCGACGGCGACGTTGCCGGGCAGCGTCCACGGCGTCGTCGTCCAGACCAGCAGCGACTCGCCGGTCTCGCTCCCGTCTTCGGAGAGCAGGGGGAAGCGCACATATATCGAGGGATCCTCGACGTCTTTGTAGCCGAGGGCGACCTCATGCGAGGAGAGGGCGGTGCCGCAGCGCGGGCAGTAGGGCACGACCTTGTGGCCCTCATAGAGGCGGTCCTTATCCCAGAGCTGCTTCAGCGACCACCAGACCGACTCGATGTAGTCGTCGTCGAGGGTGACGTAGGGGTCGTCGAGGTCGATCCAGAAGCCGATCCGCTCGGTCAGGCGATTCCACTCCTCGACGTACTCGAAAACCGAGGCCCGGCAGCGGGCGTTGAACTTGTCGATCCCGTACTCCTCGATCTCCTGCTTGGAGGAAATGCCGAGCTGTTTTTCGACCTCGATCTCGACCGGCAGCCCGTGGCAGTCCCAGCCGGCCTTGCGCGGCACGCGGTAGCCGCACATCGAGCGGTAGCGTGGGTAGATGTCCTTGAAGACGCGGGCGAGGACGTGGTGGGAGCCGGGGCGGCCGTTGGCGGTCGGCGGGCCCTCGTAGAAGTTCCAGAGCTCGGCGCCCTCGCGCTGGGCGAGCGAGCGAGCGAAGACGTCGCGCTCCCG
>DASYIY010000018.1:0-13103 GCA_035997045.1 Solirubrobacterales bacterium | reverse complement strand
CGCCGGAGACCTTGTACCCCTCGCCGCCGAACTTGCCGCCGGCGTGGAGCGTCGTCAGCACCACCTCGGCCGCGGGGCGCTTCTCTTTCTCCATTTCGCCGACCGGGATGCCGCGACCATTGTCGACGACGGTGCAGCTGTTGTCAGGGTGCAGGACCACACGAACGGCGTCGCAGTAGCCGGCGATCGCCTCATCGACCGAGTTGTCGAGCACCTCGTAGACCAGGTGGTGCAAGCCGCGCGGCCCGGTCGAACCGATGTACATACCCGGGCGCTTGCGAACCGCTTCCAGACCCTCGAGGACGGTGATGTCCTTGGCGCCGTAGGACTCCGAGCCGCCTTTTTTCTGCGCGGCCGTATTCGTCTTCTCAGGCAATTAGTCCCTTCCCGTTCTCATAGAAAACCCCGGCCGTCTGGACACTTGCTGCATACGGCCGGGGCAGAAATGCAAGTTGACATAAGGATACCAGTTTGGGGTCTTTGTCGACCCGGTTGGAGGAAATAAAAGTCCTGCAAATTAGCCATAAATGAAATTACTTTCGGGCATCTTGCGCACGGAAGCGCAAACTCTGCGGGGCACGCTCTCCGAGCCGCTCGCGCAGCCGCTCCAAGAGCTGGCCCTGCATCAGATCCAACTCCTGCGCCCAGACGGAATCGGAGCAACTCACCGTCACCACTCCCCCCCGCTCGGAGACCGGGCTGGCAACCGCGGCGATTTGCTCGCCCACCGCCTCGGCCCAGGCCCCCTGCAGTGCCGCCAGGAGAGTCTTCGGAGCGGCTTGGTCGAGTGCCGCGCGCAGGGCGGTCGAGGCGGGTCGAGGCGCTCGGCGGCGGCTCATGCCGCCGCCGCTTCGCTGATTGCAAACGGCATTCGCACCATGTTCTCCGTCGCCGCTGCCGGTAGGGAATCCTCGGCGGCGGCGGTGATCAAAGTCTGACCGCCGCCCGCCAGGCTGCCGACCAGGCGCTCCCGGCGACCCGGATCGAGCTCGCTCATCACGTCATCGAGCAAGAGCAGGGGCGCCACCTGGCGGGCGGCGAGCAAAACGTCGCGCTCGGCGAAAAGCAAGGCTAGGAGCGCCAAGCGCTGCTGGCCTTGCGAGCCGTAGCGGCGCAGGGAACGACCCGCGAGGCCGATCTTGAGCTCGTCGAGGTGAGGGCCCCAGGAGGTCCGGCCGAGGCGCAGGTCGGCCTCGCGCCTCTCGCCAAGACCGGCGCAGATCTCCGCCGCCGAGCCCGCGGCGCGTGGTGCGTACTCGAGCCCGGAACCACCCTCGAGCCCGAGGTCCGCCGCCGCCTCGGCAAAGGGCTCAGAGAGCTCGGCGATCGCCTCCGCTCGAGCGGCGACCAGGGCAGCGGCCGCCTCGGCGAGGGTCGTGTCCCAGACATCGAGCTGGCCCGGTGCGCCACGGCCCGCCGCCAGCTGCGCGACCAGGGCGTTGCGCTGCGCCAGGGCCTGGCCGAAGCGCTGGCGCAGGTCGCCGCGGATCGGCCAGCGAGCGGCGACGAAACGGTCCAGGTGGGCTCGCCGCTCGGCCGGTGGGCCCTTGACCAAGGCCAACCGATCGGGTGAGAAGACAGCGACTGGCGGGCGGCTACGGGCCAGCGTGGCCGGGTCGGCGGGACTGGCGTCGAGCAGGTGCCGGCGACCGTCGGTGCGACTCACCGAGGCGAGTAGATGGCGCTCCACTCCGTCCTCGTCGCGCACGGTTGCTTCCGAGCGTGCGAAGGAGCCGCCGAAGGGGATCAGGTCGCGGCGATCGGAGGTGCGGAAGGAGCGCCCCGTGAGCGCGAAATAGAGCGCCTCGAGGAAGTTCGTCTTGCCGACTCCGTTTTGACCGACCAGGCTGGTGATGCCGGGGCCAAGCTCGATCCGCAGCTGGGTCAGGCTGCGCAATGGCCTCGCTTCGGCGGCGGTGACCAGCACCGGCAGGCCTCACACGTTGAGGCGGATCGGCATCACCAGATAACGGAAGTCTTCGTTGTCGACCGGCTGCAGAAGGCCCGGACGAAGCGGCGAGATCAGCCGCAGCACGACCTCATCGCCCTCGACGCTTTCGATCCCCTCGCGGAGGAAATCGGGATTGAAGCCGATCTCCAGCGCCTCGCCCTCGAAGGCCGCCGGCATCGTCTCCTCCGCGTCGCCGACATCGGGCGTCGACGCGGCCACGGTCAGCTCTCCCGGTGCAAACGAAAGTCGCAGCGGCGCGTTGCGCTGTGCCAGCTGGCTGACCCGGCGGACCACATCGAGGAACTCGCTGCGCGGCAGGCGCACGTCGTGCTCGTAGGACTCCGGCAGGAGCTGTCGAAAGTTGGGGAACTGCCCGTCGATCAGCCTCGTATTGAGGACGATCTCCCCTGCCTTGAAAATGGCCTGGTTGCGCAGCAACACGACCGAGACAGTCTCGACGCCATCGGCAGAGACGATCCGCCCCAGCTCGCGCAGAGCCTTGGCCGGGATGTTTGCCTCGAGCTCGCCGCCGATCGCCGTCTCCAACTCGGTTCGCTTGACCGCGAGCCGATAGGAATCGGTCGCGACCATCGTCATCTCCGAGCCGCTGGCGCTGACCAGAACGCCGGTCAAGACCGGTCGCATGTCGTCCCTCGAGGCCGCCCGCGCGACGAGATCCACGGTCGAGGCGAGCGCCGCGGCCGGGATCGCCAGTGGCTCGCCCTCCTCCTCGGGAAAAGCGGGAAAGTCCTCGCTGGACAGCGTGCGAAGGTGGAAGCTCGAGCCGCCGCTGCGGATCTCGACGTCGCGCTCGGCCTCACGCAGCTCGATCTCGACCGACGGGTCGCCGAGCGAGCGGGAAAGCTCGGCAAGGAGACGGCCTGGGAGGAGGATCGAGCCGGGACTGTCGACTTCGGCGGCGAGCTTGGTCTTCAGGCCCAGCTCGAGGTCCGTCGCGCAGAGGCTGACGCCGTCCTCGCCGGCCGTAAGGAGAATCCCGGAGAGGGATTGAGTGGCAGCGCGCGTCGATACAGCTCGGGAGACGACCGAGAGCTTGGCGACGAGCTCATCGCGTTTGGTTGTCAGCTTCAAGTGGTGATTGCCTTCTTGAGTTGGATTAGGGCTTGTTGAAAAGCGGGAAACCAGCGCAGGCTTGGCTCTGGCCAGCGCTTGGCCGACTGTGGACAGGTCTGTGGGAAAGCATGGATTCTTACAGCGCCGTCGGCCGTCAGGCCGAGCCTGTGGGCCCTTTGTGGATTGCGACGCGCAACTCCTCGACCCGCTCGGCAAGCGCCTTGTCCTCGCCGAAGCGAGCCTCCATCCGCCTGATCGAGTTGAGCACGGTGGAGTGATCGCGACCGCCGTAGAGCCGGCCGATCTGCGGCAACGAGAGGTCGGTCAGCTCCCGGGTGAGGTAGATCGCGACTTGGCGGGCGCGCAGCGGGGTCGCCGAGCGCGTCGAGCCGACGAGCTCGGCCCGGGAAATGCCAAAGGAGGAGGAGACGCGCCGCTGGATCTCCTCGACTGGCGACGATTCGTCCCTTTTCGCACCTTTGGGGATCACGGCGTCGATCAGCTCGGGGCTGAGCGGCTTGGCGGTCAGCGAGGCGTGAGCGAGGACGCGGGTGAGCCCGCCGTGGAGTTGACGGACGTTGATGTCGATGCGCTGGGCGAGGGCGTTGAGAACGTCGCCCTCGGTGTCGACACCGGCCTCGCGCACGAGTCGGCGCAGGACGGTGAGGCGCGTGGCCAGGTTGGGCGGCTCGACGGCAACGGTCAACCCCCACTCGAAGCGGTCGCGCAGGCGCGACTCGAGGGTCGAGAGCTCGCTGGGGATGCGGTCGGCGGAGAGGACGATCTGGCTGCCGCCTTCGTAAAGAGCGTTGAAGGTGTGAAAGAACTCGTCCTCGGTGTGGCGCTTGCCCTCGAGGAACTGGACATCGTCGACGAGCAGCACGTCGAGATCGCGGTAGCGGCGCTTGAAGCCCTCAGCGCCGGTGGTGCGCAGAGCGGCGACGAACTCATTGGTAAAGCACTCGGCAGTGGTGTAGCGAACGCCGAGGCCGGGGGCGTTGGTGGCGAGGTAGTTGGCGATCGCGACGAGAAGGTGGGTCTTTCCGAGCCCCGGCGGTCCGTGGAGGAAGAGCGGGTTGTAGGCCTCCGACGGCGCCTCGGCGACCGCCAACGCGGCGGCGTGTGCGACGCGGTTGCCCTCGCCGATTACAAAGCGGTCGAAGGTGTAGTTGACGTTGAGGTCCAGGCCCGGATCGCTCCCGCCCTCCGGCTCCGGCCCGCCGCCGGCATCGCCGATGCTGATCTCGGTTAGCCCCGAATCGGCACCGGCAAGCGCCTCGCGGATTAGGCCCGAGTAGCGCCGCTCGGTCCAGGCCCGGATCGCGGCAGGAGCGGTGAGGTGAAGGGTGCCGGCCTGGGCGCCGACGACCTTCAGTGGCTCCAGCCAGAGCTGAAACGTCGAGGGGGGCAGGGCTGCTCGCAACCTGCTTTGGACGTCCTGCCAGAGAGAGTCGAGATCGTGTTTGGAAGGGTCATCGGGCACCGGCGGCCGACCATAGCGGCGGCGGGAGGAGCCAGAACTCGCCCACCCGCAAATGCCGCAAGAAAGATTCCGCCCTCTTGGCGCCGTGATGGCAGCGCGTCCGTATACTGCGACGCCGAATGAAGAGGACTTATCAGCCGAAGAAGCGGAAGCGGGCGAAGACGCACGGATTTCGAGCCCGGATGAGCACGCGTGGGGGCAGGGCGATCCTCAAGCGCCGCCGTCGCAAAGGCCGGAAGCGCCTCACTCCATAGATGGCGGGGCAACGACGTCGCCGCCTCTCCCGTAGCGGCGAGTTCGACCGCGTCTACCGCGACGGATCTTCACATGCCACCCGCTACCTCGTTCTTTACAGCTTCCCCCGCAAGGCCGACGAGGAGGCGGAAGCGGTGAGGCTCGGGGTATCGGTGAGCCGCAAGATCGGCGGCGCCGTCGACCGCAACCGCGTTAAGCGCGCCATGCGTGAGGCTTTCTGGACCCTTTCCGACCGGCTTCCCGCGCGCCACGACTTCGTCCTCGTGGCGCGCCCCGAGATCGGCGACTTGATCGAGCGCGAGGGGAGCACCGGCGTGCGGACCAACATCGAGGAGGCCCTGGCCGGAGCGGGCCGGGGGCGTTCCACGTGAAACGGGTTCTGTTGGCGACGATCGACGCCTACAAGCGCTGGGCTTCGCCGGCGATGCCACGGCGATGCCGCTATGAGCCGAGCTGCTCCACCTACGCCGCCGAGTCCGTAAGTCGCTTCGGCGCCGGGCGTGGCGCACTGCTCGCCACCTGGCGCCTGCTTCGCTGCAACCCCTTCAGCCACGGCGGCTTCGACCCAGTGCCAGAGCGCTTCACGCTCAAGGTCGGCCCGGTCGATCCCGCCATCCACCACGGCGAGGCGCACCCATGATCGTCGACGCCAACATCCTGCAGCCGCTGATCGACATCGTCAACTCGGTCCTCAAATTCTTCCACGACAACGCCGGGCTGAGTTGGGGGATGTCGATCATCGCCCTGACCGTTCTCACCCGGGCACTGCTGATCCCGCTCACTTATAGGCAACTGAAGGGGATGCGGGCGCTGCAGGCGCTACAGCCGCAGATCAAAGAGATCCAGGCCAAGTACAAAAACGACAAACAGCGCATGCAGCAGGAGATGATGCGCTTCTACCAGGAGAACAAAGTCAACCCCTTTGCCTCCTGTATCCCGCTGATAGCGCAGCTTCCGGTCTTCTTCACCCTCTTCTCCGTGCTCCGCAACGAGCTGCCCGAAGACATCGGCTGCAAGGCGGGGCACTGCGGCTCCGAAGCTTCCTTTCTCTTCATCAATGACCTGACGGCGAAGGCGCACGGCGCCGAACTGATCACCCTCCTCGTCCTCTACATCGGCACGCAGCTGGTCTCGGGCATGGTGATGTCGGTTACCGCCGATAAAAGCCAGCGGACGATGATGATGATCCTGCCCTTCATCTTCGTTCCCTTCGTAATCAGCTTCCCGGCCGGCCTGATCCTCTACTGGATCACGACCAACTTCTGGACGATGGGCCAGCAGTACACGATCCAGAAGCTGATTCCGGCGCCGGTTGTGTCCACACCGGCGGAGGTCATGGCCGCGAAGCCGCCTCCTCCACCGCCGAAAAAGAAGAAGCGGCGTTAGTTGGTGGGGGGTGCCACTCCCCGCTCAACTTTTTCGGTGGTGCCGCAGCGCCTGGCCGAGCTTGAATCGCCGAAAAAGTACAAGCCGCCGGGAGCGGCACCCGACACCCTCACTCAGGCCAGAGCTGAACGGCCTCGATTCGTAGCCGCGCTCTGAGGAGGTGGCGAAGCCGCCCCCGGAAGGTTGGTGGGCCCCATTCGGTGACAGGACCCGCCGCGCCTGGGCTCCCGCGCATAGACTGCACCACTGTGACTGGAGCTGACGACTGGCCACAGGAGCCCGTGGAGCGGGTTCGGGAGATTGTCGAGGGCGTTCTCGATGAGCTTGACCTCGATGGCGAGGTCGAGATCAAGGAGGAGGACGACCGCATTACTGCTTCCGTCGAGGGCGACGACGACTACGGCTTGCTGATCGGCAAGCGCGGCCAGACGATCGATGCGCTGCAGCTGCTGGCCTACCAGGCCGCTTTTCGCGGGATGCGCGAGCGCAAGCGGGTTGTCGTCGATGCTGCCGATTATCGGGAGCGTCGCCGGGAAACTTTGACCGCGCGGGCCGATCGGGCCGCCGAGCAGGCGCTCGGCGGTAGCGAGAGCGTCGAGTTGGATCCGATGAGCGCCCAGGAGCGCCGCGTCGTCCACGAGCACCTCAAGGACCGGGCCGGCGTCGAGACGTACAGCGAAGGCGACGAACCGCATCGGTGCGTGGTCGTTGCTCCTTTGGTCGCGGAGTGAGGGAGCGCCCCGGTGGGGGTTCCGCTTAACTTTTTCGAGCCGCGTTTGCGGCTGCGGACCATGGCTGGAGGCGAAAAAGTACAAGACGCTCCACCCCCACCGGGGCGCTCCCTCAACGAGGCGCAGCGGGCGACGATCACGGTTGTTCTGGAGCTTTTGGAGGTGGAGCGGGCGTCGGTCAGTTCCATCACCGACCCCGGCCGGGCCTGGAAGGTGCACGTCGCCGATAGCCTCACCGGACTTGAGTTCGAGCAGCTGGCAACGGCATCTCGTATCGCCGATATTGGCTCTGGAGCGGGGTTTCCTGGGCTTGTGCTGGCTGTTGCCCTGCCCGACGCCCAAGTCGACCTGATCGAGTCGGTGGGCCGCAAGTGCGAATTCATTCAGCGCGCGATCGAAGAGGCCGAGATCAAGAATGCCCGAGTCCTCAACGCCCGATCGGAGGAGCTGGCTGAAGGCGAAGGCCGCGAGGCCTACGCGGCCGTGACCGCCCGCGCGGTGGGCCGCCTCTCCACTCTCGCCGAGCTCGCCTCGCCGCTGCTCACCGACGGCGGAGTCCTTGTCGCCTGGAAGGGCAAACGCGACGCCGACGAGGAGGCACAGCTCACAAACGCGGCAGAGAAACTGGCAATGCAACCCGAGCAAATCCTCCATGTGGGCCCGTACGCGGGCAGCGAGCACCGTCACCTGCATCTGCTCCGCAAGAGCGGTCCCACGCCTCCTAAGCTCCCTCGCCGTCCGGGCATGGCGAAGAAGCGCCCCTGCGGCTAGGCCTCGGCAATAGTCTGCCTCGCCATGGGCGTCGTCTACGCGATCTCAAACCAAAAGGGCGGCGTCGGCAAGACGACGACCGCGGTCAACGTCGCTGCCTGCGTCGCCGCCTCGGGCGCCCAGACCCTCCTCGTCGACCTCGATCCGCAGTGCAACGCAACCGTCGCCCTCGGTGGCGAGCGCGACATGCACCCCTCTTCCTACGACTGCCTGACCGGCGACGTCTCGGTCGCCGAGGCGGCGCGCCCAGCCGGGCCCGACAACCTCTGGTTGGTACCTGCCAACCGCGATCTCGCCGGCGCCGCCGTGGAGCTGCCCCGGATCGACGGCTCCGAGACTCGCCTGCGGGAGCGCCTCGGGCCGGTCCGCGAGCGCTTTGCCTACACGCTGCTCGACTGCCCCCCCTCGCTCGGGCCGGTCAGCGTCAACGCCCTCACTGCCGCAGACCGGGTGATCGTGCCGGTGCAGGCCGAGTACCTGGCGCTGGAGGGCCTGGTCCAGTTCCTCGACACCCTGGCGACGATCCGGCGCGAGCTCAACCCCGCTCTTGAGGTGTCGGGCCTGCTGGTCACCATGTACGACGAGCGCACCCGCCTGGCGCAAGACGTCGAGCGCGAACTGCGCCAGCACTTCCCCGAGATGGTCTTCAAAACGGTCATCCCCCGCAGCGTCAGAGTCGCCGAGGCGCCGAGCTATGGTCTGCCCGTGACCGAGCACTCGCCCAACTCGCGCGGCGCTGACGCCTATCGCGCCCTCGCCGGAGAGCTGGTCGAGCGTGGCTAAGGCGGCCCGCCGCGGCCTCGGCAGCGGCCTCGCGGCGATCCTCCCCGAGGCGGCCGCCGAGCAGGCCGGAGAGCTGCGCGAGCTGCCGATCGAGCTGATCAAGCCAAATCCGAACCAGCCGCGGACCAAGATCGATCCCGAGGCTCTGGCCGGGCTTGCTTCCTCGATCGAAACCAACGGCGTCGTGCAGCCGCTGCTCGTCCGTCCCCTCCCCGACGGTAGCTACGAGCTGATCGCCGGCGAACGGCGCTGGCGTGCGGCCCAAACCGCCGGCCTCGAGAAGGTGCCGGCCGTGGTTCGCGACCAGGAGCTGGCCGAGCGGCTGCAGGTGGCGCTGATCGAGAATATGGTGCGCGAGGATCTCAATCCCGTCGACGAGGCCCGCGCCTGCGCCGCTTTGGTCGACGAGCTCGGCCTCTCCAAGGAGGAGCTGGCACGACGCGTCGGCCGCAGCCGTCCGGCGGTCTCCAACCTGATTCGCTTGCTGGATCTTCCCGACGAGGCGATCGAGCTGCTCGAGTCGGGCGAGCTCAGCGAGGGCCACGGCAAGGCCCTACTCGCCGCCGAGGGGAATGACGTCCGCCGCCGCCTCGCCCGCGACGCGGCTCACGGCGGCTGGTCGGTCCGCGAGACCGAGAACAGGGCTAAGCTGGCTGGCCAGCCAAAGAAGAAAAGCAGCTCTCGCGCTGCGCTGGCGCCCGAGGAGGCCGCTGCGATCCGCGAGGCGACGGACAAGCTCGCGTCCGCCTTCGGCCACGAGGTGACGGTGCGGCCCAGGGGAGGGGAGATCGCCGTCGAGATCCGCTTCGAGGACCTCGACGAGGCACTCGCGCTCGCTCGCACTCTCAAGCGCGCCCGCCGCTGAGGGTCGCCGCCTTTCAGCCACGATTCCCCCGCTATCCTTCGCTTGGCTGCGGGCGATTAGCTCAGTTGGTTAGAGCGCGTCTCTGATAAGGACGAGGTCCCTGGTTCGAATCCAGGATCGCCCACTCGTGCAACAGATGCAGATCTACGGCGTCAGCTTTGACATGGTCGGCAAGCAGCCGATCGTCTTGCTGAAGACCGTCGACAGCAATAAGTTCCTGCCGATCTGGATCGGTCACCCGGAGGCGGCGGCGATCCTGATGAAGCTGCAGGGAGCCTCGACGCCGCGGCCGATGACCCACGACCTACTCTCCGACCTGCTCGAGCAGCTCGACGCCAAATGCGAGCGGGTCTCGGTGACGGAGCTGCGCGACAACACCTTCTACGCCTCGATCACGGTCTCGATCAACGGCACCGAGATGGAGATCGACTCGCGCCCCTCCGACGCCCTCGCCCTCGCCGTTCGTGTGTCCGCCCCGATCTTTGCCGACGAGGACGTGATCGAGGAGTCGGCGATCGAGTTCGAGCACGACGTCGAGGACACCGAGGAGGTCGTCGACAAATTCAAAGAGTTCCTCGACGAGGTCACCCCCGACGACTTCGCCCAGGGCGAGGACTCCTAAGCGTTAGCGGGCGCCAGCGCCAGCTCGAGAATCCGCTCGACCAGTTGCTCGAACGACATCCCGGCGGCCTCGGCGGCCTGGGGGAGGAGACTGGTGTCGGTGAGGCCGGGAATCGCGTTGACCTCGAGCACCTGTGGTCCGCCCGCGCCGAGGATCAAGTCGACGCGCGAGAAGCCCGAGCAGCCGAGCGCCTCGTAGGCGCCCAGTGCTGTCTCGGTGACCGCGGCAGCCTCGTCCGCTCCGAGTCCGGCCGGGCAGACGAACGAGGTGCGACCGATCTCGTAGCGAGCTTCGAAGTCGTAGCTGTCGCCCGAGTTCGGGATCGCCTCGACGACCGGCAGCGGCTCGTCGCCGAGCACGCTGACCGCCAGCTCGCGCCCCTCGACGAAGCGCTCGAGCAGTACCCGGTCGTCGTAGCTGAAGGCTGAGATCAGCGCCTCGGGCACGTCGAACCAATTCTCGGCGAACCTGACGCCGAGAGCCGAACCGCCGCGGCTCGGCTTTACCACCAGCGGGAAACCGAGCCGCTCCTCCAGTCCGCTGAGGGCGTCGGCGGCGCCCAACTCGCGGAAGGCGGTCTCGTTGAAGGCGAACCAGTCCGGCGTCGGGATCCCGGCGGAACGCAGGTCGTGCTTGGCGAGCACCTTGTCGATGCAGCGCGCGCAGGCGGCGACGCCGGGTCCGGTGAAGGGGATGCCGAGGATTTCAAGCAGCTCCTGCGTGGTCCCGTCCTCGCCGCCCATCCCGTGCATGGCGACAAAGGCGACGTCGGGTTCGCCCGCGATCAGCTTCTCGACCATCTCGCCGTCGGCTTCGACCGCGAGCACCTCGTGGCCAAGCCGTCCCAGCGCGTCTTCGACCCGTGCTCCCGAGCGCAGCGAGACGCCCCGCTCGAGCGAACGGCCGCCTTTCAGGACCGCGACCTTCATGCACCGCCCTCGCCGGTCTTGCGAAACGGCAGAACGACCGAATCCGATTGCGGGGAATCGGATGTGGACGGAGACGGCCTCGGTCGTTGGCCAATTCCCCCCACGTCCTCGGCTTCGCCTGCGGGCATATGCGAGTTGGCGTCACTCCCCGTCAGCGCTCCGTAGAGCTCGACCTGCTCGCCGATCGTCTTGCCGATGCGGCGGATGCCCTCGCGGATCTCGTCCTCGTTGCCGGCAGAGAAGTTGAGCCGCATCGAGTTGCGCCCGCGCCCGTCGACGTAAGCGGCCTGGCCGGGAACAAAGGCGACGTTCTCGCGCAGCGCCTTCGCCAGTAGGTCGCTGGTGTCGATGTAGGGCGGCAGCGTCGCCCAGATGAAGAGGCCGCCGTCGGGCTCGGTCCAGGTGGCCTGCGCCGGGAAGTGGCGCCCGAGCGCCTCGATCATCGCGTCGCGCCGGCTGCGGTAAATCCCGATCAGGCTCTCTATGTACTGCCTCCAGTTCCCTTCGGCGAAGTACTCGCGGACGAAGTACTGGGTCAGGGTCGAGGTGCAGAGGTCGGCGGCCTGCTTGCCGAGGACCACCTTCTCCATCACCGGCGGCGGCGTCACCGCCCAGCCCAGGCGGATGCCGGGGGAGAGGATCTTCGAGAGGGTGCCGACGTAGATCACGAAGTCGCCGCCATCGAGCTGGTAGAGCGGTGGCAGTGCCTCGCCGCCGAAGCGCAGCAGGCCGTACGGGTTGTCCTCGACCACGAGCAGCTCCCGCGAGCGCGCCAGCTCGACCAGGCGCCGCCGTCGCTCGAGCGACATCGTCACCCCGGCAGGGTTCTGGAAGGTCGGCACCGAGTAGACGAACTTGGGCCGCCGGCCTTCTCCGTCGAGCCGCTCCAGCGCCGCCTCCAGCTCGTCGATCCGCATCCCCTCGGCGTCGCACTCGATCTGGATCGTCTCGGCCTGGTAGCTGCAGAAGACCGGGATCGCGCCGGGGTAGGTCGGTGCCTCGCAGATCACCGCATCGCCGGGGTCGAGCAGCGCCTTGCAGATCAGGTCGATCGCCTGCTGGCCGCCGGTGGTGACGATCACGTCCTCGGGGTCGGGAAGCATCCCCTCCGCTCCCATCACCTGGAGGATGCAGTCGACCGTCTCCTCGAAGCCCTCGGTCGGTCCGTACTGCAGCGCCTCGGCCACCGAGTCGCGGGCGATCCGCGCCATCTCGGCGGCGAAGCTCTCCGGCGGGAAGGTCGAGGTGTCCGGGAGGCCTCCCGCCAGCGAGATCACCTCCGGGCGCGCCGTCACCGCCATCAGGTCGCGCATCGCCGAGGAGCGCATGACGCCGGTCCGCTCGGCGAAGAGGCCGGCGTAGCGCTCCAGGTCGCGGGCGCTCGAGTGGGCGCGGCGGCGGTGACGGGGTCGTGGAACTTCGGCCATTCCGCATAGAAGTGTGGCGGATTCGGGCCGACGTAATCGCCTGGAAGCGGGGTTGCGACCTCACCGCCGCGCGAATCATCTAGTTTTTCCCCTCGTGGACTTCTTGAAAGACCTCGGCATCGGCCTGGCGATCGGCATGCTCGCCGGGACCACCGGTACTCACGGGTCCGCCCGCGGGCGGATGACGATGCTCGCCGCCGTGATCGGCGTCGTCGTCGGCCTGCTGATCGATGGCGGCCTCGGCGCGATCCTCGGCCTGGTCGGGGCCGTCGCCGGCTGCCTGATCATCTCCGACGTCGTCTCCGGCGCCAACCGGCGCGAAGGATCGGCCGCCGGCGCCCTCGCCTTCTTCGTCAGCCTCGCGGCTCTGCTGGTGGCGGCGATCGCGCTGCTGGTCCCGATCGTGATCATCGCCGTCGTCCTGCTGCTGGCCTGGCTCGCGATCTCACGCCGCCGCCGGGCCCAGCGCAAACACGCCGGCCTCCGCGTCCTCCGCTAGCCCGGCCTTCACCCGGTCGGTCGCCGGCTTCCACGATGATCCGCGGGAGATGCCGGCCCGCAAGAAGCTGATCCTCACCTACGTCGACTCGCTGCGCACCGACATGCTGCTGCGCGCCGTCGAGGAGGGGCAGGCGCCGACCTTCGGGGCGCTGATCGAGCGCGGCGTGCTGGTCCCCGACTGCGTCTCGAGCTTCCCCTCGGTGACCCCGGTCGCCTGCTCGGAGATCGTCACCGGCCGCGGCGCCGACGAGCACTGGATCAGCGGCATGAACTGGTACCACCGGCTCGAGCGGCGCTACGTCGAGTACGGCTCCTCGCTCGAGGC
>DASYIY010000017.1:0-49016 GCA_035997045.1 Solirubrobacterales bacterium | reverse complement strand
GTACCGCCTCTGGCTTTGATCCCTTGAAGTAAAGGGTGGGGGCCTCCTCGCAGTCCCAAAGAACCGAGAGAGATCAGCTCCCGCGCCGTTTGTGTTGGGTCAAACGGTGAGGCGGCTCACGTACGGGCTCGAGCCTCAGCGCAACCGTAGCACCGGGCGGGCGCCGTGGCGAGTGCTCAGTCGTCCAGGTTGGAGAGCAGCACCTCGGCCTCGCTCCAGTCTTCGGGCTGGACCCGCAGGGCGATGTCGCCGCGGCCGAAGCGGTCGAGCGGCCAGTCGACCGTCAGCACCGCCTCGATCCCGGCCTCTTTCAGCGCCTGGTGCCAGGCGCGGGCGGTCTTGACGTCGGCAAAGTCGTGCACAACCTCCCAGTCGTCGAAGCGGGGGTCGTCGACGTAGACAGGCGTCACTCCCGGGCCTGGGCGGCGGCCGACGAGGACCGTCCGGATCCGGCCGAAGAAGCTCATCCTCCGGAGAGCGGCCTCTTGGCGCGAAGCTGGAGTCCGACGTCGCGCAGCTGAATCTCGTCGATCGGCGCCGGGGCGCCGGTCAGCGCATCGGCGCCCGATGCGGTCTTGGGGAAGGCGATCACGTCGCGGATCGAGTCGGCATCGGCGAGGCGCTGGACGAGGCGGTCGAGGCCGAAGGCGATGCCGCCGTGCGGCGGGGCGCCGTAGCGCAGCGCCTCGAGCAGGAAGCCGAAGCGCGCCTCGGCTTCGGCCGCATCGATGCCGAGTGCGGCGAAAACCTTCCCCTGCAGGCCGGCATCGCTGATGCGGATCGAGCCGCCGCCCATCTCCTGGCCGTTCCAGACCAGGTCGTAAGCGAGTGCCCGCGCACCCGCCGGATCAGCCGGGTCGAAGTCCGCCGCCGGCGCGGTGAACGGGTGGTGCAGCGGATCCCAGCTACCGTCGTCATTGGCCTCCATCAGCGGCCAGTCGACGATCCAGAGCAGCGAATCTGAGCCCTCGGGGACGAGGCCGAACTCGGCGGCGAGGTCGAGCCGCAGCTGGGCGAGCACGGCATTGGCGACCTTGGGCTTGTCGGCGACGACGAGCAGAAGATCGCCCTCCTCGGCGCCGAGCCGCTCGTTCAGCGCGCTCAACTCCTCGGCGGAGAGGAACTTGGCCGTCGGTGAGCGCCAGCCCTCGCCCTCGCGGAAGGCCCAAACCAGGCCCTTGGCGCCCAGCTCCTGGGCGCGCGAGATCAGCCCGTCGAGGGCCGAGCGCGGCATCTCGCGCTTGCCGGCGTTGATTCCCCGCACCGTCCCGCCGCCGGCGATGACCGAGGCGAAGACCTTGAACTCGGTCCCGGTGAGGATGTCGTCGAGGTCGACCAGCTCCATGCCGAAGCGGGTGTCCGGGCGGTCGGTACCGAAGCGCGAGATCGCCTCGTCGTAGGGAAGGCGCTCCAGTGGCAGGCTCAGCGAGGGGCCCCCGACGCGCTCGAAGACGTGTGTCAGCAGCCGCTCGTTGACCTCGATCACATCGTCGACGCCGACGAAGGACATCTCGATGTCGAGCTGGGTGAAGTCGGGCTGGCGGTCGGCCCGCAGATCCTCGTCGCGAAAGCAGCGCGCCACCTGGTAATAGCGCTCGAAGCCGGCAACCATCAGCAGCTGCTTGAACAGCTGCGGCGACTGCGGCAGCGCGTAGAAGGAGCCCTGCTGAGTGCGGCTGGGGACGAGGAAGTCGCGGGCGCCCTCCGGGGTCGAGCGGGTCAGCACCGGGGTCTCGATGTCGAGGAAGCCCTCGCGGTCGAGGAACTCGCGCATCGCCGCGGTGACGCGGTGGCGGAGGACAAGCGCCTCGCGCATCTGCTCGCGGCGCAGGTCGAGGTAGCGGTGGCGCAGGCGGGCGTCCTCGCCGACGTCGCCGACGAAGCCCTCGATCTGGAAGGGAGGGGTCTCGGCGTCGGCGAGCAGCTCGGCGGCGCTCACCTTGAGCTCGACCTCGCCCGTCGGCAGGTCGGGATTGACGGTCTCCACCGAGCGCTGCACGACGTTGCCGGAGGCGCTCAGGACGTCCTCGGGCCGCAACTTGTGGCCGAGCTCGAAGGCGTCGCCGGCGTCCTCTGGGTGGAAGACGAGCTGGACGATGCCGGTGCGGTCGCGCAGGTCGATGAAGATCAGGCCGCCGTGATCGCGGCGCCGGTGCACCCAGCCGGCGACCCGCACCTCGGCGCCGGCGCGATCGCCGAGCACCTGCCCACACCAGGTGTCGCGGTAGCCGTTGGCCCGCAACGATGGAAACTCGCTCATGCCCCTCCCCCGGTTATCTCGGCGACCAGGTTGCCGGTATCGACCGGGCGCTGCTCGCCGCTCGTCATGTCGCGCAGCTGGGCGCCGCCGTCCTCGAGGATCAGCACGCGGCGGGCGCCGATCCGGTCGGCGTGCTTGAGCTGCCCCTTCAGCCCGCGCCCGGCCAGGTCGAACTCGGCGGAAAGGCCCGCCTTGCGCAGGTCGTTGGCGAGAACCAGCGCAATCGCACGATGGGACTTGCCACTGCCGGTCCCCGCGGTGACGACGAAGACGTCGCGCCCCGGCGCCGGCTCTTCCTCGTCCAGCGCCAGCATGATCCGCTCGATCCCTGCCGCCCAACCGACGGCCGGGGTCGGCTTGCCGCCCAGTTGCTCGACCAGGCCGTCGTAGCGACCGCCGCCGCCGATCTCCGACTGCGCGCCGAGCCGGTCGCAGACGAAGGAGAAGATCGTCCGCGTGTAGTAGTCGAGGCCGCGGACCAGGGTCGGGTCGATCGCGTAGACGACCCCGGATGCGTCGAGCAGCGCCCGCACCTCCTCGAAGTGCTCGGCATCGGCGCCCTCGAGTCGCTCGACCAGCTTCGGCGCCGCGTCCATCACCGCCCGCGTGCCCTCGTCGTCGGAATCGAAGGCGCGCAGCGGGTTGGCGTCGATCCGCTCCCGGACCTCTTTCGAGAGCTCGCCCTCGTGGGCGCGAAGGTGCGCCTTCAGCTCCTCCAGGTAGGCATGGCGCGTGTCCAGCGAGCCGAGGCTGCCCAGCCGCAGCTCGACCCCCGGCACGCCGAGCTCGGCGAGCAGCTCGGCGAGCAGGCCGATCGTCTCGGCGTCGGCGAGCGGCGAGTCGGTGCCGATCGCCTCGGCGCCGAGCTGGTGGAACTGGCGGTAGCGGCCCGCCTGCGGGCGCTCGTGGCGGAAGAACGGTCCGACGTAGAAGAGCTTGACCGGCTGCGCCAGCGCCTGCATGCCGTGCTCGACGTAGGCGCGACAGATCGGCGCCGTGCCCTCGGGGCGAAGGGTGAGGCTGCGCCCGCCCTTGTCCTCGAAGGTGAACATCTCCTTGCGGACGATGTCGGTCGAGTGACCGACGCCACGCTCGAAGAGCTCGGTGTCCTCGAAGCTCGGCGTGGCGATCGGCTCGTAGCCGGCCCGGGCGAAGATCGCCGCGGCGGTGCGCTCGATCCGCCCGCGCGTGCGCGCGGCGTCGGGCAGGACGTCGAAGGTCCCGCGCGGAGCTTGGTACTTGTGTCCCGCCACAGTGCCGCGACCTTACCTGCGCCGGGCGCCGACCGGCTGCCCTATTGCAGCGGCTGAACGAGGAACGGGTTCGTCGCCCGCTCCGTGCCCAGCGTGGTGACGCCCATATGGCCCGGGTAGACAGCGGTCTCGGGCGAGTGCGTGTCGAGCAGCGTGGCGATCGACCGCATCAGCGTCGGACCGTCTCCGCCGGGAAGATCGACTCGCCCGACCGAGCCCTGGAAGAGCACGTCGCCGGAGAAGATCGCCTCCTCGCCGCGCACCGAGTAGGTGACGTGGCCGGGACTGTGGCCGGGCGTGAAGACGACGTCGAGGGTGAGACCGGCAAGCTCCAGCGTCTCCCCGCCCTTGACCGTCTCCTCGGCGTCGTAGCTCTCGTAGGGCCCGAAGCCGGCAAACGGCACGAAGGACATGATGTCGGCGAGCACCGGCACCTCGATCTCCGGGCAGTAGACGGGCGCGCCGGTCGCCTTCGCCACCGGCGCGACGGCGCCGACGTGGTCGAAATGGCAGTGGGTGATCAGGATCGCCTCGACCTCGGCTCCCGTCTTCTCGACCTCGGCCAGGATCCGCTCCGCCTCCTCGCCCGGGTCGACGATCAGCGCTTTGCCGGCGCCCTCGTTGTGAATGACGAAGCAGTTCTCGGCGATCGAGCCGACGGTGAGCTGGCGTACGTCCAGGCTCACGAGCGGCCGGCGTCGCGGATGCGTGCCCGCTCCCGCCGTCGCCACATCATCATGTCGATGTAGTAGCCGGCCGGGATGTAGAAGACCAGCATGAAGGCACCGAGGCCGAGCGCGGCTCCGAGCGGCCGTTTGAAGATCACCAGCAGCAGTACCGCGAAGATCACGGCCGCGCCGACGCCGCGCAGGGCCGAGTTGCGCCAGGTCGGCGGGTGGTCGCCACGCGGCCCGCGTTTGGTGCCGGAGCGAGCACGGGCTTTCGCCTCGGCGCGGGTCTTGGGACGGGCGCGGCGGTTGGTGTCGATGCGTCCACCCTGGGTGCCGCGGTGCTTGCGGCGACGCTTCTTCTTGGTCGGGGCCATGGCCGGAATCTAGCGCCCCGCGCGCCTCAGGAGACGGCCGGCAAGCGGCCCTCGATCGTCTGTGCGGCGCGGTCGAAGTCTCGAATCGGCACGTCGGCCGGGTATCCGGCTAGCGATGCCGCCGGAACGAGCCCGACGATCTCGGCGGCGACGGGCCTGGCGCCAAGCGGCATGGCGAGCGCCCGGACCCGCTCGACCACCTCGGCCAGCGGCACGGCGAGCGGATCGTGGACGTTGGTCGAGACCTGGCTGCGACCGCTCGACAGCGCCAGCCCGATCGCCCGCACACCGGGCAGGCCGCCGCCCGATTCGCGCAGGCCGGCGGCGACGGCGCGAGCAAGCTCGACGTCGTCGCTGTCGAGCTCGAGGTTGAAGGCAGCAAGCGGCGGCCGGGCCGTGACCAGCGTCACCCCGGCCGTCGGGTGCGGCAACGCCGGGCCGTAGTCGGGCCGCAACCCTCCGCCCTCCATCCGCAGCCAGAGCTCGGCGAGCCCGCCGTTGCGGAAGTAAGCCCGCTCAACGTGCCCGGGGCGGCCGGCGAGCTCGCCGTAGAGAAAGACGGGAACGCCGAGGCCACCGATCTGCTCGGCGACCTCGATCGCCTCGGTGCGCGCGGCGGCGCGGTCGGCCGGGTCGAGCCAGACGAGCGGGCAGACGTCGAGCGCGCCGACCGCGGGATGCAGCCCCCGGTAGGCGCTCATGTCGATCGTCTCGACCGCCTGTTGGGCGCCGCTGAGGAGCGCCTCGCGCAGCGGCGCCGAAGCGGCGGCAAGAGTGAAGACGGTGCGCTCGTGATCGGCGTCGGAATGGCGGTCCAGCACACTCGCGCCGCGGGAGAAGGCGCTCCGCAGAGCAGCGATGCGAACGGCGTCGTGGCCCTCGGAGACGTTTGGGACGGCGAGGAGCTGCGGCACCGGTTAGACGAGCAGCTCGCCGCCGCGGACGACCTCTTTGCCGTCGATCTCCACCGTCGGCTCGAGGATCACGCAGTCGAGGTGCACGGGGACCTGAACGCCGCCGCCGATCGCCGCTGAGGCGCCAAAGGCGACGTGCGCGGTGCCGAGGATCTTCTCGTCCTCGAGGATGTTGCCGGTCAGGGTCGCCTCTTCGTTGGTGCCGATCCCCAGCTCGGCGACGTTGGTGCCGTCCGGGCCGTGCTTGGTCAGCAGTTCGAGCAGGGTCGCGCCCTCCGGCCCGGTGGCGTCGGTGAGGTGGCCGCCGCGAACGGTCAGCTCGACCGGGGTCTCGACCTTGCCGACCCCGGCGATCGAGCCGTCGACGATCAGCGTGCCCTCGGCCGTGCCCTCGGCCGGTGAGACGAAGGCCTCGCCGCAGGGCAGGTTGCCGAAGGCGCCCGGAGCGTTGAGCACGCCGGCGTCGGCGATCGGAATCCGGTCCTTGAGGCCGAGCCGCAGATCGCTGCCGTGGCGACAGGTGATCCGCGCCTCCGCGCCGCTGTGCAGAGCCGCCGCCAGGGCCGCACCGCGCCGTCGCAGAGCGCCCATGTCGGCGTTCATCAGCCGCGCCAGCATGTCCTCGGTAACCCCGGGCAGCGTCGCAATGCGCACGCCGGCTTGATTGGCGGCGCGGCGTGCGTAGGTGTGCGAGAGCGACTGGATCGTCGGCGCCAGGACGACGTGGGAGGCGATCATCGCCGCCGCCACCGGAGTCGGCGGCTCGGCCCCGTTGGAGTCGAGCTCGGAGATCACCGCCAGCGTCGCGTAGGCCCCGTCGCCCTCGGCCTCGATCCGCATCAGCGCACCGATGTCCTCGGTTACCGGGTTGCAGATCACCAGCACCTCTTCGGCCGGTTCGACCTGCAGGCAATCCCGCAGCACGGTCCGCACAGCCCGATCGAGTTCCTGCGTCACCGCACCAAGGCTAGAGACCTCGCGCCCAGGGCGAAAGGAGCCCCGCCATCGCTACGATCCCGAAGCCCCGCCGGAGTAGCTCAGCTGGTTAGAGCAGCGGAATCATAATCCGCGTGTCGGGGGTTCGAGTCCCTCCTCCGGCATCGTTTTTGAAGGGCCGCGCAGCTATAGCGCCCTAGCGACAACTCGTCTCTGCCTGCCGGCCCTCTGCCGCCATCGAGTAGACGGCAAGGTCGAGATCGCGCCCGCCTACCCGTTCAGCCTTGGGCAGGACCGCTTCCTCGCGATAGCCGAGCCGCTCGGGGATCGCGCGGCTGCGCGCGTTCTCGGTCGCTACCCGGATCGTCACGCGGCGCAGCTCCCAAGTGGCAAGGGCATGGTCGGTCAGCGCCGCCACCGCCGCACTCATCGTGCCACGCCCCTGATGCTCTGCGGCCAGCCAGTAGCCGATATTGGTCGAGCGCTCCTCCCAGTCCACGGCCGTGTAGCCGATGACGCCCGCAATGCGGTTCTCGATCAGGATCGCAACCTGGAAGCCGTCATTGCCCTCGATCTGGGCTTTGGTCTTTTGGATGAACCCCAGCGTGTCGGCAAGGCTCTGCTCGGCAGCCCAGGGCAGCCAAGCGGCGAGGTAGGCGCGATTTGCCTCGATCAGCCCATAAAGCTCCGTTGCGTCCGCGACCGAGAGCAGTCGAAGGTCTGCCTCGTCCGAGATGTGAATCCGGCAGGGCACGGCTCCACGATTCAGGTGTTCAGGTAGAGCGGGCCGTCGCCGCCCTCCGGTGCGGTCAGGCGGCCGCCCTTGGCCGTGATCGCACCGCACTGGACGCAGTTCGTGTAGTTGACGATCACGTCTACGTCGCCGCTCTCGGGGGCGTCGTCGGGGATCTCGTAGACGCCGGCGGGGCACATCCATCGCCAGGTCTCGGCGATCTCACGGGGGACGCGCTGCTGCACGCGAATGTGGTTGGGGGCGTCGTCGCGGGTGGCATTGCCGCTGATGAAGACGCTGGAGAGCTTGTCGAAGGTGAGCTTGCCATCCGGCTGCGGATAGTCGTCCTTGCTGTCGCCGATGAACATCGGCTTGGCGTCGTTGGCGTGCAGCTTCCAGCGCCCGCCGGGGAAGCGACCCTTGCTGAGGATCATCATGCCGACCAGCGGCATCCCCTTGAACAGGCCCTTCTGGAAGGGCTGACGCGCGTTGCGCTGCTCGTAGAGATCCTTGCCGACGATCGACTTGGCGATCGCCTCCTCGTAGCCAGAGAAGTCCCTGCTGCCCGCTTTCAGAGACGCGTAGATGGCCTCGGCGGCCAGCATCCCGGACTTGATCGCGTAGTGGACTCCCTTCAGCGCGGTCAGGTTCATCATCCCGGCGCCGTCGCCGACCAAAACGGCTCCCGGCACGGAGAGCTTTGGCATCGCCCAGTAGCCGCCGGCGGGAAGCGCCTTGGCGCCCCAGCTGACCCGCTCGCCACCCTCGAGCACCTTGCGCACCATCGGGTGGGTCTTGAACTCCTGCAGCAGGTCGTGGGCCGAGGTGGTGGCGTCGGCGTAGTCGAGGTCGACGATGAAGCCGATCGAGACGAGGTCCTCGCCGGTCTTCTCGTCCACCATCGGGTAGATCCAGGAGCCACCGATCTGGCCGTACTTCGCCGAGATCTTTAGCGGCCAGCCGCCGACGGTATGGATCACGCGATCCAGCGGTTGCTTCACCTTCCAGACCTCCTTGACGCCGAGCTCCCAGACCCTCGGCTCACGCCCCTCGTCGAGCTCGAACTCGCCCACGGCGGCGTCGGTCAAGTGGCCCCAGCAGCCCTCAGCGAGCACGGTCGCCTTGGCGGCGATGTCCGTGCCGGGCTCGAAGTTGCCGAGCTCCTCGCCGTCTTTGCCGCGCCCCTTGTCACCCGAGCGCACGCCGGCGACCGCGCCGTCCTCGACGATCAGCTGCGTCGCCGCGGTCTCGGTCAGCAGGTAGGCGCCCGCCTCCTCAGCCTGGGCCTGCATGTAACGGCAGAGCGCCGAGACCGAGATCACCTCGTTGCCGTGGTTGCGCAGTGGCGGCGGTGGCGGAATGCGGATCTTCGACTTGCTGTTTGGCAGGAGGTAGATCGACTCCTTCTTCACCTCGCCGAAGGCGAAGCCCTCCTGGCGCCACTGCTCGCGGCTGAGGTCGGGAAAGAGCTCCTGCAGCGGGCCGGGCCGCATCACCGCGCCGGAGAGGTTGTGGCCGCCGCAGGTCTTTGCCTTCTCGATCACGGCGACGGGAACCTCGCCGAGGCTCTCCATCGTCTCCGGATCGTCGCCCAGCAGTTGCAGCAGGCGGTTGGCGCAAGCGAGGCCGGCGGTACCGCCGCCGACGATCGCCACGCCGATCTCGATCCGCTCGTCCTCGCCGTCGAGCGAGCGCTTGACGAACTCCTTGCCGACGTCTACCGGCGGCGGGAAATCAGCCGGAACGACCATGCCGTTGGTGGACATGGCGGGAATTGTAGTCACTGACTGACTAGTCAATCAGTGCCATATCGCGCGAGGCGTAACGCTTTATCCGTCAAATCCCCGGACAAAGCGTTACGCCCGAAGGGGTCGGGAGGGCCGCAACGCTTTGTCCATCCATTGGCTGGACAAAGCGTTACACCCGGGGATGGCCTAGGGCTCAGCCCAGCGTGGCGCCGACGCCGTGGAGGCGGAACTCGTTCAGCATCGCGGTCATCGGCTCGAGTTCGGGGGCGACGCCTTCTGCCCACGGCTTGTCCGGGTGCTCGTCGAGGGTCTTGTAGCCGTTACCGCTGATCACGGCGACGACGGTGTCGTCTGGTCCGAGCTTGCCTTCGTTGGCCAGCTTGATCGTCGAGGCCACGGTGGTGCCGCCGGCCGGCTCGGTGAGGATGCCCTCGGTGGCGCCGAGCAGGTCGATCGCGTCGAAGATCTCTGAGTCGGGGACCGCCGCGGCCGAGCCCCCGCGCGACATCACCGCGTCGACGACGAGCGCTCCGTCGCCGGGAGCGCCGATCGCGATCGAGTGCGCCGCGGTGTGTGGGGCCTGCGGCTTGACTTCGCCCGAGCCGTCGAGGATCGCGGTCGCGATCGGGTTGCACCCCTCGGCCTGGGCGACGTCGATCTTGGTTCCCGAAGTCTCCGCCAGGCCGACCATCTCGAGCTCGTTGAGGCCCTTGTGCACCCGCGAGGAAAGCGTCCCGCCGGCCGCCGGGATAACGAAGTGGTCCGGCGCGACCCAATCGAGCTGCTCGACGACCTCGTAGGCGACCGTCTTTGCCCCCTCGGCGTAGAACGGCCGCAGGGTGATGTTGGCGAACTCGATGCCGCTGGCCAGCGCCAGCTCGCGGCAGGCGCGGTTGGCTTCGTCGTAGTTGCCGTCGAGCTGGCAGACGGCGGCGCCCAGCGCCCGGCAGGCGCGGGCCTTGCCGCGCTCCATGTTCGACGGGTAGAAGACGTAGGCGGTAACGCCGGCCTTGGCCGCCAGCGAGGCAACCGCAGTGCCGACGTTGCCGGTCGAGACGCAGCCGATCTCCTCTTTGCCCAGCTCGAGCAGGCGGGCGACCGCCATCGAGACGACCCGGTCCTTGTAGGAAAGGCTGGGGCGCTGGGTGCTGTCGTCCTTGAGATACAGCTTCTTCAAGCCGAGCTCGGCGCCGAGGCGGTCGGCGTGGATCAGCGGCGTGCGGCCGCTGTAGCGCCCGACCCTCGCCTGCGCCCTCGCGTCGACGATCGGCAGCAGCTCCTCGAAGCGCCAGATGTTGATCGCCCGCTCCGCCGTCGGATGCTCGGCCAGGCGCGCTTTCGCCAGCTCGTAGTCGTAGTCGATGTCAAGCCCCTGGCCGCAGCCGAGGCACTTGGAAGTCGTATCGAGCAGAGGCAGGCGCCGACCACAGTCGCGGCATACCAGTTCGGTAGCGCAGGAACGGGTGCGGTCCTCGGCGTTCAGCATGGCGAGATCTCCTCGGAGCAGGGTACTGGCAGGACCCCCGCCCTGTCGAATGGCCACCTGCGCTGGCTCGCGCTCATCAGACCAGTGGGTATAACAGACCGGCCAATACCGATCAAGCTTTTCTGTGTAATCGATCTGCGAGCGGAGAAAGAGTAGGCCCGCCCCGGCGGTGTCAGCTTCCGCGGGGCGAGCCTAACCTCCGACCAGTGCCACTGGGCTCCGGCCTGAGCTACGGCTGCGTCGGGGCCAAAATTGGCGCTCCCGGCGCGACTTGTCCGGCGCGACCGGCGTTGCCGGCCGCGTCTCACAGCGCCACGGCCCATTACATGGCCGCCCCCCCTCTCCGGGGGCCAGACAGTGAGAGGTGGAAGGGCATGGCGGCCGTGGTACCGGGCAGCGTCGTCGGCTGGAGGTGGGGCATTGCCCACGACGCTGTCGCCTCCCTGGTACTCCCGAAACGGCCACCGACTCGACTCATGACTAGACACTCCTTTGCCATCGCAAGGCGAGCCGCCCCTGACTGGGTTCCCACCTCTCAGCTGGCGCTTGGTCGTCAGCACGAGTACTAATAACAGATACGCCCACACTGGTCAAGTCTTTCTGTGTAAACGTCCAAATCGAGGCTCCGGGGTCCCGAAATCACATCGCGACCCTGGCACGGGGGTGCCAGGTGACAGTGCGAACTGCGTCCTCGAAGCCGGCGCGGAGGAGGCTGGCGCGATCGGCAACCGCGGGCTCGCAGCCGGCCTCGGCGACCGCGATCGTCTCGCAGCCGGCGGCCGCGGCATCGGCGATCGAGCGGTGCAAAGCGGCCCTCTGACCGTCACCGTCGCGTTCGCTGACGAGGCACGAGGCGAGCGCGAGCACGGCGATGCCTTCGCGAATGTGCATCGCCACGTAGGCCAGTGGCTCGTCGCCTTCGACCGCGCAGTAGCAGCGCCAGTCGCTGGTGCCGGGCAGGTCGAAGAAGAACGTCGCCGCCCAGTTGGCCAACCCCAGGCTCTCCGCCAGGGGATCGCCAAAGCCTTCGTCTTCCCAGGGGTCGACGCGCTCGTAGACGTCGATCCCGGGCGGCGGCAGAAACCCTGGCGGCGAACCGTTGCGCAGCAGCTTGGCCGGGCCCTCGACGAGGCGGTAGCTGTGTCGTGTCAGCCACTCTTCCGCCGCCTCCAACTCCGGCAGCCCCGGCGCCAGCGGGATGCGGTATTCGACGTCGTGGCGCTCCATCCACTCGATCGCGGCCGGCAGGTAACCGTTCTCGACCGCCCCCGGCGCGGCGGCGCCGAGGACGAAGTTGAGAGCCGGCTCTTCGGGTTCCTCGGCGACTACCGCAGCCTCAACCGGACCGAACCGGACCATGTCGATCCCAAGGTCGACGACGGCATCCTCGACGGCCGTGTCCCAGAGACCCCTCCAGAACCGCTTCTCGACCTCGTCCAGGGCAACCGCGTCGTACGGCATGCCTTCCGCTGCCACCTCTGAAATATATGGGTGCTACACCGGAACAGTCAAGTTTTTCTGGATAAACCTGCTTGTCTCGAAGGAGTCAGGCGGCGCCGGCGCCCGTCGAGAGACCTGGGAGGAGAAGCTCGCTGGGCCAGGGGCCCGGCAGCTCGGCGCCGTCCTCGCGTCCAGCCGCGAGCAGCAACGCCTCGGCCGTGTGCGGAGCGAACGGTGCGAGGGCTTGGGCGAGCAGGACGAGGGCCGCTACCTGCGCCTCGGCATCGGCCCGGCAAGGGGCGTCGCGGCGCTGGAGGACCCGCTTCTCGAAGTCCTGGATGCGCTCGAAGAGCCGCGTGACGTCGCGGACGGCCGTGTGCATCTGCAGCTCCTCGAGGCTGGCGGTGATCCGCTCGAGACCGTTGTCGCACCATTTGCGCAGGCGCTCGCGCAGGAACTCGGTGTCGGCGGCGGCCTCGGCGTCCTCCGGCGCGTCGGCAAGCGTTGCGAAGCGCTCCTGCGAGTAGCTCCAGACGCTGCGCAGGAAACGGCCCGCGAAGCGCATCGCGCCGTCGTTCCAGTTCAACGTCTTCGCCGGCCCTGCGGCATAGAGGATCGCGAGGCGGACCGTATCGGCACCGTATTGCTCGACCAGCTCGTCGGGGTCGACCACGTTGCCGAGGTGCTTACTCATCTTGCGACCGTCGGCAATCACCATCTCGTGGAAGAGGCAGCCGCTGAACGGCTCGCCCTGCTCGAGGAAGGCGAAGGGCCCGATATCGCGCAGGGCCTTGGTGACGACGCGCTGGTCGAAGACGAACCCGCCGCTATCGGAGCCGGCAACGAGCCGCTCGGAGGGCAGCCAGTGCCGCAGGTCGGGATGGCTGAACATCGACTCCGCCCGAGCCGCGGGCGGTACGGCCGAGGGGACCCAGAGCCAGAGGGCGTCGAAGTGGCAATCGAGGGTGTCGGTCTCGCGCCGGGCGGGCTCGCCACAGCGCGGGCAGGCGACCTCGACGAAGTCGGCGCGCTCAGCGAGGGGATTCCCTTCGCCGGTCGGCTCGATGTCGCGCGGCAGGACCACCGGCAGCTGCTCTTCGGGCACCGGCACCGCGCCACAGCCCTCGCAGTGGACGATCGGGATCGGCGTGCCCCAAAAGCGCTGACGCGAGATCGAGAAGTCGGCGGCGCGGTAGCGGACCGCCGGCCGCGTCTGCGGCGCACCGTCGCCGGACGGCGGCGGCGCGCCCTCCCCCACCCGTGCCGCGCGGGCGGCGATCGTCGCGTCGGCCTCATCGACCGTGGGGATGCCAAGCGCCGCCGTCGGCCCGTAGCGGGCGTCGACCAGCGGCGAGACGAGCAGCGGCAGCTCGGCGCCGTTCCACGGCGCGCTGACGGAGGCGCCGGTGTCGATTAGCGGCACCGACTTGGCGTCGCGGGCGCTGCGCTCCCAGCCGCCCGAGCGCAGCTCATCGAGCTGCTCGCGCACGGCAGGATCGGTCGCCCAGACCTCCAGCTCCGGGTGGCGAGGCGAAAGCAGGACGAAGTCGGCCGCGGCGACGGAGTCCGGGTGCGGGGTGAAGGCGGTGAGAGCCGGGCCCCCCGGGCCACCGAGGTCGACCTCCACCCCGTCGCTGCGGCCGAGGATGTAGCGCTGGGTCGAGAGCGAGATCTCGTCCCAGTCGGCGAGCTCGGCGAGGCGGCGGTCGTTCTCCTCCAGGTAGGGGGTTATGCGCAGGAACCAGGTCAGGCGGCGGATCAGGCGGACCTCGTTGTGGCAGCGCCAGCAGCGCCCGTCCTCGACCTGCAGCGCGGCGAGGGTCGTGCGGCAGTGATCGCACCAGTCGACGGTGGTGTCGTCGCGGTAGATCAGCCCGGCCTCGAGCAGGGTGACGAAGAGCCACTGCGACCAGCGGTACTGGGCCTCGTCGGAGCTGTAGAAGACCCGCTCGTAGTCGAAGGAGAAGCCGAGCCGCTCCATCTGCTCCAGCATTTTTTCACCGCAGCTCTCGACCCACTCCGCCGGCGGCACTTTGCGCTCGATCGCCGCCATCTCGGCCGGCAGGCCGAAGGCGTCGAAGCCGAAGCCGAAGAGCACGGCGTCGCCGCGGGCGCGGCGGAAGCGTGCGTAAGCGTCACCGATCGCGTAGTCGCGCACGTGGCCCATATGGAGTTTGCCCGAGGTGAACGGGCTCGAGGGCTTGATGTAGATGGCCCGCTGCCCGGCCGCCGGCGTCGGGGTCGCGAAGGCGTCCCGCTGCTTCCAGGCAGCCTGCCGGGAAGCCTCGACCTCACCCGCGTCGTAATTCGATCGTGCGCCGCTCATCTGGCCAATATTCCCATGCCGCTTGAGCCTACTTGCGTGGCCTCATAAAATATTTGACCAATGGGCCACTGAGGCATATGGTTTCCCCGGACGTCTACACTGATGTCTGCAACGCTTGGCCCTGGCGGGACTTGGCGAAACGCGGGGCCGGCTGAGACCGAAGGGAGACCCCAGATGACGGAGGGCAGAGGTCCGATGGCGGTGATGGAGAGCCGCATCGACGAGCAACTGGTGGAGCGGATGCTGGAGTCCGCAACTGCCGGCCCCCCCGCGGAGCGCGTGCGCGACGCGGTGGAGACGGCGATCGACATAGCGGAGTCCGACCCCCGGGCCGCACGCGAGGCACTGTGGTCGCTGCGCGGCGACTGCGTGTCCCTGCAGCGCCTCGAGGCCGGGCTGCAGATGAGTCCCAAGCGCGCGACCCTGGCGATCGGCGCGGCGATTCAGATCGCGAGCGCAGAGCTGGACTCCGTGGCTCCAGACCTGCGCGGGCGCACCGCCGAGCTGCTGCGTTGGCTGGAGGGCGACTGGTAGGAATCGGCTCAGGCCTTGCGGCCGGAAAAGAAGACCTCGAACTGGCTGTCCTTCGGCGGCCGCGGCTTGCCAGTGCCGCGGAAGACATTGGCCAGCGCCATGCCGACCGACTCATAGATCTCCGTCAGCTCGTCGGCCGAGTAGAGCCGCTGGCGGAACGGGACCGGCGAGACCCCTTCGAAGACCTCGCCGACAACGATCGGCATCGTCGATCCTTCTAAGTAGCGCGTGCGCGGTTCCCAGCGGTGGTCGATCAGTTCGACCATTCCCTCGCCCGCGATCCAGGTTTTCTGCGGCAGGTGCGTCTCCGCATAGAGGACGTTGGGAAGTTGCAGCAGGTTGCCGCCGCCGGGACGCAGGGCCGCGGCGATCACCTCGAAGGTGCGGCGATTCTCCTCCTCGGTCTCGAAGTACCCGATCGCGCCGTCGTTGAGGTTGAGGACGAAGTCGAACTCCTCGTCAAAGTCCAGCTCGCGCAGGTCGGCGGCGAGAAAGGAGGCGGCGAGCGACTCTGCCTCGGCGTCGGCTTCGGCGATCGCCAGCAGGTCGCGGGAGATGTCCACGCCGACCACATCGAAGCCGCGGCGGGCCAGCTCGTGCGAGTGCCGGCCGGTGCCGCAGGCCATGTCGAGCACCCGCTCGCCCCCCTGTGCCCCCAGCATCGCCAGCGCCCTGTCCACTTCAACGCCGGTGCGGTCCGCCCAGGGACGCTTCAGCGTCTCCCCGGGCGGAAACGCGGAGCGGTACCAATCCTGCGGAATCTCCGTGGCGCTGGTCTCCCCCATTGATCAGAAATATTAGCGGGCTGGAGACCGTGCGGTACCAATTAGCTGCTAGGCGAAGGTCCAGAGCTTGTTGCCGAGGAAGTTGAAGGGCATAGCGACCGCCACGGCGATCGCCTGTGCCGTGAGATCCCCGAGCGAGGTCTCCCCCACCAGCGCCTCCAGCACGGCCAGGTTGATCAACAGCGCGGCGACGCTGACGGTGAAGAAGCGCGCGGCCTGGAAGCCGGCGTGCCCGTCCGCGGCGGCGAAGGTCCAGTGCCGGTTCCAAAAGAAGTTGCTACAGAAGGCGACGCAGAAGGCGCCGATCGCGGCGACTATGTGGTGGACGCCGAGGTTGCCGGTAAGCAGGGCAAAGACGGCGAGGTTGATCAGGTAACCGGAGCCGCCGACCAGGCCGAACTTGAGCAGCTGCCACCAGCTCGCGCGGCGGCGGGCGGCGGCGCCGACTCGGTATGCGAACTCAGCGGCGCTCACCCTTCGGCCGCTCCCTGCGGGCTATCCGCAACCACGGCGTTGACGCCGAAGCCGGTGCGCACGTCGCGCAGGACGTAGAAGGGGATTTCGCGGACGCGGTTGGACATATAGCGGGTCAAGGTAAGGCGCTCGAACCTTACCCGCGCGACTGGGTGGAACTCGGGTGGCACGCGTTCCGGCTGCCCGACCGCGGACTTGCTGATCACGTCGATTTCTCGCAGCGGCGTTTCGCCGCTGAAGATGCGCAGCGATTTGTCGTGGAGGTAGAAGCGGACCGGGTCGGCGGCGAGCTTCCAGGTGACGATCGCCCGCGGGACGCGCGGTTTGCCGAGCGCATCGGTGATCGCGCGGAAGTCCGGGCGCTGCAGGTTCGGTGTCTGGGTGACGTGGATGTCGAAGGCGACCCAGTAAGCGCAGAGCACGACCGCGAGCAGGAGGCCGATGCGACGCGCGCCGTCCGTGGCGAAGCCGATACCGGCGGCGAGGAGGAGCGGCACCAGGGCGGGCAGCAGGTTGCGCTCGACCACGTAGTCCTTACCGACCAGGGCGGCCGCCAGGGCGAGGACGGCGACGCCGAGGCCGACGACGAGGCCGAGCGCGGTACCGCGCCGCTCGTCCCTCGATCCACGAACGGCGACGATCAGCAGCGCGACGCCGATCAGGATCGCCGGCAGCAGGGCGTAGCGCTCGCGCGGCGGCTCGGCGATCACGTGCCCGGTCTCGCCGACCAGGAAGCTGATCCCGGTCTGGAAGAAGCGCGTCGTGAGCAGGCTTTCTTCGATCCAGCCGATGTGGGTCGGGTTGACCTGAGCCGAGATCAGCGGGATCAAGGCGAGGCCGACGAGGGCGACGCCGCCGAGCGCCGGCAGCAGCAGGCGCCAGCGCGAGTGCAGCGCGATCAGCAGCCAGAGCGACTCGATCCCGACCGCGAAGAAGGCGAAGTAGTGGCTACAGAGGGCAAGCGCCGAGGCAAGCGCCCAGAGCGCCAGGTCGCGCCCGCTGCGGGTGCGCAGGGCGCGGGCGAAGAAGAGCAGCGAGGCGGCGCAGAAAAAGGCGAGCAGGGCGTAGGAGCGGGCCTCCTGCGAATACCAGATCAGCATCGGGCTGACCGCGACCAGCGCCGCGGTAATCAGGCCGGCGCGGCGGCTCGAGAGCTCGGCGCCGATGCAGTAGGCGATCGGCACGGTGGCGGCGCCGAAAAGCGCCGAGAGCGAGCGTATGCCGACCTCGCCGGTGCCGAAGGCCTTCGCCCAGCCCCAGGCGAGGACGTAGTAGAGGGGCGGGTTGGACTCGCTCCCCTTCACCTGCTTGAGCATGTCGGTGAAGCTGCCGGGGATGACGCGGGCGACCGTGATCACCTCGTCGTGGTGATAGCTCTGCACGCCGAGGCTGGCGAAGCGGATCGCGATGCCGAGCGCGGTGAGCAGGGCCAACACCCAGAGGGCGCCGGAGCGGGTTGGTGTGAGGGTCAAGGTGCGCAGGGATGTTTCGGCATCGGGTGGCCGGGGCCGTACGAGGGCGGGGCTGCGGCGGCGGAGCTGCCCCACTTGCGATTGGGGCGACGGCCGAGCTGAAAGGTGAGGTCGGCGCCGCGGGCGAGCGCACAGTATGTCGTCCAGGGTTTGACCTGGGCACGACCGTTGACCCGCAGGCTCGCTATGTAGGGGGCCTCGGCGGGGCTGACGGCGACCCGGCGCCTGTGCTTGCCGTGGCCCTCGAGCGCGTGGGCGGCGGCTGAGATCGTCACCCGGCGGTGGTGGGCCACGGCGATCGAGGCGCTACCGAAGAGTGGGCTGCCGATCGCCAGCAGGCCGACGCCGGGCACCTCCGGATAAAGGCCGAGGGCACCGAACACGTACCAGGAGGAGAGCGTGCCGAGGTCGTCGTTGCCGGGGTAGCCGTCGGGCGCGGTGCTGTAGAGGCGCAGGGCGCGGCGAACCGCTGCCTGCGCCCGGTAGGGGCTGCCGCTCCAGTCGTAAAGCCAGGGCGCCTGCAGGGTCGGCTCGTTGCCGAGCAGCGCGTGGTCTGTGTGGGTCGCGCCGGGGCCGCCGTTGAGCCTGCCCAGGAAACCGTCGAGGCGCGCCGTCGCCTTCACCCGTCCGCCCATCGCGCGGAAGAGGCCGGCCGGATCGTGGGGAACCATCCAGCTGTACTGGACCGAGTCGCCCTCGACGAAGCCACCGCCGTGCAGGTTGTCGTAATCGGCTGGAAAGGCGCCATTTTCGTATCGCGGCTCAACCTCGTCGCTGCTCGGGTTGAAGAGCTTGCGCCAGTTATCTGAACGCTTCATAAATCGACCGTAGGTGGGGCGATCGCCGAGCGAGCGGCCGGCGAACTGGGCGATCGCGAAGTCGTCGACCGTGTACTCGAGCGTGGTCGCCGCCGAGCCCCAGACGTCGTCGGGACTGCCGTAGATCGAGTTGGCGTTGCGGACGTTGGTGTCGAGGTCAAAGGGGACGTAGCCGAGGGCCAAGTACGGGGCGAGGCCCTGGCGCTCGAGGTATTCCCCGTTGGCGCTGCGACACGGTTCGTCGGCGCCCTTCAGCATCGCGGCGAGGGCGGCGTGGCGGTCGAAGGCGGTGGCGCCGAAGGCCGCCGCCGAGGCGATCAGCGGATCGGCCGAATCGCCGACCATGGTCATGCTCTGGCCGTTGGCATAGGGCCAGCGCGGCAGGCAGCCGCTCTCGGCGGCATCGGCGAGCAGCGAGCGGACCATCTGGCTCGCCCGCTGCGGGACGAGGAGCGAGAGCAGCTGGATCTGGGTGCGGTAGGTGTCCCAGCCGGAGAAGTCGGCGTATTGGATCCGGCCTTGAGCCCGGTGTAGCAGGCCGTCCATACCGATATAGGCGCCGCCCACGTCGCTGAAGGTGCGCGGGGCCAGCAGGGCGTGGTAGAGCGCCGTGTAGAAGGTGTCGATCCGGCGCTGCGATCCGCCCCCGACCCGGATCCGTCCCAACGCCTTGTTCCAGGCGCTCTGGGCGCGACTCCTCACCTCGCCGAAGTGCAGTCCGGGGTTTTCGGCGGCGAGGTTAGCGCGGGCGTCTTCGACGCTGACGAAGGAGACGCCGACCCGGGCGGTGACGGCGCGGTTGTGGCGGGTGTCGAAGGTCGCGTAAGCGCCGGCGTCGGCGCTCGTCTTGGGGTTGGCCGGCGGCGACTGGCTGTTGCTCGCGGCACTGGACCCGTCCGTGACCTTTTCGCCTTCCCAGGTGCCGTAGTCGCCGAAGGGGCGGTTGAAGATCGCGGCGATGTAGACGCGGTAGCGCGGGCGCTGGCCGCAGAAGAGCCCACTGGAGGCGATGCCGTCGATCTCGCGGCGGGCCGGATCGATCCCGACGGCGGCGAAATCGTCGGGCTGGGCGCTGCCACCGGCGTCGATCAGGACGCTCGAGTGCTGGTTGCGGGGAAAGGTGAAGCGCGCCATCCCGGTGCGGGTGGTCGCGGTCAGCTCGGTTTCGATGTCGGCCCCACCCACCGGGTTGAGGCGCACCGAGTAATAGCCGGGGCTGCCGCTCTCGTTTGCGTGGGAGAAGCCGGGCTGGAACTTGCCGTCGAGCGAGGAGCCGGTGGCCGCTGGCGAGCCTTCGAGCGGCTCGGTCGTCGGCAGGAAGGGGAAGTCTCCATATAGAGAGCAGCCGGCACCGCCGAGGTGGGTGAGGCCGAAGCCCTTGATGTGGGAGTCGCGGTAGTCGTAGCCGCCGCGGCCGTTGCGGTCCGACGGGGTCGTGTCGGGGCTCCACTGGACCATGCCGAAGGGGACGGTCGCGCCGGGATAGTTGTGGCCGCCGCCGAAGGTGCCGGGACCGGGCCTGGTGCCGGCAAAGACGTGCACGTGATCGGCCAGGCTCGCGCCCCGGGCGGCCGGGACGAGGAGGGCGAGGGAGGCGAGCGCTGCCGCCGTGACGATACCTGCGCGTCGGATCAAGGGGTGAACGTTAGACATGCGGTCGTATTTCCCTCCGCATAGCGGATGAAAGTACGACCGGAAGCCGAGAATGACACCGCCCTGCGCGTGCGGTCGTACATCTCTCCGCATAGCGGCAAGAAGTGCGACCGCAGCGGTTGTGCCGACGCTCGCTTAGGGTTCCTGCGGCCTTGCGATACCGAACCGCCATCCTCACCGTCCTCGCCGCCGCCGCCATCACGGTGGCGGCCGTCCTGGCCCTGGGCGGCGGCAAGGACAGCTCGCACGCCGAAGCGGCGCCTGCCGCCCCCGAGGGCGTCCCCACCGTCACCGTGATCTCTCCGCGCAACGGCGCCCGGCAGACCAGCCGCGCGGTCGTGGTCAAGGTCAGGGTTCGCAATTTCCGGCTCTCGCCGCGCCACTTCGGCGGCGAACCGCTGCTCGGCGAGGGCAACATCCGCTTCGGCCTCAACCGCGTGCCCGACTGCGTCGACCCCGCCAAGTTGCAGCGAGCGATCGACAGCCCCTTCGGCAATGGCCGCCTCGTCGGGGCCTCCTTCGACTTCGCCGAATTCTCCGGGCCCAACGGTGTACTGGCCGAACGGATCGGCTCGGCCGGCAGCTACTCGCCGGCGACGCGGCCTGAGATCTACTACCACGACCTCGTCCCCGGCTTCTACCGCCTCGTCATCACCCTCGCCGAGAACGACGGCGCGACCACCCCCTTCCACGCCGTGACCAACTTCCAGATCCTCCCTCGCCCCGGCCACGGCCCGAAGTGCACCGGCGGCAAGGTGCCAAGCGCCAAGGCCGCCGCCTTCGGCTAGCTCCCGTTCCGGTGCGCCTTTTCCCCTATCGGAGGGCAAAGGAACACCGGAAGGCGGGATTGGCCAATACTTCACTTTGTATAGTGAGTCCGATGCGGACTTACCGTCGTTTGATGGGTTTTTTGCGCCCTTACCGCCGTCAGTTGTGGGGCTCGCTGGCCTTTGCTTGGGCGGCGATGGGAATGACGGTGCTGATCCCCTGGCTGATCGGGCGGGCCGTAAATGCGATCCAGGACGGCGACAAGCCCGACCTGTTGCCACTGGCGCTGGCGATCGTCGGGGCCGGGATCCTGCGCCTGGGCCTGACCGTGGTGCGGCGCCTGGTCGCCGGCAGAGTCTCGCTGGCGGTCGAATTCGACCTGCGCCAGCTCTTCTACGCGCACCTGCAGCGGCTCGAGCTGGGCTTCTTCGACGGCCAGCAAACCGGGCAGCTGATGTCGCGGGCGACGGTCGATCTGCAGGCGATCCGCTTCTTCCTCGGTTACGGGCTGATCTTCATCACCCAGAACCTGCTGACGATCACCCTGGTGACGATCGTCATGGTCGCGATCAACCCGCTGCTGGCGCTGATCGCGCTGATCCCCGCCCCGCTGATCGTCTTCACCGCATCTCGCTACAACAGGGTCTCGCGGCCGGCGCAGCAGGAGGTGCAGCAGCGAATCGCCGAGCTGACCGCGGAGGCGGAGGAGAACATCTCCGGGATCCGCATCGTCAAGGCCTTCGCCCGCGAGGAATACCAGCTGCACCGCTTCCAGCGGTCGGTCAACCGCGTCTTCGACCAGAGCATCTACTCGACCAAGCTGCAGGCCTTCTTCTCGCCGCTGATCGGGCTGCTGCCGCAGATGGGGATCGCCCTGGTGCTGCTGGTCGGCGGCCGCGAGGTGATCAACGGCAGCCTCAGCCTCGGCGACTTCACCGCCTTCTACACCTACCTGGTGATTCTCGCGGGGCCGATGCGGATGCTCGGCGTGGCGATGGGGATGGCGCAGCGCGCTGTCGCCTCGGGCAACCGGCTGTTCGAGATCCTCGACCGCGAACCGGAGATCGAGAGTCCCCCGGGCGCGCCGGCGCTGCCGGCCGGCGGCGGCAGCGTGCAGATGGAGGGCGTGACGCTTCGCTACGAAGGGGCCCGCACCAGCGCATCCGATGTCGACCACACTGGCGGTGGGTCAAAGTCGGATGCGCTGGCCAACATCGACTTCGAGGTCGCGGCGGGGAGCACGGTGGCGCTGGTCGGTCCGTCGGGATCCGGCAAGACCAGCCTCGTCGCCCTGATCGCCCGCCTCTATGACCCCAGCGAGGGCTCGGTGCTGGTCGACGGAGTCGACGTCCGCTCGGTCGAGGTCGAGTCGCTGCGCACCGAGATCGCCTTCGTCGGCGACGAGAGCTTCCTCTTCAGCGCCAGCGTTGCCGAGAACATCGCCTACCCGCGCTCCGACGCGCCCCGCGAGGAGATCGAAGCGGCGGCGCGGCGTGCCCAGGCGGCCGACTTCATCGAGGACCTGCCCGGCGGCTACGACACCGTCGTCGGCGAGCGCGGCCTCACCCTCTCCGGCGGACAGCGCCAGCGGGTGGCGATCGCCCGGGCGCTGCTTGCCGATCCCCGCATCCTGATCCTTGACGACGCCACCTCCTCGGTCGACGCGACCACCGAGGCGGCAATCAAGTCCGGCCTGCGCGAGGCGATGGCCGGGCGTACGACCTTCATCATCGCCCACCGCCTCTCGACCGTCTCCTTGGCCGACGAGGTGATCGTGATGGACGGCGGTCGCATCGTCGACCGCGGCACCCACGCTGAGCTACTCGAGGGCTGCAGCTTCTACCGCGAGATCGCCGAGCACGGCCTCGCCGACTCGATCTTCCTGCAGCACGACCTCGAGCAGCGCGAGGAGGTGGCGCGCCTGTGAACGGCGAGGGCAGTCGCTTGCGCAACATCTTGCTGCTCTTCGGAGCGGTCTGGAAGCTGATGCGCGGCGAGGATCAGCGCGCCCGCAAGGTGCGCTGGATGATCGGCTTGCTGCGCCCCTACCGGGGCAAGGTCGTGCTGATGTTCGTCGCCCTGCTGATCGCGACCGGCGCCGGGCTCGCCCCTCCCTACCTCGCCGGCCTGGCGGTCGACAACGGCATCAAGACCGGCGATGTCTCCGCCCTGGACCTGATCGTCGTCGCCTTCGTCGTCGTCGCGACGCTCTACGCGGCCGCCACCTACCTGCAGACCTATCTGGTCGGCTGGGTTGGCACGCGCGCCCTGCAGGACCTGCGCGAGCGGGTCTTCTCCCATCTGCAGACGATGTCGATCGGCTTCTTCACCCGGCGCAGTCCCGGCGTCCTGATCAGCCGCATGACCAACGACATCGAGGCGCTCAACCAGCTCGTCACCGACGGCGTGGTGACGATGTTCTCCAGCGTGCTGACCCTGGTCGGCGTGGTCGTGATCCTGCTCGTGCTCGACGTCAAGCTGGCCCTTGTCACCTTCATCACCTTCCCCCTGATCGCCGCCGCCAGCATCGTCTTCCGCATCGTCTCCCACGGCGCCTACCGGGAAACGCGGGAGCGGATCGGCGCGATCACCGGCTACCTGCAGGAGACGCTGAGCGGCATGCGCGTGGTGCGCAGCTTCGGCCAGGAGCCGCGACACGTGACGGCGATGACCGAGCTGAACGAGGCCAACCGCGAGGCCAACATGCGCACGGTCTTCCTCAATGCCTCCTACTTCCCCGGGGTTGAACTGCTGGCCTCGGTCGGCACCGCGGCGATCCTGCTCTACGGCGGCACCCAGGTGATCGACCACGCGATCCAGATCGGCACGATCATCGCCTTCGTCGGCTACCTGACCGTCTTCTTCGAACCGATCCAGCAGCTCTCCCAGCTCTACACGACCTACCAACAGGGGATGGCGGCGCTGGACAAGATCTTCGACCTGCTCGACACCGCGCCCGACATGGTCGACGCTCCGGACGCGACCGACCTGGCGACGATCCGAGGCGAGATCGAGATGCAGGGCGTTTGGTTCTCCTACTCGGACCCGAGCGACGTCGGTGAGTTCGCCCTTACTCGCCCTATGGACGAAAAAAAACAAACTCAGCCTCGAGACGAGTCGGTCGAGTGGGCGATGAAGGACATCGACCTGCACGTCCCGCCCGGGCAGACGCTGGCGCTGGTTGGGACAACTGGAGCGGGCAAGTCGACCTTCGCCAAGCTGGTGGCGCGCTTCTACGACCCGCAGCGGGGCAAGGTGCTGGTTGACGGGCACGACCTGCGCGGTGTGCGCCAGCAGGCACTGCGACGCCAGCTCGGAATCGTGCCGCAGGAGGGCTTCCTCTTCTCCGGCAGCGTGCGCGAGAACATCGCCTTCGGTAGGCCCGAGGCCTCGCTGGAGGAGATCGAAGACGCGGCCGCCGCGGTCGGCGCGACCGAATTCATCGCGGCCCTGCCGGAAGGGATCGAGACCGAGGTCGGCGAGCGCGGAGTGCAGTTGTCCGCGGGCCAGCGCCAGCTGGTCGCCTTCGCCAGAGCGCTGCTGGCCGAGCCCCGCATCCTGATCCTCGACGAGGCAACCTCCAACGTCGACGTGCGGACCGAGAAGACGATCGAGAAAGGCCTCGAACGGCTCTTGACGGGCCGCACGGCGATAGTGATCGCCCACCGCCTCTCGACGATCCGCCGCGCCGGCAAGATCGTCGTCCTGGAACACGGTCGCATCGCCGAGCAGGGCACGCACGACGAGCTGATCGACGCGGGTGGCCCCTACTCCCGCCTTTACGGCGCCTGGCAGGAGTCCTCCGCCGCCTGACCGCTGGTGTAACGCGTTGCTGCTAGCCGGGGCCGATGCCGCCGGATTCGCCGCCGGCGCTGCCGCCGCCTTCGGGGGCTCCGCCAGTTCCACCGCCTTCGGCCGTGCCACCGGCGCCACCGGTTTCGGGCACCACTTCCGGTGCCGGTTCTGCTTCTACTTCCGGTTCGACGACTTCGGGTTCGACCGCTTCGGCTTCTTCGCCGGCTTCCGCTTCGCCAGATTCGGGCGTCGAGCTCGCCGCGGGAGCGCTAGGGCCTTCGCTGCAGTCTTCGAAGCCGTATTCCTGGGCGACTTCCTGGAAGGAGGAGAGCGCCGTCGAGGCGTTCGATTCGGCGGTTTCTAGCCCGGGCGTATCGCTGCGCTCGGAGGCGAGTTTGATTTCGCCCTCGGCGGTCGAGAGTTCGTCGGCGGCGCTGCTGAATTCGGCATAGCCTTCGGTTTCCGCCGGCGTGCCGAGGTTCTTCAGGCTGGCGACCATGCCGCTGTAGAGGTCGGCGACCTGGGCGGCGGGACTGCCGGTTTCGGCGCTGCTCGCGCCGACCGTGCCGACCGCGGCGTTGACCTCGGCGCAGATCGCATCGCCCTGTTCGATCAGCTCGGCCTTGGTCAGCGCGGTAGTCGTCGCTTCCGTCGACACCGGAGTCGAGGCGGTCGAGTCGCTGCCGCCCCCACCGCAGCCGGCGATCGCCAGCGCGACGATCGGCAGTGCGAGGAGGAGTGCGTGGCGAGAGCTCACAGGTGAAGCGAAGCTAGCAAAGCGATTAGACGCCCTTGCAGGCATTTCAGACTGCGCCCCAGGGACTCGAACCCCAAATTCCAGTTCCAGAGACTGGCGTGTTGCCAATTACACCAGGGCGCAAAGGTGCTGGCCGCAGAATACCGGCGGGCGACCTGCGGCGGCTCAGACGCCGCATCCGACTTTCACCCCACTCCGGGGCGGTCAAAGTCGGATGCGCTCAGGAGATCGCCGAAAGGTCGCTGCCGGGGTCGGCGATCTGGGCCTTCGCGGCCGAGACGTCGACGGCGTCGGCGAGCATGCGGCGTGCCTCGGCGAGGTCTTCGGAGCGCTCGACGCTGAGCGCGCCCGCCACGCGGCCGTCCTTCAGATACCAGACGGAGAACTCGCCGCTCTCGCGATCGCCGCGCCAGATCTCCTCGTCCCAATTCTGCGCCGGCCCGACGTACTCGAGGCCCGCCCAGTCGGCGAGGTCGCTGAAGAAGTAGGGGACGACCTCATAGTCCTTGTCCTCGCCGAGCATGTTGCCGGCTGCGTGGATCCCCTGCTGCATCGCCACGTCCCAGTGCTCGACCCGCAGGCGGCGGCCGTGGATGACGCTCTCGTAGGAGCAGCAGTCGCCGGCGGCGTAGATGCCCTCGACCGAGCTCTGCAGCTTCGAGTCGCAGACGATCCCGTCGTCGACCTCGAGCCCGGCACGCTCCGCCAGCATCGCGTCGGGGCGCACGCCCGCGCCGACGACGACCGCGTCGCACTCGATCGCCTTGCCGCTCTTGGTCAGCACCGCTTTGACCCGGCCGTCGCCCTCGTAGGCCTCGAGCTCCTCGCCGCCGTGGATCGTCACGCCCTTGGACTCGAGCAGCCGGTGAAACCAGCGGCCGGCCTCATCGCCGAAGGTCCGCGAGAGCGCGACGTCCTCGATCGTGACGATCGTGCACTTGGTGCCCTTCGCGGTCAGGGAGGCCGCCACCTCGGCGCCGATGTAGCTGCCGCCGATCAAGACAACGTGCTCGGCCGCCTTGGCATCGTTGCGGATCGCGTCGGAGTTGCCGAAGGCGCGCAGGTAGTGGATGCCCTCGTTCTCGGCGCCCTCGACGCGGAGGATGTTGACCATCGCCCCGGTGGCAATCAGCGCCTTGCCGAAGCCGACCTCCTCCCCGCCCTGCAGCTTCGCCGTGCGCGCCTCGGGGTCTAGCGACATCACGTTGGTGCCGCTGAGCAGCTCGACGCCGTTCTCCTCATACCAGGAGGGCGAGTTGACGTAGGCATCGGCGCGCTCGGCCTCACCGCGCAGGTACTCCTTGGAGAGCGGCGGGCGTTCGTAGGGCGGCTCGGGCTCGCGGCCGGCCAGCAGGATCGAGCCCTCCGCGCCGCGCTTGCGTAGCTCGGTCGCGCAGCTGGCGGAGGCGAGGCCGCCGCCGATCAAGAGAAAGTCGACCTCGCGGTCAGCCACCGTCGCCCGTGCCGTTGCCGTCCGGCCCACCGCCGGGGCCGAAGAGGACCTTGAGCTGCTCCTCGTGGCCGGGATCGAGCACAGCGAGCACCTCGTCGCCGACTTCGAGCACCGTGTCGGGGCCCGGCACGAAGCCCTTGCCATTGCGCAGGACGGAGATCAGCAGGCTCCCTTCGGGCATCTGCAGGTCGCCGACGCGGCGGCCGGTAACGCCGCAGTCCTTGCCAAGCAGCATCTCGATGATCTCGAGCTGCTCCTCTTGCAGGTCGAGCAAGTGGACCAGGCCGTAGTCGGGGACCTCGTGCTCGAGCAGCCGCAGGATCAGGTCGGTGGCCGAGACCGAGGGCTTGATCCCAAGCAGGTCGAAGTGGGGCTTGTTGCGCGGGTTGTTGACCCGGGCGATGATCCGCTCGACCTCGTACTTCTCGCGCGCGACCTGGCAGATCAGCATGTTGTCCTCGTCGTCGCCGGTGACCGCGATCACCATGTCGGCGCGCTGGATCCCCGCCCGCTCCAGCACCCAGAGCTCGGAGGCGTCGCCGTAGGAGACGTTGTGCTCGAGCTCCTGCTCGACCGTGAGGTAGCGGCGGCGGTTGCTCTCGATCACCGTCACCTCGTGCTTCTTGTCCAGCAGCTCGCGGGCCAGGTTCCAGCCCACCTTGCCCGCGCCGACGACGATTATGTACATGCGGCCCCGGCCTCCCTACGCGGCTTCCGCCGCGCCGTTGTCGTCGGAGGGACCGGCGTCGCCGCGCGGTGCGCCCTCTCGCACAGCGCTCTCGAGCATGTCGATCGCGACCCGGGTCGGGCAGACCGTGTGCATCCCCTGGCGCTCGTACCACTCGGCCCGCAGCGGGTCGAGGATGCGGGCGATCACCGTCGGCACCTCGTAGCGGCGCTGGGCGATCTGGGCGATGATGATGTTGGTGTTGTCGCCGTCCGTTGAAGCGATGAAGGCGTCGGCCTTCTCGATCCCGGCGGCAACCAGGGCGTCGGTCTCAAGGCCGGCCCCGACTGTGAACTGGCCGCCGAGATCCTCCCAGCCCTTGTCGAGCCCGACCTCGAGCCGCGCGTGCGACTCCGGGTCCTCGTCGAGGCAGGAGACCTCGTGGCCTTCGCTCAGCATCGCGCGGGCAACCGAGGACCCCACGCGGCCGCAGCCGACGATCAGAATGAACATCCTCGGATACTAGATGTCAGCTGTCTCGGGAGGCGCCGTCAGCAGCACCCGGCAGGGCGCCTTCTTCAGCACGTACTCGGTTGCGGCACCGATCTCGGCGGGCTTGGCGGCGCCGATGCCGCCCAGCTTCGCCCCCCCCTTGATCTTGCTCGGCGGCTCGGCGCCGACGACAATCGCCTCCGAGTCGTAGCGACGCGCCGCTTCGACGATGCCGGCGCCGACGCCACGGGCGCGCACCACCTCGGTCGTCACCTCGACGTCCTCGTACTCCTTGCCGACGTCGCTGGCCCGCTGCAGCGCCCGCCAGGCCTCGTGTTCGATCTCCGGCGGAAGCTCGGCGTTGAGGGGCAACGTCAGCGGTATCTCGATCACGTAGACGAGGTCGAGGTGCGTCTCCTCCCCCGCGCTACCGTCGCTCGCCTCCTGCTCGGCGGCGGCGAGGCGGCCGGCGGTGGCGACGATGTCGTCATCGAGCTTGGTGCCGAAGACCGGTACGAGGATGTTGCGAAAGGCGACTTCCTTGACCTGCTTGGTCAGCGCTTTCTCGGACACCGAGACCCGCTTGGTCAGGGTCGTCCCCTCGAAGCCCTTGCGGTAGATCACGTAGAAGAGCAGGCCGAAGGTCATCCAGCCGAGGCCGACCCAGCGGGCGCGGTCGTGGTAGGCGAGCACGCTGACGAAGGCAAGGCTGCTGACGATCGCCGCGAAGATCGCCGGGAGCGGCAGCTTGGAGCCGCGCCAGTCGATGTCGAAGGGCACCCGGAAGGGACGCGGACGGTCGGGCTCGGTGATCCGCAGGCGGATGATCGAGAGCTGGGCGATCGTGATCGCCAGCATCGCGCCGAAGGCGTAGAGGCCGGCCAGCAGCTTGACGTCGGTCGGCGCGACCAGGCCGATCGCGATCACGCCGGAGATCGCGATTGCCACGTGCGGGGTCGCGTGGCGGCTGTTGAGCTTGCCCAGCCAACTGGGGATCTGGCGGTTGATCGCCAGCGTGTAGATGTGGCGCGAGACGCCGAGCAGCGCCGTCGTCGTCGCCCAGAAAAGGACCGGTGTGGCAACCAGGGCGACCAGCCAGCGCATGATGTGCGAGACCCAGATCGGGTGGTAGGCGGAGACGACGCCGAGCACCGGCGCCTCTACGTACTGGCTGCCGAGCGCGGTATGGGGCCCGTGGGGGCCGGCGACAACCGGCACCGCCATCAACGCGATCGCCGCCATACCGGCATAGACCAGCGGCACGGCGAGGGCGCCGACGGAGACGATCCGCTTCAGATCGGCCGGCTTGACGTCGATGTCGGGGGCAAGGTCGGAGGCGGCCTCGATCCCGGCGTAAGCGAGCATCGCGACCACCGCCGAGTAGACGATGTCGTGGAAGTTGGGGCTGCTGAAGAGGTGGATCTGGTCGGTGAGGCGGTCGGGATGGAAGATCGCCAGCACGCCGACGACGATCACCGCCAGCTGCAGGGCGATGTCGGCGAGGGCGAGGACGGCCAGCGGCCGCTCCCTGCCGCGGCCGGTGACGTTGAAGATGTTGAGCAGGCAAGCGGCGACGATCACTGCGCCGGCGATGCCGATCTCCCAGCCTGCCTCGGAGAGGTCGCCGGAGATCGGCTCCAGGTAATGCGGGACCGAGATCGCAGCCAGGGCAGCGACGATCAGGTAGTCGATCAGGATCGCCCAGCCGGCGATGAACGCGATCAGCTCGTTGAAGGCGTGGCGGGCGAAGCTGGAGGAGCCGCCGCGCTCGCGCAGCATCGCCCCGCCCTCGACGTAGCTGAGCGTGGTCAGGACGAAGAGCAGGCCGGCGACGAGGAATATGAGTGGCGTGAGGCCGAGGCCGCGATCGGCGACGACGCCGAGCGCGAAGTAGATCGAGAAGCCGACCGAGGAATAGACCGCAACGAAGAGTCCGGGGACGCCGAGTCCGCGCTGCAGCAACGGCGCCAGCCGCGGCTTGCGCGGCTGCTCGGGCTCGCTACTCACGTGCGCGCGGCGATCCAGAGCCGCCCCGCCCCGACCGCGAGGAAGGCGACGCCCAGCAGGACGCCGACCGAGAGCGGGCCGCCGCCGCTGACCAGCGTGCTGACGAGGAGCGCCAGGCCGAGCGCGACGAAGACGAGCGACATGAGGCGGACGGAGCCGCGGTAGATCCGCTCGGGAGAGGCCATCGGTGCAGCGATTCTAGGCCGTAACCGGGACCGCATCGGCCCCGCGCTGGGCGCCCTGTTCGGAGACGACGATGACGCGGCAGGGGCGCTCGCCGAGCACCGTCTGCAGGGTCTTGTCGTAGAGCGGGCGGCCGTTGCGGTAGCGCAGGCCGATGACCACGGCGGCAGCGTTGATCAGCTTTGCCTCGTCGGAGATCTCATAACCGGCCTGGCCCGGGCGGACGCGCTCGACGTGACCGGTCACGCGCTGGCCGCCGATCAGCCTCGCCTGCTCGATCTTGCTCTGCGCCTCTTCCTCCTGTTCGGGCAGCTCGGCATCCAGGGGCAGGTGCGTGGGCACGGTCATCATTGAGTGGATGTGGACGCCGCGGCGGCGCTTGGAGGCGAGCTTGACCGCGGTCGCGACCATCTCCTCGGAGAACGGCTCGCCGTCCTCGAAGGCAACCAGGACGCTGCGGTACTCGATCTCCTCGACCCCGAGCGGCTCCGGCGTCAGCACCTTGACCGTCTCGGTCAGGGGCAGCTTCTGGTTGCGGCGGTAGAACACGTAGACGATCAGCCCCAGCGCCATCCAGCCGATGCCGACCGCGAGCGTGCGCGGGTTGAGCGCCATCACCACGATCCAGGCGGCGAAGGTGCCGAGACCGCCGAGCACGGCGGTAAGCGGCACCTCGAAGCCGAAGGCGCGGAAGTTCAGCGGCGGCTTCCAGGTGCGTTCGACGTCGTGGTTCTTTCGGCGCAGCTGGATCACGGCGACGTGGGCGATCGTGAAGGAGAGCATCGCGCCGAACGAGTACATCGTCGCCAGGAAGTCGGTCTTGCCAGGGATCAGGGTGACGATCGCGATCGCGGCGAAGATCAGGATCGCGATGTAGGGCGTGCGGTACTTGGGATGGACCTGGCGCAGGCTCTCGGGGAGCTGGCGGTGCTGGCCCATCGAGTAGGTGAGGCGGGAGACGCCGATCAGGCCGGCATTGGTGGCGATCAGCAGGATCACCGCCGCCAGCACGCCGACGTAATAGCGGAGGATTTCCGTCGGGCCCGAGGAGAGGCCGAGGTTCTCGACGATGCCGAGAATCGGATCGTCGGCGAACTTCGAGCCGAGCGCGGTCACGTAGTGGCCCGCGGAGTCCTTGACAACCGGCATCGCCGAGAGGGCGACGACCGGGATCAGCAGATAGAGGCCGAGCACGGCGATGACCACGAGGCCGACGCTGCGCGGGATCGTTTTCGCCGCGTCTTTGGCCTCCTCGGCCATATTGGAGATCGTCTCGATCCCGGTGTAGGCGATCATCCCGACCGCGATCCCGAGCGCAAAGTCGCTCCAGGTCGGCGCGACGCCGAGATGGATGTTGTCGACGAGCACCTGCGGGCTGAAGACGAGGGCGAGTCCGATCCCGACCAGGACGACCTGGGTCGCAAGGTCGGCTATGGCGAGGATCAAGTTGAGTTTCGCCGACTCCTCGGTGCCGCGGATATTGATCACGGCGAGAACGAGGATCAGCACGGCCCCGCCGATGACGTCGCCAGGACTGTCGCCGAGCCAGGGCCAGAACACCGCCAGGTAGTGGGGCACGAAGAAGGCCGAGATCGCAACCGTGATCGTGTAGTTGAGCATCTGCCCCCAGGCCGCGATGAAGCTGACCAGCTCGTTGAAGGCGTGGCGGGCAAAGCTCGAGGAGCCGCCGGCCTCGGGAAACATCACGGTGGCCTCGGCGTAGGTGGCCGCCGTGGCGGCGAAGATCAGGCCGGAGATGACGAAGGCGACCGGGGTCAAGCCGAGCGCGAAGGCGGCCGTAACGCCAAGCGCGTAGTAGATCGAGGAGCCGACATTGCCGTAGGCGGCCGCGAAGAGCGCGCCGACGCCGTGGACGCGGCTCAGCGATTCGTCACGGGGGATGCGCTGGGCCATCTAAGCGGGGGACGAGGTGGGCATCTAGGGCGAATATACGGAGATAGCCGGTGCTAACCACGGGCGCACGAGGCGCCCAGCGGCGGAGGCCGCTGCCAAGGCCTCTGGCCAGCTCAAATGGCCTCGAGGAAGCGCACTGCGATACCCAGCAGCGCCCCTACGACGAAGCCGCGGTGGCCCGCCCGATTCACTTCCTCCTCGTCAGCGCCGCACAGCCCTGCGACCGCTCGAAACAGCGCGGCCATGACGCCCCCACTGAGGCCGATCAGGGTGAGCACTTCGACGTAGCCGGCAGTGACAACGACCAGGACCGGGGCACTGCGCGCTGGGTCTTGGACTTTCGACTTCATTGCGACCTCCTGTTTGGTGGTTCGCAAGGCCGAATTGACCACCAAAAAGGAGCGCCGGATCGGGATTGGAGCTAAGTGCGCCGCGCAGCGCACCGGGTACCGCACAGCGGCCATAGAAAGAACAGGAGGAGTGCTTGGCCTGGAGCCGCGCGGAGCTGGCGAGGAATGAAGCGGGCGGGCGGGTCTCTACGACCTCATCGCAGAGGTGCTGCCGGGGAGCACTGCACGTGCGCGGGGGTCAACTCCGCAGGTGAGGCGTAATCGAGCATGAATACAAGCGGGGTTGAGTCCGAATTTCAACGCCACACTCAGTAACGTCAGGGTCACTTCATTGACTGTTTCGGGCGTCTGATTGACTGTTGAGGTTAATGCGCCCGTAGTTTGAGGACAGTCGTGCCGGTCACTTTATTTTCAAACTCACCGCGGGCGCCGGAAGATCCCGGCGCCCGCGGTCGCGAGATTTAAATGCTCGAACCTCTAGGGGTGTTCGGTGTGATCTTTTTTGACCGCTGCAGCAGTCGTGAGGTAGAGCGTATTTTTGAGGACGGCCGAGTTGTGTCCGGCCGACGCGGGCAGACCTGCTGCCAGATTGAGGATCGGGTCCAGGATAAGTTCGACCAGGAATCCTCCACAGCCAGTGGCCCCGGGCGCTGCCCAGGCATTGTCTACCAGGACGTTGTTTTGGAGTTCGAGGATACGGCCGCCTTCAAGGAATTCGATTTCCCCAGTGACGCCTTCGATCGATTTATTCGGCCCCGGGGGAGTGGTGATCCCCGTCGTGAGGTTCCAGTAGATCGGCGAACTGCTGGAGCCGACGTAACAGCCGCTTCCCAGGAACGGATTTTCGAGATGGATCTTGATCGGCAGTTTCAGCGCCACGCCTTCTCTCGTACTGAGATTCGTTTCGCTGATCTGTATCTCACTTGCCGGCCTGGCCAATTCCAAAGTCGTGTTGACCCCGGTCAGGCCGTTTTCGAAAGTGGCTTCGCAAGTGATACGCAACAGGATGTTGCTGATTTCTTTGCAGTTAACGAGCCCCGCGAGTCCCCCCGGAAGCGGCTGGGGAGTTTTCGAGAGCGTGATGCCGTTGGTTGCTTCGAAGAATTTCGAAACTCCCGCTTCGTTGGGGACCGCGAAGCCGCCCTGCAGCGTCACGGTGTTGACGATCGGCACTTTCTTGCTGCCCATCACGACTTCGCCGCCTTTGGTGAGCGCGTAGGTACATTTCTTGACTTCTGCGTTGGTGTAGGGGCAGAATTCGAACTTTTTGAATTCCGGCGAGAACGCCGAGGCGCTACCGGCGAACCCGAATGAGGCGAGTGCCATGGCGAGGATCGCCGTGCACAGCACTCCTATCGTCGTTCGTTGCTTTCGCATTGTTTCCCTCTCTGTTTGTTTGTTTGCTCGAGGAAGCTCGGTCCGACTGGGCTTAGCTGCGGGAGTAGGAGACGGCCAGCAATCCCGCGTTGCCGGAGGCCTGAAGAACCTGTTTGCGCAGGTCGCCGGGATCGAATCCTTTCGACGGCGAGAGCGCCTTGGGGATCGCGTAGAGCGCGAAGAGATAGGTTTCGCCGCCGCTTCCGGCGGGGCATATCGAGTAGCCCAGCTGTCCGAAGCCGTTTCGGCCGGTGACGGCCTCCGCAGGCAGCTGACCTGCATTTAGGCTCGTTAGACGGGGGATAAGGCCCGCAACCGCCCAGTCGAAGAAGAGTTTGCCTTCCACCGGCTGCACGCTCATCGCAAACAGGACCAGTTCGGACGTGCCCGGCGGAACGCCTTGCCAGTCGAGCCGTGGCCAGTTGTCTTTGCCGTCGCAGGTATATGCGCTGGGCAACGCCGGCGCCGAATTTGCCGTAGGAGCCCCCAGCGCTGGACTCGAGAGTGCCATGCTCGCCACGGTCGCCTCGGAACGCTGCTGAGAGGTGATCTCCGGCTCGGGCGGTCCCTTTGGTGGTACCACGTGCGGCCCCTGCTTGTGCGAGAAGGCCTTCGAATCGTCGGTGGTCATCGCAGACCGCCGTTCGGAAGAGTCCGAGGAGTGAGAAGAAGAAGGGGTTTTCTCTGAAGAGGTCGCGGCGCCCCGTGGGGAGCTTTCGACCGCTGCGGAGTTGCTCTCTTCGCCTCCGCTCGCCGTCGTATCGGCGCCGGGGCTTCCCCCGCAGCCTCCGAGGCTGAGCACAACCGCGATTGCGAGCGCCAGAATGCCTCCGGCGCTCGCAATCTTGGTCAGCGCCGCTATGAGACTGTCAGCGCCTGTTCCCTGTGCCATTCGAATGCTTCGGTTGGGAATACGCCATTCCATTCGATTCCTGATCCCAGCGCCGACAATTTCGTTTTCGTCGCGCTGAAACTTGACGCATTGAATGTCGCGGTTTCGGTCGTATTGTTGATCAACCCGCCGGCTGTACCGGTGACCGTAGCCACCGTTTCGCCAAGCACGCATTCTTCACCACCGTAGAGGATGGCGACTTTCACGCCTTCTATAACGATGTAGTTGCTGGACGTGACGGTTGTCAGGTGAGATGCCCACGGCAGTTTTTCCGCCGCGATCGCGTCCACCGTACACACCGGACTGTTCGTTGTGCAGTTGTAGAGCGGTACTTCTGTGAGACTTCCTTCTCCGGTCCCGCTTTTATTCGAGATCGTCAGTTTATAAAGGAAATTTTCACATTTTGTTGTCAGACCCGGGATAGTCATGCTGCTTTCGAAAGCAGCTCCGACTATCGTTTCCGAACCTGTCAGCGAGGTGTTATTGAACTTCCAGGCGGGAGCGGCGTTGGCGCTGCCGGCGAATACGGCACCGATCACCATCGCCGCGAACACCCCCCGCATGAGAATGCTTGTAGTTCTCTTTTTCATCGTCTCATGTCTCCTTGCGTACGGATCGTCTTAGGGGTGTTCCGTATGGTCTTTTTTCACAGCGGCCGCGGTCGAGAGGAAAATCGTGTTTTTCAGGATCGCGGTGTTGTGTCCGGCTGTCGACGGCAGCCCGATTTGTCCGTTGATGATCGGATTGACAAGGAAACTGAGGATTCCACCGCAGCCAGCGGCCGACGGTGCCGACCAGGCGTTGTCGACGAGGACGTCGTTTTTGAGTTCGAGGATCCTGCCGCCTTCGAGGAATTCGATTTCCCCAGCCGCGCCTTCGATTGATTTATTCGGTCCCGGGGGGGTGGTGATCCCGGTCGTCAGATTCCAGATGATCGGCGAGGTGCTGGAGCCCACGTAGCACGATTTACCCAGGAAGGGGTTTTCCAGGTGAACCTTGATCGGCAGCTGCAGCGCAACGCCTTCTCGGGTGCTGAGGTGGATTTCGCTGATTTTGATTTCGCTTGCCGGCTTGGCCAGTTCCAGAGTGGAGTTGACGCCGGTCAGGCTGTTTTCGAAGAAAAATTTCGATAGCGCTTTGACCAAGGCGGGGGATTTTTCTGGCGGCACGATCCCCAGTAGTCCGCCCGGGACGGCCTGGGCAGCTTTCGAGAGAGTGATGCCATTGGTCGCTTCGTAGAATTTCGAGGTTTCCGTTATTTCGTCCGGTTTCCCGAAGCCCCCCTGCAGCGTCACCGGTTTTTCGACCGGTACTTTCTTGTTGCCGAGCACAACTTCGCCGCTGTTGGTTACCGAGTAGAGGCATTTCTTCACTTCTGTGTTGGTGTATGGGCAGAATTCGAACTTTTTGAATTCGGCCGAGAACGCCGAGGCGCTGCCGGCGAGCCCGAGCGTGGCAAGTGCCACAGCGAACATCGCCATGCACACCACCCTCGTCGTCTTGCGCTTCTGTCGCATTGCTGGTTGCTCCTATTCGTTGCTCGATGGACTGGGATAGCTACTTCGTTGAAGTCGGCGGGCTGCGACAAGCACCCGGGTCACCCGCGGTGGCGCCTGGGCTTCTTCTTGGAGCTCTTGCCGCAGTCGTTTGTCAGCTCTGGGCTGAAGTCGTGGGTTTTCCCGTTTTGACCGTTCAGCTTGACCGTGGCGCGATTGGTCGAGGTGCAGAGGTTGGTGGAATTGATCAGCAGTCCCTTCTTGGCGCCCTGCATCGTCAAAACGAACTTGGAGACCGGCTGGTCGGGCACCGTGGAGAAGGTGCTGCGGATGCCGCCGTTGATGGAGTCGATCCTCCCGGGCAGCTCGATTTCGATCGGGCGGCTTGCCGGCCCCCGAAGCACAGCCACCAGGTCGGGTAGCTCGTGACTCGAGGAGCGCAGGTAGACGGGCCCTTCCAGCGCTTCGTCAAGCAGCGGGGTGATCGCCCTCGCGTGGCCGTAGACGGCGCCCGCCGGACAGCGTTTGGCCGCGAACTGGACCCGAGTGCAGACCGTGCGGATGTGGGCTTGGTCGAGGAACTCCGAGTGCGGCAGGGCAACGACCGCACGGGCGATGTTGGCTTCGCCTCCCTTAGCGGTAAGAACGGCCCGTAGTTTGGGGTGGGCTCCGCGCCTGGTGCCGCCGTGCAGGCGCAAGGCGAGACTCGGCTTGAAGTCGAGCCCTCGGCATCCGCCCGCCTGGAAACGCTGTGAGAGCGGCGCGACCCGGTCGAGGACCGAGATCGCTTCGCCCGAGATCGCCAGCGGATCGCAACTGGTGGGGTTGAGCGTGAACTGGGGTCGGTTGAGGTTGACTCGGACGTCGCGAATCTCGAGCGGGATGCCCTGCAGGATGTGGGGCACCGGATCGCTCTTGACCGTAATCTGCGCCGTCACCGGGTCCAGGGAGGCGGTCGCACGCGTCACCACTGTGCCCAGGTCGAAGGGCCCCGCTACGGCGGGAGTGATGACCGCAGCGGAAAGCGGTGCACCCCCATAAGGACCGGTTAGGTAGATCTTGCCGGTCGTGTAATAGGGCTGGGAGCCGGCACCGGCGCCGACCGTGACTTCGCCGACCTGTGAGGCGGCGGGGCATGAGGGGCTTGCCAACTCGGCAGCACCGGTCCTGGCGGCCGCAGCCGCGATCGTCGCCTCGGGGCAGACGGGGATTCCGGCGAGCTTGCCGGAGAGGCCCGGGGGCAGGGTGAGGTTGAGGCTCTTGAGCTGCTGCGTGCCGTCTTCGCGGTGCAACCGTCCGACGAAGGGGCTGTAAGAGGCGGCTATCGGAGTAAGCGTGCCCGCTTCGAAGCCAGGGGTGTTGGGCATTTCCGCTTCGCTCGTCACGCAGGGCGATCCGTTGGCGCCCCTATTAATCGCAAAGGAGTCGGAGGTGTGCACCGGTGCCGTGCCCGACCAAGGCGTCTCTTCGCTTTCGGTTTCGAAGGTGCCGCAGGTCGCCGGCGTGCGCAGCACCCCGCCGGGCCCGCCGAAGAGATCCACCTTGAAGTCTTCGAAGGGCAGCTCGGGGGCTTCGGCGAAGCTTGTCGTCAGCTGGCCCGTAGCCGGATCGGCTTCGGTCTTACCCGCCAGCTTGATCACGACCCCGGTTTGCGGGTCGTCGACGACGACGTAAATCGCCAGTAGTGAATCGAAAGGATTGTCGTATGGCGCAGCGACGTAGACCGCCCCGGGAACCGGATGGTCCAAGAGAGGTGTGTCGACCTCCACGCTTCCCACCTTCGACGCTGCCGGACAGCCAGGCTCGGTGCCCTCCCGCAGGTCGATCTGCGCCGGACTGCAGGCCGCAAGACCTCCCGCGGCGGCTGGGTTGACGGCTAGGCCGGGCGGCAAAACGACTTTGGTGTCTTTCAGGTTCGCCGTAGCAAGTTCGCTGAGGTCTTTGCTTTGGGGTACGTGCAGGTCGACGTGAACGCCGCTCGGGCTCTCGGCCGCGCTCACTTCGGGGCGCAGGCTCAGCGAGGGTTCGAATTCCAGCAGCGAGCAGCCATTGACCCCAACGGGGTTGCCGTGTAGATCGGTGCTCTGTGCGCTGCGCACCCGAGAGACGCCCGGTTCCTCCCAGCTTTTGGCGCTCATCGTCGTTGTCAGGGGGCCGGAGCAGGCGCTTGGCATGCTCAACAGTGGGGTTCTTTCCCGCGTCACGGTGCAGGGGGTGAGGCTCGAGTCACGACATTTTCCCCGTACTCCGTCGTGGCCGGAGTTCGACGGATCGCCCCAGATCTGGGCTTGAACGCTTAGGATCGGATTACTGGGGCGCGCGAGAATGTCTTGGGCGGCGGCCGAGAGGCCGTAGTCCCCGTTGCTTCTCACGCTGCCGTCCAGGTGCACGAAGATGCCAACCCCGAGCGCATCGAAGCCGAGCTCGGCGGGTACGCCTGGCGGTGGCACCATGTTGTAAAGGGCGCTGATGGGGAGAGCTGGACCTGTCACTTCTGTCATCGCGACGATCGTGCCGATCTGAGAGCCCGGTGGGCATTTCGTTTCCGTGTTTTCCTCGCTGATCAGCTCCGCCTCGGTGCAACGTTCCGACGTCGCGGCGGGGTTGGCGATCAGGCCTCGAGGGAGATCGGTTGCAACGTCTCGGAGATGCCCAGCGCCGGTGATGAGGCTGCCGGCACGTTCCTGTTCGGTGGTGAATCCAAGGCTGACCGTAAGCTGATCGGGGTGCGAGCCCGCTTGGACCGCCGGCGAGCCGTCGGCGTTGGTCAGCAGGGTGTTCAGCCCGGCGGGGCCAGGAAGGAACCCGAAGCCAGGCGATTGGCCGATCCGCACCGGCGACGTTGTCGCGACGCTCGCCGCACGCCCCCCGCTGACGCTGGCTTCGGCGACCCCCGCTTCGGCGCCAAGCGCCACTTCGACCGGGATGCTCGCCCCCACCCAGTGACCCGGGTGGACGGGTCCCGCCGCGGTGCAGGCGACTGTCTGTCCCGAAGCAGTGCAGACCGGATTCGGCGAGGTTCGATCGGAGCGACCCCCTTCGGGGGTCAGAGGGACGATGCCGGCGGGAAACGTCGCTGCGAGCGCGATCGGGCCTTCGGTGGGAGCGGCGCCGATGTTTGTCGCTACCAACTGATAGTTCGGGGCTACGGTTGTCGTGCCGACCGAGCCGGGAGCAAAATTTGTCGGCAGGGGAATTAGAGAGAGCTGCCAGGCAGGCGCCGCGGGTGCCGCGGGTGCGGCGGAGGCTGGCGCAAGCCAGGTGCCGAGCGCCAGCGCAGCAATCGCGATCTTCTTCGCAGTCATCGGCTCGCCCTCCCAGTTGTCTTGGCCTTTCGGTGCTGGTTCTTGTGGTGCTTTCGATGCTTCTTTTTGTGGTGACGGTTGGGCTTTTGGTTGGGAGCGCCGGAGAAGCCTGCGCTCCCTGGCAGCTGGGCGGCCGGCGGCGGCGCGGACTGACCCTTACAGGCCTGGCCAGTGCAGGGCTGCGCTTCGGCTTCGTTTTGGGAAGCGAGGCCGCCGCCAACCCGTACGTCATAACCGTCAATCAATCCGTCTCTGTCTTGATTGACGAGCTGGGAGGCAGTGAATATGAAAGCGTCGTCCCCGCTTGCCGAGGCATCGGCGAAGAAGGCGGGTTCGGCGCCTTTGCCCGTGGAGAGCAGGTAGAGGCAACCGCCGTTGACCGTCGAGCTCCGGCAGGAGCCCGAGCCTTCGGCCTCCCACTCATAGACGTCCTGACAGGTTGCGATTTCGAATTTCTGGAAAGCGCTGCCCCAGGGCGGGCAGCCCGCCGCGCCGTTGGTGTCGGCGGCCAGGAGGGCATCTTTTGTCTCGAAGAAGACATGCTGTCCGTCAGCGGAGAGATTGCGCGCGAGCACCGGTGTGGGTCCGTTCGCGCCCAAGACCGGGGGAAAGATCGAGCCGAGCGTTGCTGCGGCCTCCGGCGACGCCCCGGTCGGGTTGCACGAGATGCAGGTCGGAACCGAATCGCCGACCCGGTAGCGATAGAACTCCGGCGTCCCTTCGTTGTCATACGAGCCGAGCTGGCGCCTGGAGCGAAAGAGCAGAGTTCGCCCGTCGGGCGTTACCCGCGACGTCTTTTGGAAGGTGACACTGAAGGAGCCGTTGACTCCCGGTTCGGGAACCCAGTTGGCGACATCGCCGTTGCTTCCGCCGCCGGCGTCGAGCCGGGCGATGAAGCTGGTAGTCCCGCCGTGAAGTAGATAAAGATTGCAGATTCCGCTTGCGCCGCCCAGGGGGCCCTGACAGTTCCCGGCAGAGGCTCCCGGAGCCAAGATGCCGTTGGCGACGAAGTAGATATAGGAGCCGTCCTCCGAGGTTCCGAGAACCCCCTCCACTTCGGCGCCAGCAGGATCGGTCGGGTCCGAGGTGAGATCGGTCAGCGTTTGCGTGCTGGCCTGATAGCTGTAGAGATCGGTACCCCTGCCGCTGGGGTGGTTGGGCCAGTAGAGATGCGAGGCATCCGTCGCGAGGCCTTCCGCGTTTGCGATGCCGGTGACAAATTCGCCTTCGACTCCTGTCGCGCTCGCGCCGCCGTTGAGCTTGGCACGGCCGATTGAGCCGGTTCCGGTGTCGGTCCAGTAGAGGTTGGAGCCGTCGATTGCGATTCCCCGCGGGTTGGAAAGGCCGGTGAGGAAGCCGAATTCCGGACTGGTGCCGTCGAGGTCGGCCCGGCCGATCGAGCTTCCGTTGTTGCCGCGCGTCCAATAAACGTGGGTACCGTCAACCGCAACGCCTTGAGGAAGGACAGCTGAATCGGCGACAAATTCCTGTTCCACGCTGGCCACGTTGCCATCGAGGTCGGCCCGTCCTATTCCTCTGAAACTGGAGCCTGCATTTGTCCAGTAGATGTGAGCCGCATCTACTGCGATCCCCTTCGGGTTGCTGGCACCAGCGATGAAGTTTTGATCGACGCCCGTTCCGTTGAGGTTGGCCCGGCCGATCGTCCCTTCTTCGTCTTCCCCTCCGGCGGCGTTGCTCCAGTAAAGGTGGGAGCCGTCTACCGTCACGCCCTGCGGATTGCTAGCGCCTGAAATGAAGCTCGGTTCCACGCTAGCTGGGTTGCCGTCGAGGTCGGCCCGGCCGATCGCATTGGCACTCGGCTCGCTCCAGTAGATATGAGCCCCGTCGACGGCGACATCCTCGGCGTTTGTCGGCACGAAGACCCCTTCGCGTCCACTGCCGTCGAGGTTGGCACGGGAAATCGCTTCGGTGGCGATCGTGTGAGCGTCGTTGGTCAACTCCTCCGAGGAGGTGAAGAAGGCCGCAGACCCGTCGCTGGTGGCAGCCTGGAAGGCAGCGGGCAGCGGGCCTCCTTCGTCGGTGCCTCCGGGACCGGGGCCGTTGGTCTTCTGCGAAGCGGAGACGTGCAACGTGCAGGCGTGAGCGGGATCGGACACGCAGTTGCCTTCTCCGTCGCGCTGGACAGTTTCAGAGGCCGTCGGGTTCTCGCGCAGGTAGATCTGCGCCGGTTCGCCGGTCTTGAAGAAGACCCAGCCATCCGTGGAGACGGCGCGCATGTCTTGGGTGTAGCCGGAGTTACCGCTCTCGCCCGCCACCGAGTCCTCTGGTGGCGCCGAGCCGTCGGGCAGGACGCCGGCAAGACTTAGTTTGCCCGTGTCTCGATTCCAGGCATAAAGGTTCCGCGCATCGGCCGCAGTAGGGCTACCCGGAGGAAGTGCGAGCGCGGTCGTAGTCCCAAACAGGACCGTGCCCGCATCGGCAGAAGCACCGGCGAAGGAGTAGCCGGGCGACGGGCTGGTGTAGGGGACGATCGTGGTAAGTGATCCGTTTGAACTCGAGCGCGCCAACAGAGCTTTATTCACCCCGAATTGGCCTGCCGAATCGAATACCTCGGCGAAGTCCGGCGTCCAGCCGAGCACATTGGCGGCCGACCCGGCACTCGCGGGCGGCAGCAGGCCTTGACTAGACCAGCTACTCGTGCCGCGGCTAGCGAGATAGAGGGGGAATTCCTGCGCTCCTTCCCCGCCCGGGACCCCGGCAGCGCTTTCGAAGGTAACGGCGTCGCCGTTGATGGAAGCCTTTAGCGTGGGGACATTGCCCTGCAGACTGCCGCCGTTCTTATCGACGGGCGTCGCTTGCTCGTAGGCGCGGCAGTCGGGAAGATTTGCACTGGCGCCGATCCGGAATAGATCATTGGGGCACGGTTCGACCGTCGAGGAGGGCGGGAAGGTGGCGAAGCTCTTGTCGGGACCCAAGATGGTCCCGGTCGCGTTGGTGGCGCTCAGCCTGTACCGGTAGGCGATCGAGGGCTGCAGGCCGACAATCTGAACCGCGGCGGGAATATCGACAATTCCCGAGCCGATCGCTGCGGGCGATACTGGAGCCTTGGCGGCAGAGTTAGGTCCGACGAAGCTGTTGCCATTCGCTTCGTAGGCAGCCTGGCTTAGATATTCGAACTGATAGCTAGTGGCCTGGTTTTCGGGGTTTACCTGCCCTTCGAGCCTTGCGCCGGAAGAGGTGATGGCCGAAGCTGAGATCCCTGAGACCGCTGGGACGGAAGCGAGCGTTTTGAAGTGGGTCTGGGCCGAGGAGAGCGCAAAGCCCCCGGGCGGGCGGGTCGCAACGAGGCGGAGGGAGTATTCGGTATTGCCGTGCAGCGTTGCTTCGCTCGCGGCTTCGACGGATACCGCGCCGGGGGCCGGAGCTACCGAAGCGTCTTCTGTCGTCGGCACTTTCGTCCAGTTCGACCCGTCAGACGAGTATTCGAAGCGATACCTAACTTCTGCTTCGTTGGAGACGACTTTGCCGTGGAATGTGGCGGAGTGAGCGCCAATCGGATTGGGCGTTTCGATCTCCGGGCCTTCGTTCAAGACGTAGACCCCCTGCAACGTTTCTTCTGTCGCGGTGGAGAGGTAGATGTTGCCGCCAAGCGAGCCGGGAGCGACAGCGAGGCCGGTGCCGGCGGTGGATTCGGTGGGGGTGAGTTCTTCGCCGTGCAGCACCGGGTTTTCTCCCGCGTGATCCAGCTCGGCGACCGCGACACGTCCGGCCGGCGTACTGGTGTTGCGCAGCCCCGAGACGAGGACGTGATTCGGCTCGCTGGACGAATCGATCGCGATGTTGAGGAGTTCCGCTTCTACGCCGAATGCACCTTCGAGTGCGGCGGCGCCGAAGTTAGCGACGATCGGCGCCGGGGTAGAGCTGAACTCCTGCACCCGCTTGTTGACGCGATCCAGGGCAAAAACGTTGCCTTCGGAGTCCACCGCGACGTCAGCGGCGGAATTGAGGCCGAACTGACCCAGACCGTTACCAGCGGCGCCCTGCTTACAGTTGGCGGCCACGGTGCAGATCTCGAATTCGGTTACTCCGCCGACCTCCACGTCCCAGCCGAAGGCGCGGACGAATTCGACTCCGGTGAGAAAACCCCCTGAGACAGTCGGTCTGTAGACGTCTATACGGCGCTGGCTCTTGTTGGCGACGTAGAGATCGCCTTCGTCGGGCGATCCTGCGGGTGCCACGACAAGGTTGCCTACCTGGGCACCGAACTGACCTCCCAAGCCGCCGGGCGTGCCGGGCGCGCAGCCGCTCGCGGCCGTGCAAATCTGCAGTTCTTCGGCCGCTCCGACAATTTTGACTTCCCAGCCGAAAGCACCAAGGAAGGCGCCGGTGGCGCTGAAAACCTCGATCCGACGATTGAATCGATCCGTGATGTAGAGGGTTCCGCTTGCCTGATCGACAGCGATTCCCTGCGGCTGAGCGAAAGCCCCCGCGCTGGTGCTTTCCAGCCCGGAGCGGCAATTCGAAGCGACCTTGCATATCTGGGCTTCTTCGGAGCCGTCACTCACTCCCCAACCCCAGGTACTGACGAATTCGCCGGCCGGTCCGAAGCGCTCGATCCGTTGGCCTTCGGAGTCGACGACATAGAAGGTGCCAGCGGGAACGCCACCTTCGCCGCTTCGGTTGATCGCCACGCCGCGGGGGGTCGTGAACTGAGCGCCTAGGCCGCCGGAAGCGGGCGTTCCTATTTCCGAGACGACAGCCTTAGCCGCAAAGGCGGAGGAGGCCATGAGAAGCAATACCGCCACCGCACCAATCGCGCTAATCACGGTCGTCCAACGCGCTCCGTTCCTCCCGCTCATTCGCATACCCTTCTCCCTTGGCTAGTCACTTTTCCCTTTCCCTAACCCCGAAGATGTGGGACCGCACCTTGGGGCGCGGTCCCACATCGGGGATCCTGCTACTTACTACTGCGACTACTACCTACACTCGGCCATGGATGCTATTCGCTTCCCCATGTCTTACCGACATTCGCGCCACTCAGGTGGACACTGGCGGTCGTCGGAGTTGCGAACGTTCCGCCGTGAATGAACGCGTTATTCAGTCCGAACTTCAACTGCACGCCAAGTAACGTCCCAGTGGCTTCATTGATTGATTCGAGCGTCTGATTGACAGCTGGTGTTAATGCGCCCGGCAGTTTGAAGGCAGTTTTACCGGTTACTTTGTTTTCAATTGGTAGCGTGCATTCTGCGCCACCAAAGAAAATTGTCGTAAACGGTTTTGTACCGCCTTCAGGACCTTCCACTTCAAGATAATGCACGACTGGCGACCCATGTAAACGTAGCAGTCCTAAGCCGCTAGCCGTTATATCGCCCAAGCCGGTACCTGAATCTTTTTCTGCTTCTGCTTTTGTTGGGTAGACATGACAGAAGGAATTTTTAAGTACTGTGCATCCTAAGAATAAGACCGTAGCGTGAGCTACGCCTCCTAATAACACGGTACTTGAGGTAACGTCAGCACCTGTGCAGTGGAGTTCGAGTTTGATAGCGGGCACTAACAGAATTCCTAATCCGCCAGTCCCTGCAACTGATTCTTTTGCAAGTCCCGCCGCCGTGAACGTTTTGGCTTCGAGCTTGTATTCGCCTGTCGCCATCGCGCTCGCGGCGGTCACAGCCATAACGCTGACTGCTGCCAGCAGCGCAAGGCCGAGGATCTTGATTCCATGCCTTCCTTGACTCATTCGTTAAATTTCCTCTCACTTTTGTAGTTACGGTTTCATGCAGAGCAGATACAGACTCGGCACGCCTGCGAGCATCGCGCCTCAGCGTAGTGTCGGTCAAGCGCCCGACCCTCTCGGTTTTCCATATCCACCAATGTTTTCTATGGTGACGCCAAGCGCTATTCATGGTCTCCGTCCCCCGAAGGCTCTCCCTAAGCCGTTTGCTCGCAACGAATCGCCGCTACCGCCTCGGGGGCGCCGATCACTGGTGCCAGCGCCAGGTAGGCGAGGGTCGCGGCGATCTGTGGGCCCTGAGGCGCAGGGTTCCTGACCACATGATGGTGGAGGAGGGCCCAGATGGCGCCCTTGGAGGCTTCTTCGGGAAGTCCGCCAAGGCGATGCTCGGGCGGAACGCCGGCGCGGATCTGGTCTGCCGCCACCGCAATCAAACTCTTACGCCAGAGCGACCCGTCGGTGCCGGGGAGAAAGTAGTCGTCGAGGCAGAGACCGACCAAGAGGGGGTCGCTTCCAATCCGATCACAGAGGGCGACTACCGCGCGATATACGCCGCCGGCCCAGGTGTGAGCTGAGGATTGCGCACGGGCTGCCTCGGCCAAGGCATCGCCTGCACGAAATTCCAAGGCTGCTAGGAAGCACTCGTCGACACTCTTGAAGTGAACGTCGAACGCTGCGCGGGAGATACCTGCACGGGCGCGGATGCGGGGAATCGTAAGGTGCCTGTACCCGCGGGCAGCGGCAAGCTTGGCGACGGCGGCGAGGATGATCCCGCGGTCACTTTGTGGCGGCCATCCCTGCCCGCTGCCATTACTGTTCTCCAAGCTCGCCGGAGTTGGTGACAGGTCGGCGGTTCTACCGGCCCCGACCGATCGCCGATCGAGAATGGCCAACTCGCCGGAGGCCTTGCCGGGGAAACACAGTGCCCACTCCCCTAGCTCGTCCCCGAGTCCGGTCACCTCACCGCTCCGCCCTGCAAGTAGCCGGCGGCGGGCGACCCGCGCGACACCGGCGACAATTCCCTCAACTATCAGCGGTGGCACGGGAATCCCGTCGGGACCCCGGCCAAAGCTCTCACCGATCATCGTCTCGAGTGTGCGCTCAGTACGCCAGGCCTGCTCGAGCGCGCTGGTCCCAGCCTCGTAAGCATCGATCAGTGCAAGGCGCGCCGCGTCGGGCCCGCTTCCCACTTCCCGCACAAACGCGTTGAGCATCAGCCGCAATCGCTCGCGCCAGTCGGGCTCATCCGCCTGCGCGGCAACGATCCGCCGAACCGCACCGCGCACGACCAGCTCGTGTGTACGCAGAAAGCAATCCGCTTTGCTGTCGAAGTGTTCGTAGAAGGCGCGCGTCGAGACCCCCGCAAGCCGCACGACGTCCCGCACTTTGACGGCGCCGTAGCCACGCGCGCCAACCAGGGTGACGAGCGCCCCGTGGATCCGCGCGCACTGGTGGGCCGCAACCTCAGCGGTCGGCAGCCCCGGCCCAGGGCTCAGCTTGTCGTAGAAGATTTCGCGTTCCTCGACAGTCTCCGCCGCCACCGACATTCCGCGCGCCAATGCCAAATTCGCATCCCTTTCCACCCACTGCTCCACGATTCGATACCCCCCTTCAACGCGCCTGCCGTATCAAGAAGTCTTCCGTTAGTACCCGAAGGTACTCAATTGGTACCAGATCGTGCCTAACCTTTCAACTTTCCTGACTGGAATGCGGCCAATGCGTCCTGGCAGTGGGAGGACGAGACTGGAAATCGCTGGAAATCGGCCTGCGCGAAGCCACGCAAGCCAATGGGGCGACTAAAGCCCGTCGACGAAGAAGTAGGTTTCGCCCGTGCGACCCCGGCGACGCCGCCGATCATCCCTCGGATTACGAGCGGCGGAACCGCTAAGCCATCGAGAGTGGGCAAAGCTCTCTCCAAGCTCACGTCAAATTGCGCCTTCAGCCCCTCGCACCAGGTCCAGCGCTGCCGATCCGGACCGAGCAGGCCCTCGATCAGGGCAAAGCGCGCCATATCGGCCGCCGCCGCGCCCATCGCACGACACCTCATAAGCGCAGGAAACAGTCCTCATTGCTGCTGAAATTCTCGGGCCTGAACGAAACCGCCGGCCCAAAGCGTTCAAGGCCGCCGGGAAGTCCCGGCGGCCTTGAATTGCTTCGCTTACCTGTCGAACTAAGGGTTTTCTTCGTCGTTTTTATTTACCGCAAAAGCAGTGGAGAGACTGATGGTGTTGACCAGAATCGCGGTGTTGTGTCCCGCCGCTGCTGGGACGCCAACCGACGCGTCGATGATCGGGTCGAGGAGGAATGAGAATAGACCTCCGCAACCGCTTGCTCCAGGTGCAGACCAGGCATTGTCAACAAGCGAGGTCCCTTTCAGCACTACAATTCGGCCTTCCTCGAGGAATTCTCCGCTGCCACCGCCGCCTTTGATCGGTTTGTTGGGAGCGGGCGGGTTCGTCGTGGCAGAGGTCAATTCCCAGATAATTGGCGAACTGCTGGAGCCGACGTAGCAGGATTCACCAAGGAGGGGGTTTTCAAGATGAACCTTGACCGGCATTTTCAGGCCGACACCTTCTTCTCCGGCGATATTATTCTCACCGACGCGGATCTCGCTTGCTGGTCTGGCCAGTTCAAGGGTTGAGCTGACCCCAGTGAGGCCGTTTTCGAAGGTCCATTCGCAGGCTGCCTTCAGGATGAAATTGCTGATTTCTTTACAGTTCACGAGTCCCGCCAGCCCACCGGGGACATTCTGCGGGGCTTTCGAAAGCGTTATGCCGTTGGTGGGGGGGATGAATGTCGAGAACCCTTCGACTGGGGCCGTGTAGCCGCCTTGTAGGACGACCGGGTTTTCGATCGGCACTTTTTTGTTGCCGAGGACGACTTCTCCACTTTCTGTAACCGAGTGGAGACACTTCAGGGTTTCGGGGTTTTTAAAGGGACACTGCGCAAATCTAGTGTAGTTGCCAGTGAGTTTTGCCGATGCGCTGCCTGCGAGTGCGAGCGAGGCAAGCGCCAGCACGAACAACGCCGTGCAGATAACCCTTGGTCGGGTCTGCTGTATTCGATTCACTTCTCTCTCCTTTATTCCTTGCTTAAATGGACCAGGAAGGTCAAGTGACCTAGCTACGGGCGTAAAACGCGGGTAGAAGGCCGACGTTGCCCGACACACCGAGCACCTCTCGGCGCAGGGCGCGAGGGTCAAAGCCTCGCGCGGGCGCAAGCCACTCGGGTAGGGCGTAGAGGGTAAACATGTACGTTTCGCTCGAGCCGGTGGGGCGGATGGAGTAACCGCTCCTGCCAGAGCCGTTGAAGCCGACGATCGCGCCCTTGGGTAGGCGACCTGCTTCGATGCTTTCGTGGCCGGGATCGAGCCCGGCCACCGCCCAATCAAAAAAGAGCTTTTCTTCCACCGACTGCACGTTCATTGCGAAGAGGATGAGTTCCGCCGTGCCAGCGGGGACACCGCGCCAGCTCAACGCCGGCCAGTCGTCTGCGCCGTCGCAGGTATAGGTGGCGGAGAGCATCGCGAGAGAGCCCGGCGCTGCCGCCAGGGTCGGGCTTTCAAGGCTCATGCTCGCGACCGTCGCGTGGACTTCCTGTGCAGGCGTCGAAGCGCGCTCGGGCGTACCTTCGGGCAACCACGCGAGGCCGTGCTTGCCATCTCTGACCTTCTTGGCGACGTCTTTGCCGCCTTCGTCCGAGGACCTCGCCGCTGGGGAGGATTTAGGCGAACTGGATGAGGCTGAGGTAGTCGAATTCGACGAGTTTGAAGTCGTTGTGTTTTTGGCAGGGGGCGACGTACTCGCCGTCTGGGCATCGGAGCTTCCTCCGCAATCCGAGATGGCGAACAGCCCCGCAGCCGCGAGCGCCGGGATCCACCCGGCGCTCGCGAGCTTGCCAAGCGACTCTAGGAGACGCTTATTGCCTGTTCTCTGTGCCATTCGAACGCTTCGGTCGGGAATACGCCATTCCATTCGATTTTCTGGCCCAA
>DASYIY010000016.1:0-38900 GCA_035997045.1 Solirubrobacterales bacterium | reverse complement strand
GCCTCACCGTTTGACCCAACACAAACGGCGCGGGAGCTGATCTCTCTCGGTTCTTTGGGACTGCGAGGAGGCCCCCACCCTTTACTTCAAGGGATCAAAGCCAGAGGCGGTACCGGCGGGCTGGAGCCTCTTTTACGTTGCGCTTCCGTGTCGTCTAGCGTGCCACCCGCGCGCCCCGATCCTCGAGCGTGCAGGGTATGTCCCCCGCCGAGTCCGACGAGACGTGCGTTCACCACGATATGCGTGGTAAATGCACGGCGGATGAGCCTGGTGGCGTCGATCATGCCCTGGCCCGGCTTGCGGGTAGGCAGCATGGGTTGGTGGCGCGGCGTCAGTTGCTCTCCATGGGGATCTCTCGCCGGGCGATAGATGTGCGGATCGCGGGCGGGCGGCTCCACCGAGTCCATCAGGGCGTCTACTCCGTAGGGCACCCATTGCTCGACGCGAAGGGTCGCTGGATGGCCGCTGTTCTGGCCTGCGGCCCCGGAGCGGTGCTAAGCCATCGATCCGCGGGGCAGCTTTGGCAGCTTGTGCCGCGATCAGGGGCAATGCCGGAAGTGACTCGGGCCCGGCCATTCCCCGCGCGCGAGCACGGATCAAAGCGCATCATTCGCAAATACGCGACGACGAGGTCGCATCGATTGAGGGGATCCCGGTTACGTCTGTCTCCCGAACCTTGCTGGACCTCGCGGCTGTCCTTTCGCGGCCCCAGCTGGAACGAGCGTTGAACGAGGCCGAGGTGCTTGGGCTGACAGGCAAGCTTTCGGTGCCCGATCTGCTTGGGCGCTATCCGAGAAGGGTCGGATCGGCGGTCCTACGTGCCCTGTTTCGGGATCGCACGGCGGTGCGAGGGATCACTCGCAGTGAGTTGGAGGGGCGTTTTCTGGCTGTTCTCGACGGCACTGATTTGCCCCGACCTCGCCGCAATGCGCACGTCTCGGTTCGGGGGCGGTTCTTCGAAGTCGATTGCCTTTGGGCTGAGCAGCGGTTGATCGTTGAGCTCGACGGATGGGAATCGCACGGCACCGATCTGGCTTTCGAGAAGGATCGGGAGCGCGATCGTCTGCTGCTCGTCGAGGGGTGGCGGATTACCCGTGTTACCTGGCGGCATCTGCGTGACGATGCGCCCGGCGTCATTGCCGACCTGCGCGTGCTGCTGCGCGGAGAGCGGCGGCCTCTTACCCTGTAACGGATGAGCCAGGAGCTGTTTGAGCACTATCTGCGTGACGCGAGCCGTCTGGGTCCCGTTGACGACGGAGCATTTACCGGGGCGGCCGGTGGCGCCGCCTGTGGGGACCTCTCGCGGATCTCGCTCTCGATCGAGGACCGTGTCGTTGCGCGGGTCAGCTTCGATGTCGAGGGTTGTGGGGCCACGCGGGCTGCGACCGCTGCCGTTGCCGAGATGGTCGACGGGGAGCCGGTCCTCGAGGCCGCTCGGATCGGGATCGACGAGGTCGATAAGGCGATCGGGGGGTTGACGCTGGCGAAGCGGCACGCGGCGCAGCTGGCTGCCGACGCGCTGCACCGCGCGTTGGCGCGGGCGGCCTCATCTGCCGAGCAGCTGGCGGAGCCGGACCGAAAGCGGGTCCTGGTCGCGATGTCGGGCGGCGTCGACAGCGCTGTCGCCGCGCTCCTGGAGCGCGAGCAGGGGGCCGAGGTCGTCGGGGTGACGCTGAAGCTCTGGGCCGATCCGAAGACCGACGGAGCAAAGGCCTGCTGCTCGCCCGAGGCCGTCCTCGGTGCCCGCTCGCTTGCCCTTTCGCTCGGGATTCCGCACCTGACCCTCGACCTCGAGGAGCAGTTCCGCCGCCGCGTCGTCGCCGAGTTCGTCTCCGGCTACGCCGCCGGGACCACGCCCAATCCCTGCATTGCCTGCAACGGCGAGGTGCGGATCGCGGCGATGGTCGACCTGGCGACGCGACTCGGCGCCACACACCTCATCACCGGCCACTACGCGCGGATCGTCGACGACGGCAACGGGCTGCTGCTGGCCGCTGCCTCCGACGAGAACAAGGATCAGAGCTACATGCTGGCGGCGCTGCCGCCCGGCATCCTCGAGCGGGTGCGGTTTCCGCTGACCGAGCTGACCAAGCCCGAAGTGCGCGAGATCGCCGCTCGCCATGAACTCGCGGTCGCAAAGAAGCCCGAGAGCCAGGACCTCTGCTTCCTCTCCGGCCAGGGCAAGGGCGACTTCCTGCGCCGCCACGGTGGCCTGCGCGAGCGCGAGGGCGACCTGCTCGACCGCTCCGGCAAGGCGATCGGCCGCCATCGCGGCCACCACAACTTCACCGTCGGCCAGCGCCGTGGGATCGGTGGCGGGGCCAAGGAGCCGCTCTACGTGCTCTCGACCAACGCCGTCGCCAACACGGTTACGGTCGGCCCGCGGCGCGACCTGATGGCGCGCACGGTGCAGCTCCACAACGCGGTTCTGCACCGCGCCGGGGCCAGCGTCGACGCGGTTCGCCTGCGCTACCGCTCGCAGCCGGTTCCGGCCGCGATCCCGGCGACGGACACCGGGCCGCACGCCAGGCTCGAGGTCGCCCTGGGCGAGGACTTCGCCGGCGCCTCGCCGGGCCAGACCGCCGTGCTGCTCGCCGGCGAGGCGATCGTCGGCCACGGCACGATCGTCGCCGCGTCCTGACGCCGCGCCGGGCGGCGCCGACAGACTCTAGGCTCCAACCGATGAAGGCCAGCGACATCCGTCAGACATACCTCTCCTTCTTCGAGGAGCGCGGGCACAAGATCGTGCCCTCGGCCTCGCTGGTGCCCTCGGCCCACGATCCCTCGGTGTTGCTGACGACGGCGGGCATGCAGCCCTTCAAGCCGTACTTCCTCGGCCGCGAGGAGCCGCCGGCGCGGCGCCTCGCCGACGTGCAGAAGTGCTTCCGCACGACCGACATCGAGGAGGTCGGCAACACCGCCCGCCACCTCACCTTCTTCGAGATGCTCGGCAACTGGAGCTTTGGCGACTACTTCAAGGAGGAGTCGATCCCCTGGGGCTGGCAGCTCTCGACCGAGGGCTTCGGCATGGATCCGGAGCGGATCTGGGTCACGGTCTTCGGCGGCGACGAGGAGCTCGGGCTCGGTCCCGACGAGGAGGCGATTGCGGTCTGGCGCCAGGTCGGCGTGCCCGATGAGCGCATCGTCCGGCTCGGCCGCGAGGACAACTTTTGGCAGGGCGGGCCGACCGGCCCCTGCGGCCCCTGCTCGGAGCTATACCTCGACCGCGGGCCCGAGTTCGGCGGCGACAACGAACGACCCGGCGACGACACCGAGCGTTATCTCGAGTTCTGGAACCACGTCTTCATGACCTACGACCTCGGCGCCGACGGCTCGCTGAGCGAGCTGCCGATGCGCAACATCGACACCGGCATGGGCCTCGACCGGATGGCGGCGGTCCTGCAGGAGGTTCCCTCGGTCTACGAGACCGACCTGGTGCGGCCGCTGATCGACCTCGCCGAGGAGATGTCCGGCCGCTCCTATGGAGAGGGCGGTGCGGTGACGCGGGCGATGCGGATCGTCGCCGACCATTCGCGCGGCGCCGCCTTCCTGATCGCCGACGGCATCGTCCCTTCCAACGAAGACCGCGGCTACATCCTGCGCCGGATCATGCGGCGGGCGATTCAGCAGGGACGCACGCTCGGCCTCGATGCCCCCTGGCTGGGGCGCTTCGCCGAGCGGGCGATCGAGGTCATGGGCGACGCCTATCCCGAGCTGATCGCCGAGCGCGCGACGATCGCCCGCTGGGTCGGCGACGAGGAGGAGAGCTTCGGCCGCACCCTGGAGCGCGGCAGCGAGCTGCTCGAGCAGCTGGTCGCCGGGGCCAAGGAGAAGGAGACGTCCTGGATCGATGCCTCGGACGCCTTCAAGCTGCACGACACCTTCGGCTTTCCCTACGACCTGACCAAGGAGCTGGTCGCCGAGCGGGGCCTCTCGGTCGACGACGGCGGTTTCGAGGAGTTGATGGAGGAGCAGCGCCAGCGCGCCCGCTCTGGCGCCGCGACTGCGCACGGCTCCGAGGATCGCCACGAGCGCGTGATCGCTTTCGCCGGTGCCGCCGCGCGGACCCAATTTGTCGGCTACGAGACGCTGCGGACGACGACCGGCCTCGCCGCGGTCGAGCGCGAGGACGGCCGCGCCCTGGTCAAGCTCGAGGAGAGCCCCTTCTACGCCGAGGGCGGCGGCCAGGTCGCCGACTCGGGCCTGCTGCGCTGGGACGGTGGCGAGGCCAGGGTGCTCGACGTCTACCGGGTCGGCGAAGACCAAGCGCTCGAGGTCGAGCCGTCGGGCGAGATCGACGAGAGCGCGGCGGTCGAAGCCGAAGTCGAGCGCGAGACCCGCCACGCGACGATGCGCAATCACACCGCGACGCATCTCCTTCACGCCGCGCTGCGCGAGCACCTCGGCGCCCACGTGCATCAGGCCGGCTCGGCCGTGCGGCCCGACAAGCTGCGCTTCGACTTCAGCCACGGTCAGGGCCTCAGCGCCGAGGATCTGCGCGCGGTCGAGGACCGCGTCAACGAGTGGGTCAAGGCGAGCCGGCCGGTGCGCTGGCTGGAGATGGAGCGCGCCGAGGCCGAGCGGCTAGGGGCGATGGCGCTCTTCGGCGAGAAGTACGGCGAGTGGGTGCGCGTGGTCGAGGTCGACGGTGTCTCGCGCGAGCTCTGCGGCGGCACCCACGTCGCCAACACGGCCGAGGTCGGCATCTTCAAGATCGCCTCCGAGGGCTCCAGCGCCGCCAACGTGCGCCGGATCGAGGCGCTGAGCGGGCCGGCCGCGATCGACTGGTTCCGCGAGCGCGAGCAGCGCCTGCGCGAGGTCGGCGATTTGCTCGGCTCCCCGCAGGATCCGCTCAGCGGCGCCCGCCGGGCCGCCGAGCGCCTGAAGGAGGCGGGCAAGGGCGCGGAGCAAGCGCAGAAGCAGCTGGCGGGCGAGGAGGCGGAGCGATTGGTCGGCGAGGCGACCGAGACGGGCGGCGTCAAGCTGGTCTCCTCGCGAGCGCCACTTGCCGACCAGAAGCAGCTGCTCGAACTTGCCAACCGCATCCAGTCCAAGCTCGGCAGCGACTCGGCGGTCGTCCTCGGCGGGGCCGAAGACAGCAAGGTGGCGCTTGTCGTCCTGGTCTCCAAGGGTGCCGTGGGACGCGGCCTCTCGGCGGCCGAGATCATCCGCGAGGCGGCGCCCGTCGTCGGCGGCGGTGGCGGCGGTCGCGACGACATGGCCCAGGCGGGCGGCAAGGACCCGGCCAAGCTCGACGAGGCGCTTGCGGTGGCCCGGACGGCGATCGAGCGGAAGCTCGCCTAGGCATGCGCGTCCTCGCCCTCGATCACGGCACCGCCAGGATCGGCTGCGCGATCTCCGATCCCAGCGGCACCCTGTCCACTCCCTTGCCGGTGATCGAACCGCCCGAGGCGCGCTCGGTGGCCGAGCTGGTCGCCAAGTACGAGGTCGAGCGGGTCGTCGTCGGCCTGCCGCTTCACCTCAGCGGCGAGGAAGGCAGCCAGGCGGCGCTGGCCCGCACCTTCTGCACCGAACTGGAGGCGATCGTCGACGTCCCGGTCGAGGCCTACGACGAGCGTCTGACCACCCGCATGGCCGAGGCGAGCAAGCGCGCAGGCGCCGCCGCGGCACCCGACTCGCTCGCGGCCGCCCACCTGCTGCAGGCTTATCTCGCCGGCCAGGCGGCGATCGAAGACCAAGACGATGAGTGACGATCCGTTCGTTGAGCCGGACGATCCGGCGGCGGTCGAGCGCGAGCGGCGGCGCCTCGAGCGCGAAGCGCGCCGGGCCAAGTCGCCGCCGCCCGCCGAGCCCAAGGCCGAGCCGACGCCAGAGGCCGAGCCGCCCAAGCCGAAGAAGCAACCTAAGCAACCGAAGGCAAAGAAGGTCAAGCCGCCTCGCGCCCCGAAGCCCAAGCCCGTCCACTCCCGCGGCCGCCGGGTGGGGATCGTCGTCGCGCTGGGCGCGGTCCTCCTCGGGATCGCCGCGATCACGGCTCTCGCCTACCGCCACTTTCACCGCGCCAGCCCGCCGCCACCGGTCGTGGTGCGGACCGTCACGCTGACCGTCCCCGAGGGCTACACGCGCCCGCAGACCGCCGAAATAACCAAGGCCGAAGGCCTGCGGGGCAGCTACGAGAAGGCCAGCGTCCACTCCAAGTACCTACATCCCGCCAAATATGGCGGCAAGAACGCCAAGGACCTCGAGGGATTTCTCTTCCCCGATACCTTCGAACTGGTCAAGCACGCCAAGGTCGCCGATCTCGTCCAACTGCAGCTCGAAGACTTCAAGCGCCGGATCGCCGGAGTGAACATGAGCTACGCGCGCTCGAAGAACCTGACGGTCTACGACGTGCTCACGATCGCCTCGATGATCGAGCACGAGGCGGGGCTGGAAAGCCAGCGCAAGCTGGTCGCAGCGGTGATCTACAACCGCCTGCACGAAGGGATGCCGTTGGGGATCGACGCGACGACCCGCTTCGCCACCGGCAACTACACGCGGCCGCTGACCGAATCCGAACTGGCGGTCGACTCGCCGTACAACACACGCACCCACACCGGCCTGCCGCCGGGGCCGATCGGCAGTCCCGGCCTCGCATCGATCGAAGCCGCCGCGCACCCCGCAAAGGCGGATTACCTCTACTACGTGGCTGAACCGGGAGCCTGCAACAAGCTCGCCTTCTCCTCGACCGAAGCCGAATTCAACGCCGACGTCGAACGCTACAACGCGGCCCGCGAAGCTGCCGGCGGCAACTCGCCGGACAGCTGCGGGGAATAGCGGACGTGCCGCGCCTCGCCGTCCTCGGCTATCCGGTCGGCCACTCGCGCTCACCGGCGATGCACAGCGCCGCCCTCGCCGAGCTCGGCCTGGCGGAGTGGAGCTACGGGGCGATCGAGGTCGCTCCCGACGCGTTTGAGGAGCGGGCGCGGGCGCTGGCGGACGAAGGCTTTGCCGGCGCCAACGTGACCGTGCCCCACAAGAGCGCGGCGCTATCCCTCGCCGACGAGCTCTCGGAGACCGCGCGCGAGATCGGCGCCGCCAACACGCTCGTCTTCGCCGATGGCGAGATCCGGGCCGAGAACACCGACGCCGACGGCCTGTTGCGGGCGCTGCCGACCTCGCCCGCCGGCAAGCGGGCGCTGGTGCTGGGCGCGGGCGGCGCCGCCCGCGCCGTGGTTTGGGCACTGCTGCGCGAGGGGGTCGAGGTCGGCGTCTGGAACCGCACCGAGTTGCGCTCGCGGCACTTGTGCGAGGAGCTGGGCGGAGAGCCGGTTGCTGAACCCGACCAAGATGCCTATGGACTAATCGTCAACTCGACCGCGGTCGGACTCGGCGGCGAGGACCCGTTCGCCGAGCTGCCGCTGCGGCCCGAGTGCTTCTCCCCCGGCCAGACGGTCGTCGACATGGTCTACGGCGGCGAGCAGACCGCGCTTCTGCGCGCCGCCGAAGCGGCGGGATCCACCCTCGTCGACGGCATCGAGATCCTCGTCCAGCAGGGCGCGCTTTCGCTCGAAATCTGGACCGGCCGGCCGGCCCCGCTCGACACGATGCGCGCCGCCGCTCGCGGCTAGTCGTCCGCGGTTGTTTCTATTTCGTTGGCTAAGTATCAGCAAAGAGCGTGCGTGGTCGGCCGCCGATAGCCTTGGCGCGGTATGGGAACGTTTCGATTTACAACGGCGGGCGAGTCGCACGGGCCAGGCCTGGTCGCGATCGTCGAGGGGATGCCGGCCGGGCTAGAGCTCGAGCGCGAGGCGCTCGACCGTGACATGGCGCGGCGCCAGCTCGGCCACGGTCGCGGCGGGCGGATGAAGATCGAGACCGACACGGTCGAGATTCGCTCCGGACTGCGCCACGGGCGCACCCTCGGCAGCCCGATCGCCGTCCTCGTTGCCAACCGCGACTACGCCAACTGGGAGGAGCGGATGAGCCCCTGGCCGGTCGAGGCCGAGGTCGACCAGGTCCACCTTCCGCGGCCCGGCCACGCCGACCTGGTCGGTGCCCAGAAGTACGGCCACGACGACATTCGCAACGTGCTCGAGCGGGCCAGCGCCCGCGAGACGGCAGCCCGTGTCGCGGCCGGCTCGATCGCCCGCGGCTTTCTCACCGCGCTAGGCGTCAGCGTCCACAGCCACGTCACCCAGATCGCCTCGGTCACAGCGCCCGAGCGGGCCGACCTCGCGCCGGAGGACTTCGCCGGCGTCGATGACGATCCGGTGCGCTGCCTCGACGCCGAGGCGAGCGCGGCGATGGTCGCGGAGATCAACCGCCTGCGCAAGGCCAACGAGAGCCTCGGTGGCACCTTCGAGGTGCGCGCCTTCGGCCTCGTTCCCGGCCTCGGCTCGCACATCTCCTGGGAAGACCGTCTCGACGGGCGCCTCGCCGGCGCCGTTGCCTCGATCCAGTCGGTCAAGGGAGTCTCGATCGGCGAAGCCTGGGACGTCGCCGGCCGGCCGGGCTCAGAGGCCCACGACGAGATCTTCTGGTCGCAGCAGCGCGGCTACTTCCGCGAGACCAACCACGCCGGCGGCCTCGAGGGCGGGATGACCAACGGCCTGCCGCTCTCGGTGCGGGCCGCGATCAAGCCGATCTCGACCCTGACTAAGCCGCTGCGCTCGGTCGACACCGAGACCAAGGAGCCGGCGCAGGCGCTGCGCGAGCGCACCGACTCGACCGTGGTCCCGGCCGCCGCCGTCGTCGGTGAGGCGATGGTCTGCCTCACCCTCGCGCGCACTTACCGCGAGAAGTTCGGCGGCGACCACATCGACGACGTGCTGGCCGCGGTCGAGGCCTACAAGAAGCGCATCGACTTTCGGGGCTGAGCGTGAAGCCGGCCCTGGTTTTCATCGGCTTCATGGGCGCCGGCAAGTCGACGGCGCTGGCCGCGGCACGCGACGGCGGCCTGCAGAGTACCGAGATCGACGAGCTGATGGAAAAGGCGTTCGGCAAGCCGATCCGGGCGGCCTTCGAGGAGGATGGCGAGGACGCTTTCCGCGCCCGTGAGGCGGAGGTTGTCGGCGCTTTGCTCGATGAAGCCGACGGCGGCGCGATCGCCCTCGGCGGCGGCAGCGTTCTCTCCGAGCGGGTGCGCACGGCGCTCGGGCGCCACCTTGTCGTCTGGCTCCAGGTCGATGCTCGCGAGGCTTGGCGACGGATCGCCCGCAGCGACCGCCCACTCGCCCGCAGTGCCGAGGGCGTTGCGAAGCTGATGGAGGAGCGCCAGCCCTTCTACGACTCGCTGGCAGACGCGATCCTGCCGCCCGGAGACCGAGGTCTGGTCGCCCGCGCGATGCCGTCGCTGTTGGCCCTCGCCGAGCTGCCGGCCGGCAGCAAGATGCTCTGGGCCGCGAGCGCCTCGGGCGAGTACCCGGTCTTCGCCGGCCCCGGCGTGCTTGGCACGGAGCTTTGGCCGCTGCCGGGAGAGCGTTTCTGCGTCACCGACACCGTGGTCGGAGCTCTCTACGCCGACCAGCTCGGCCCGCTCGCGGGCCGGATCGAGGTCGAGCCCGGCGAGTCGGCGAAGACGCTGGCCGAAGCGGAGCGGGTGCTGCGGGAGATGGCGGGCGCCGGGATGACTCGCGAGGACCACGTCGTCGCCCTCGGCGGCGGCGTCGTCGGCGACCTGGCGGGTCTCTGCGCCCACCTCTACCAGCGCGGCGTGCAGGTGATCCAGGTCCCGACCACGCTGGTCGCGCAGGTCGATTCGGCCTACGGAGGCAAGACCGGGGTAGACCTGCCCGAGGGCAAGAACTACGCCGGTGCCTACCAGCTGCCGGCTGCCGTCCTGGTCGACACCTCGACCCTCGCTAGCTTGCCCGGCGCCGAGCTGGCCGCCGGCTTCGTCGAGCTGCTGAAGACCGGGCTGCTGGCGGGCGGCGAACTCTGGGAGCGCTCGCGCTCGCTCGTCGCGCTCGACGCTGCTGACCTCACCGATCTCGTCTTCGCCTGCGCCCGCTACAAGTGCGAGGTCGTTGCCGCCGACGAGCGCGATGGCGGCAGGCGGGCAGTGCTCAACCTCGGCCACACCGTCGGCCACGCGATCGAGGCGGCGAGCGGCTACCGGCGCTACCGCCACGGCGAGGCGATCGGGCTCGGGCTACTGGCCGCGCTGCGCCTCTCGGACGCACCGCAACTACGCGACGAGGTCGAGTCGATCCTCGCTCGCCACGAACTGCCGACGGCACTCGATCCCGCCGTCGATCTCGGCGAAACTCTCGATGCCCTGCAACGCGACAAGAAGCGCACGGCGGAGGGCGTCGGCTTTGTCCTTCTGGCGGAGCCGGGCGCACCCCGGATCGGCGAGCTGGTCGATCCGGCTAAGGTCAGGGCCGCCGTGGAGGAGCTCTACAGATGACCACCGCCCACAATCGCGTCGCCGTGCTGCACGGCGTCAACTTCGACATCCTCGACCGCCGCGATCCCGAGGTCTATGGCGGTCTCTCTCTGCGCGACCTGGAGACCAAGATCGAGGACTGGGCGCGCGAGCAGGGCCTGGCAACGATCTTCTTCCAGACCAACTCCGAGGGCGAGTTCGTCGAGTACATGCACCGCCTGCCCGAGCTGGCCGATTCGGCGATCGTCAACGCGGGCGCCTGGTCGCACTACAGCCGGGCGATCGCCGACGCGCTCGACGTCGCTGCCCTGCCGGCGGTTGAGGTCCACCTCTCCGACGTCGAGTCGCGCGAGGAGTGGCGGCGGCTCTCCGTCTTCGACGGCCTGGTGCTGGCGAAGATCTGCGGCAAGGGGCCGGACGGCTACCGCGACGCACTCGAGTTGCTGGCAGGCAAGCTCGGCGCCAGCGCGGGCTGATGCAGGAGCGTGGCGACCGTCTGGCGGCCCTGGTCGCCGAGCGCGGGCTCGACCGTTTCCTGGTCAGCGACCGGGTCAACGTCCAGTACCTGACCGGCTTCGGCGGCACCAACGGCGCCTGCATTTGCGGCGGCGATGGGCGCGTCTTCCTCACCGACTTTCGCTACACCGAGCGCGCCGAGGCCGAGATCGAGGGTTGGGAGGTGATCACGGTCAAAGACGACTGGCTCGGTGGGATCGCCGAGCGTCTGGTTGGCAAGGTCGGCTTCGAAGACCACCACATGTCGGTTCGCGCCAAGGGCAAGCTGGAGGAGAAGCTGGCCGGGGGCGTCTCGCTCGAGGGTGCGGGGGGGACGGTCGAGAAGCTGCGCCGGGTCAAGGACGAGGCCGAGTTGGCGGCGATCGCCACCGCGGCCGAGTTGGCCGACGAGGCTTGGCGCTGGGCGCTGGAGCGCGGACTCGCTGGGCGCACGGAGCTCGATGTCGCCCGCGGGGTGGAGGCCTGGATGCGCGAGCAGGGCGCCGAGCCCTCCTTCCCGACGATCGTCGCCGCCGGTCCCAACGGGGCGCTTCCGCACGCAGAGCCGGGCGAGCGCGAGATCGGCCGCGGCGAGCTGGTCGTCTTCGACATGGGGGCAAAGCTCGACGGCTACTGCTCCGACGGCACCCGCACCTTTGCCACCGGTGAGCCCGGCGAGCGCGCCCGCGAGGTCTACGCGACCGTGCTCCAGGCCCAGGAAGCGGCGCTTGGCGCCGTCGCTGCCGGGGCCCGGGCGGAGGACGTCGACGGCGTCGCCCGCGAGCGCATCGCCGCTGCCGGCCACGGCGAGCGCTTCGGCCACGGGCTCGGCCACGGCGTCGGGCTCGAGGTGCACGAGGAGCCGCGCGTCTCGCAGCGCTCCGAGGACGTGCTTGCGCCCGGCGAAGTGGTGACGATCGAGCCGGGGATCTACCTGCCGGGCGAGCTGGGCGTGCGGATCGAGGATCTGGTCGTCGTTGGCGAGGGCGGTTACCGTAACCTCAGCGGCCTGCCCAAGGAGCTGCAGCTCGTCGAGTGACGAGGCGGCTAACCGAGTGCAGATTTAAGACCCGGCAAAGCGGCAGTCGATGAGGCGAACGTGCCATCGACATCGAACATCCTTCGCGACGCCCTCCGCTCCGAGCGGGGTCCGGGCAGCTCGAGCGAGTCCCTCGCGGCGATCCGCGCCGAAGCGCGCCGCGAGCGCCTGCTCGACATGGAGCGGCGGATGCGGCGCTACCGCACGGCTTGCTTCGCGATTCTCGGCCTGGCCCTGGCCTCGGCCAGTGCCGAGGTCGGCTGGCTCTGGCTGGCGCCGCTCGGCGCCGGCTTCTGTGGCTTCGCCGTTGCCGACCGCTTCATGCGCAGCAGCCCGCACCCGGGGTTATGGGTGGCGGGAGCCTGGGGTCTGCTGCCATTGCTGCTGGCCGGCGCCGTGATCGCCAGCGGTGGGCCGGCGAGCCCGGCGCTGATGTGGTTCGCGCTGCCCGCAGTCACCCTCGGCGTCCGCTTCGAGCCGTGGGGGATGGCGGTCGGCACTGCCTATCTCCTCGCCATCTTCCTGCTCAGCACGGTCGCGGTCGATCCCGCCAGCGCCGCGGCCCACAGTCAGACCCTGGTCGCCGCCGCCGCCCTGATCCTCAGCACCGTGATTCTCTCCGGGGCGCTGGTCGAGTCCGATCGCGCCCACCGCCGCCGCTCGACTCTCGACCCGCTCACCGGCCTCTTCAACCGAAACGCCCTCGAGCAGCGCCTGGCTGAACTCGACGGACAGCCCAGCAGCGGCAAGAAAGGCCTCTCGCACGCTCTGCTGCTCTGCGACCTCGATCACTTCAAGCGCGTCAACGACAAGCTCGGTCACGCGGCCGGCGACGCGGTCCTCAAGGACGTCGCCGACACGATGCGTTCGGTGCTGCGTGCCGGCGACTCGATTTACCGGATCGGTGGCGAGGAGATCCTCGTCGTCCTGCCGGGAGCCACCGAGGTGGATGCGGTCGGGATCGCCGAGCGGCTGCGCCAGGCGGTACGCAAACGCCGCCCGGCCGGGGTCGAGGTGACGATCAGCATCGGCGCGGCCGTCTCCGGGCCCCCGACGGTCAACACCGACGACCTCGTCGCCCGTGCCGACGTCGCTCTTTACTCCGCCAAGGCCGGCGGCCGAGACCAAGTCTTCGTCGCGAACTAACGACTGAGGTCTATGTCGTCGTCGAGGCGTGCCGCAAAGGCGGCGATCAGTTCGACCGTCGCCTCGACGTCGGCGAGGTCGACCATCTCGACCGGCGAGTGCATGTATCGAAGCGGGATCGAGACGAGGCTTGTCGGGATGCCGGAGCGGGCGAACTGGACGGCGTCGGCGTCGGTCCCGGTCGAGTTGCCGGTGGCGCCGACGGTGTGCTCGATTCCCGCGGCCTCGGCCGTCTCGACCAGCAGCTCGAAGACCTTGGGCGAGAGGGTGGCACCGCGGTAGATGACCGGGCCGGAACCGAGCGAGTGGCTGCCAAGCTCCTTTTCGTCGATCCCCGGGGCGTCGGTCGCGTGGGTGACGTCGACGACGATCGCCAGGTCCGGCTGCACGGCAAAGGCGGAGGTGCGGGCGCCGAAGAGCCCGATCTCCTCCTGTACGGCAGCGATCGCCGCGAAGCTGGCCTTCAGCGAGCCGCGCTCGTCGCAGCGCCGCAGCGCCTCAAGGGCGACGTAGGCGCCGAGGCGGTTGTCCATGGCGCGGGAAACGAGGCGCTCGCCGGAGAGCGCCAGTGGCTCGGAAGCGATCACGGCCGGGTCGCCGACGCGGACTAACTCGGCGGCCTCCTCGCGACCATCGGCACCGATGTCGATGTGCAGGCCCTTGAGTTCGACCACCTTCTTGCGCGCGTCGGCGTCGAGCAGATGCAGTGGCTTGCGCCCGACGACACCGGGCACCGGGCCATTGAGGCCCTGGATCTCAATCCGCTGGCCGACGAGGATCTGCGGGTCCCAACCCCCGATCGGCGCGAACCAGAGGAAGCCCTTGTCGTCGATGTGGCGGATCACCAGGCCGATCTCATCGATGTGGCCGACGACCGCCAGCAGCGGCGAGGGCTCGCCGATGCGGGCTACCGAAGAGCCGATCCCGTCGGTGGAGAGCGTCGCGAAGGAAGCGGCCTCGCGCCAGACCGCGGCTGCTTGAGTCTCGTAGCCCGAGGGGCCGGGGGCGCGCAGAAGGTTATGGAGTAGTCCAGGGCTTTCGTTCACAAGGCGCGCAGTATGTCGATTCGGACAAGCGTCCGCAGTCCGGCTTTCCAATAGCGTTCCACAGGTGACGGCCAGCGGTATTAGGGCACTGGTAACTGGAGCCTCCAGCGGGATCGGCGAAGCGACCGCGCGCCGGCTCGCGCGCGAGCCCGGCGCCAGCTTGATCCTTGTCGCCCGGCGCGAGGACCGCTTGCGGGCGCTGACCGAGTCGCTGCCGTGCGAGGCGACCTATGTCGCCACCGACCTGACCGATGCCGAGGCTCCCGAGCTGATCGGCGCCCACGTCGTCGAGCACGGCGGGCGGCTGACCCTGCTGGTCAACAACGCCGGCGCCTCCTGGCGCGGCAATTTTGGCGAGGCCGGCTACGCCAATGTCCAGCGCCACATGGAGATCAACTTCGATGCGGTCGTTCGCCTCACCGAGGCGCTGCTGCCGGCCCTGCGCTCATCGGCGCCGAGCGCGATCGTCAACGTCGCCAGCACCGCCGGGCGCGTCGCCCGCGCCCGCACCGGCGCCTACTCGGCGAGCAAGTTCGCCCTGATCGGCTGGACCGATGCGCTCTACGCCGAGGAGCGCCCGCACGGCGTCCACGTCGGCATGGTGCTGCCGGGCTTCATCGCCACCGAGGGCTTCCCGGCGACGGAGTTGCGCGAGCGGGCGCTGACCCGCTGGGTCGTCTCGAAGCCGGAGAGCGTTGCCGAGGCGATCCTCGAGGCCGGGCCCGGTGGCAAGGCCGAGCGCTACGTGCCGCGTCCTTACGCGCTTGCGGCGATCGCCCGCATCCTCGCGCCGCGCCTGGTCCGCCGGGTTCTCTCCGGCGGTTCGGCGGCCGCGCTGACCACCAGCACCGCCGCCGAACGCAAATAGCCGCCAGGGGCCGCCGCTCGATGAGCCGAGCCTCAGCTGAAGGTCGAGGCGCTCAGGTGGCAGTAGTGGAATTCGAAGACGAAGCTGACGTTGTTGGCGGCGTTGCTGGCACGTTCGACCCGGATCTGTTCGTGTGCGGCGAGAATTTTCTCTTCTGCTTTCAGCGCCTTGCCAAGTTTGCCCAGATTCGTTTTCACGATGTCGAGGTACTTGAACCACTTGAGCAGGCGGGCGTCGTCGGCAGCGGGCCGCGGCACCGCGGCGATTTTCGTCTCGGCGGCGCCGAAGGCCCCCGATGCCCGGATGAATTGAGCGCCCGCTTCCCTCACCTTGCCCGGCGCCTTGCTGTGGGCCTTCGTCCTCACGTTCTTGAGGATGCGCCGGTTGGCTTCCGTGTTCGCCTGGCAGATCGGCTCGACCTGTTCGACGTATTCGGCGCGGCCGGGGACTTCTTCGGCCTGCGCGCCGGTCGCGAGCAGCAGCATCGCGGCAGCGGTCAACACGGCAATTCGAAGCGATCCCCTCATCCCTGGCTTCAACAGGCTAGCGCCCGCAACGGAGCGGTCCGCTGTTCGGCTCCCTCGGCGGCGGCGCGCCCTCCGGGGCACTAAGGTTCCCGCCGTGATTTCAACCAACCAGTTCAAGAACGGCTCGCACATCGAGATCGACGGGAAGATCTTCCGGATCATCGAGTTCCAGCACGTCAAGCCGGGCAAGGGCGGTGCCTTCGTGCGGACCAAGCTGCGCAAGATCGAGGACGGGACGGTGCAGGACAAGACTTTCCGCGCCGGTGAGAAGTTCCGCCCGGTGCGGACCGAGTCGCGCAAGATGCAGTACCTCTACGACTCCGGCGAGGCAGCTGTCTTCATGGACAACCGCGACTACGAGCAGATCGAGATCCCACGCGACCTGGTCGGCGAGGCGATGCAGTGGCTGCTGCCCAACGCCGAGGTCGACGTGCTCTTCGTCGACGAGCGGCCCAGCGACGTGCAGGTGGCGAGCGCGATCGAGATGAAGGTGACCCAGACCGAGCCGGGCGTCAAGGGCGACACCGCCTCGGGCGGCGGCAACAAGTCGGCGACCCTGGAGTCGGGCGTGGTCGTGCAGGTTCCGCTCTTCATCGAAGAGGGCGAGATCATCCGCGTCGACACCCGCAGCGGCGAATACCTCTCGCGCGCCTGAGCCTTCGCTGGGGCCGGGTTCCGTGCCCGGGGTGGCGCGTCGGCCTCATATGTGGTACATGTGGGACGATTTCAGGGTACGCCTGGAGCCTTGAGGGAGGAACTTGTGGGCGGCGGGAGCGATGCGGCGCTGACCTCTTTCTCGAAAAGCTCCACCGGCGCAGCCGTTGTCCCAGTCCATCGAGCAATAGAGGGAGATACCAGTCATGCGAAAGCACAGAATCCTGGGGGGGTTGTTTGCGGCGCTGATGCTCTGCGTCGCCTTCGCCGCCAGTGCGGGGGCCGCGCCGGCCTGGAAGTTCAACGGCAAAGCGCTGGAAGGCGAAGAAACGATCCTCGGCGGGGCCGAAAAAAGCGGCCTCACCATGTGGGGGTTCACGACCACCTGCGACAACTTCCTCTACGAAGTCAACATCTGGAACAAAGAAGGGACGGGCAAAGGGAACATCACCAGCCTGCCCCTCTACAACTGCTACACCAACTCGACCTGCACCGTGGAAGCGATCGAAGCCGAATCGTTCCCCTGGTCGGCCAGTCTGAGCACGGTAGCCGGTAGCAATTACCTCACGGTCAAAAACGTGAACGTTTGGATCCTTTACGGCGGCTGGTTCTGCCCGCTGTGGGGCGTCTGGGCCAACGTCACCGGAACGGCCGGCGGCCTGATTGACAACACGACCGAAACCGCCACGTTCAGCTCGTCGAGCTTCAAAGCGACCGGGACCAAACTGGAAGCGCTCGGCGAATCGGTCGAATGGAATGGAACCTTTCCGACCGAAGCATTCAAATGGCACAGAGGCGAACCGATCAGCGTCTCCTAGTGAGGCCCGCGAAGACCGCGAGCGCCGGGATCCTCCTGGCGCTCGCGCTCGCGGCGCTTGCCCTCGCCGGCTGCGGGGGAGGGGCTTCGGACGGCTCGAGCTCGGCTAGCTCGAGCCCCGATGCCGCGAACTCGGATGCCGCGAGCACCACTGCCCAAAGCGGCGGCCGCGGAGCCGGCAGCGGCGCCTCCGCGGCGACGGACGCGGGGAACACGCCGAACGCAGCGGCAGGCGGCGGCTCGGCGGCCCCGGGCGGTCAGCCCTCTGCGGGAGGCAAGCACGGCCCGCACATCGTCCAACCAAAAGGCGAACCGGAGCCGGGGATCACTCCTCAGCAGCGCAATGAAGTGACAGTGGCCAGCATGTCCCTGCAGAGCCCGTCGGCCCAGGGTGGAAGCGGCCTGCAGGCCCTGCCTGCCGAGTTCACCTGCGACGGCAAGAACACCTCGCCGGCGCTTCGCTGGCAGGGGGTCCCGCCGGGGACCGCCGAACTGGTCCTCTTTGCGATGAACATCCAGCCGGTGGAAGAAAAACTCTTCTTCGACTGGGCCGTGGCAGGGCTGAGTCCCGAACTGGAGGAAATCGAAGCCGGCAAGCTACCCAAGGGCGCTGTCGCCGGCCGCAACAGCTTCGGCAAAACGGGCTATGGGCTCTGCCCCGAAGCCGGCAGCGACGAAACGTACATGTTTGCCCTCTACGCGATCCCGAAGCGGCTCTCGCCCAGCCAGGGCTTCGAACCGCTCGCTGTGCGCAAGGCCGTGACTGAAGCCTCCGGCAACGTCGGCCTGTTGGCGCTCAGCTACGCGCGCGGCTAAGACCGGCAAAGGGGGCGGTCGAGGCGGTCTCGCCTTCGCTGACCGACGGTCCAGCCGCTCGAATCGGGAGAATGGCCTTATGCGTAGGTCCGACCAGCGCCGCGACGCCGTCTTTGCCTGCTATCAGCGCGATGTCACCGGCCGTCCGCTGGAGGAGCTGGTGGCGGAGTTGCGGCCCTTCACGCGTGAGCTGGCGGCCGCGGTGGAGGCGCACCGCGATGAGCTCGACGCCGCGATTTCCAGCCACTCCAAGGGCTGGGAGCTGGAGCGAATCGCGCCGCTGGAGCGCAACCTGATGCGGGTGGCGCTGTACGAGATCGAGCACAGCGACGACGTCCCGACCGAGGTCGCGATCGACGAGGCGATCGAGATCGCCAAGGAGTACTGCGGCGCCGACGCGCCGGGCTTCGTCAACGGCGTGCTCGGGGCGATCGTGCGGGAGCGGGAGGGCGTGCGGTGAGCCGGCTGCGCGAGATCTCCGAGCGGCTCGGGGCGATCGCCCGCGAGCTGGAGGGGGAGGAGGCGCCGGATGCCCGCGCTGCCGAGCTGGCCCACGAGGCTGCCGAGCTCTCCGCCGAGGCGGTCGAGGAAGCGAACCGCCGCATTCGCGAGGGCGAGGCCGCTGCGCAGTGAGCGCTCCTCGCCGGTGAGCTATCCCGAAGACCTACGCGCCCTGGTCGACGCCGAGCTGGAGCGGCTGCGCTTTCCGGCGCCGGCTGCGACCGCCGGTCTCGAGGAGGCGATGCGTTACTCGCTGCTCGGCGGCGGCAAGCGAGTACGTCCGGTGCTGGCGCTGGCCACGGCGCGGGCACTGGGCGTCGAGCCCGGGGATTTCCTGCCGGTTGCCTGCGCGCTCGAGCTGATCCACACCTATTCGCTGATCCACGATGACCTGCCGGCGATGGACGACGACCAGCTGCGCCGGGGGCAGCCGACCTCCCACGTCAAGTTCGGCGAAGACGTCGCGATCCTGGCCGGCGACGGGCTCTTCGCCGAGGCGGTGCGCCTTTTCTGCGAGCAGCCCGGTGAGCCGGCTCGGGTGCTGGCGGCATTGCGCGAGCTCAGCGCCGCCACCGGCGTCGACGGCATGGTCGGCGGCCAGTACGTCGACGTAGCGGTGGCCGAGCGCGATGCCGAGAGCCTGCGCGCGCTGCACACGCTGAAGACCGGGCGGCTGATCGCCGCCAGCGTCGGCGTCGTGCTGACGCTCAACGGGCTGTCCGAACCTGAGACAATCCCCTTTCGCCGATTTGCCAGCGAGCTGGGCGTGCTCTTCCAGATCGTCGACGACATCCTCGACGTGACCGGAAGCGACGAGCGGCTCGGCAAGACCCATGGAAGCGACGAGCGACATGGAAAACTCACTTACGTCAGCCTCTTCGGCCTCGAGCGGGCGCGCGAGCTTGCCGGCGAGTCCCACGCGAAGGCGACCGGGGCGCTGTCGGGGGCCGCGGGAGAGACCGCTGACCTGAAGCGAATCGCCGATTACATCTTCACCAGAGACGAATGACCGAGAACGGACACCCAGCGGGACACGAGGACGGCGAGGCGCTGCGCCTGCTCAGCGACATCGATGGCCCGGCCGACCTGCACGGCCTCGACGACGCCCAGCTGCAGCAGGTTGCGCAGGAGATGCGCACCTACATCATCGACACGATCGGCCAGATCGGCGGCCACTTCGGCGCCAACCTCGGCACCTGCGAGCTGGCCGTGGCCCTGCACAGCCTGCTCGACTCGCCGCGCGACAAGGTGCTCTGGGACGTCGGTCACCAGGCCTACCCGCACAAGATCCTCACCGGCCGCCGCGACGGCCTGCCGACGATCCGCCAGTACGACGGGTTGGCACCGTTCTGCTCGATCTTCGAGTCCGAGCACGACATCATGGGTGCCGGTCACGCCTCGACCTCGATCGGCTACGGCGTCGGGCTGAAGGAGGCGATGCGCAAGGGGATCGGCGAGGACGGCAAAGTCGCGGCCGTGATCGGCGACGGCGCTCTTACCGGCGGTGTGGCCTACGAGTCGCTGCACGCGGCGGGCGGTCTGCAGACGCCGATGGTGATCGTGCTCAACGACAACGGCATGTCGATCTCGCCCAACGTCGGCGCCCTCTCGCGCTACTTCAACCGGATCCGCCTCAACCCGCGCCTCTTCCACGCCCGCGAGGGCGTCGAGGACCGGCTGACCAAGCTGCCGCTGGGCCTGGGCCGGCGAATCGAGCGGCTGGGGCCGGAGATCAAGTCCGCGATCAAGGCCTACTGGGCGCCGGGACTCTTCTTCGAGGAGCTCGACCTCGCCTACATGGGGGTGATCGACGGCCATGACGTGCATGCCCTGCGCGAGGCCCTGCGCGAGGCCTTCGAGGCCGACCGGCCGGTTGTCGTCCACATCCACACGGTCAAGGGCAAGGGCTTCGCCGCGGCCGAAGAGGGCGGCCTGGAGTCGATGGAGAAATGGCACGCCGCCAAGCCCAACTCGATCGTCAACGGCGCGCCCGCGCCGAAGCCGGTCGCGGTACAGGAGTCCGACGCTCCCGAGGCGATCGCCCCGGAGCGGCTGGAGAAGCCGCCCGCCGCCGGGGCGCCGCCGCAGTACACGCAGGTATTCGGCGAGGCGCTCGTCGCCGAGGCGCGGCGCGACAAGCGGGTGATCGGGATCACCGCGGCGATGGCGGGCGGGACCGGCCTGCAGAAGCTGGCCGATGCGGTGCCCGAGCAGTACTACGACGTCGGCATCGCCGAGCAGAACGCGGTGCTGCTGGCCTCGGGGCTGGCGATCCAGGGCGCGAAGCCGGTCTGCGCGATCTACTCGACCTTCCTGCAGCGCGCCTACGACCAGATCATCCACGACGTCTGCTTGCAGGAGCTCGACGTCACCTTTGCGATGGACCGCGCCGGCCTGGTCGGCGACGACGGCCCGACCCACCACGGCGCCTTTGACATTTCCTACTTCCGGCCCGTCCCCAACGTCGTCGTCATGGCGCCGCGCGACGAGGCGATGCTGGTCCACATGCTGCGCACCGCCGTCGAGCATCGCGGCCCGGTTGCGCTGCGCTACCCGCGCGGGGCCGCCGAGGGGGCCGAGCTGCCGGCAGAGCCGCTGGCGATCCCGATCGGCAGCGGCGAGCTGCTGGCGAGCGGCGAGCGGGTGGCACTGCTCGGCTACGGCTACGGCGTCGCGGTGGCGCTCGACGCCGCCGGCATCCTTGCCGAGCACGGCCTGGTCGCGACCGTTGCCGACGCTCGCTTCGCCAAGCCACTCGATGCGGCGCTGCTGGAAGGCCTAGCGCTCGGCCACGACCTACTCGTGACGATCGAGGAGAACGTGTTGCCGGGCGGCTTCGGCTCGGGGGTGCTCGAGCACCTCGAGGACGCCTTCGGCGAGCGTTCCGAGGAGCGCGCCCGCGTCCTTCGCCTGGGGCTTCCCGACCGCTACGTCACTCATGGCAAGCCGGCGTTGTTGCGCGAGGAGGCCGGCCTCACGGGTGCGGCTGTCGCCGCGCGGGTGCTCGCCAGCTTGCGCTCCGGCGAGCCGGCTCTGAGCTGACCGGCTCAGAGATTCGCCCCAAAAATTAGGGCTTGCACCAATGCGCTCAATCGGTTAGCCTCTCGACGTCTCTTCTGGGGTTACTTGAGGGAGGAGAGACATCTCTATGTATGTGGGTCCGCAGGTAGGGAGCCTCGTGGATCTACTGCTCTAGCCGCGCCGGTGCCAAGGGCACCGCGCCGCGGTGCCCGGGCCTAGCTCCTCTCTTTCTCCTCGTCCTCGGAAAGGCTCTCCGCCAGCAGCACGATCTCCGACAGCCGAACCTCGAAGACGGTGGCGATGCGGCGCACCGTGCCCCAGGCCGGGTTGGTCCGGCCCGACTCGATGTGGGAGATCCAGGTCGGGTGGATCTCGGCGAGGTGGCCGAGTTCCTCCTGGCTTAGGTTGCGCTCGGTCCTGAGACGACGAATCGCCTGTCCGAGCGCCGGTTGAGGTTCTTTGCGCGGTGCCATCCATATGGACGCTTCCCGCCAAAGTTGCCCCGGTCTATAGACTTGAACTCAAGTATGGCCACGGAGTTGCCCTCGCGTGCCTGAAATGGAAGTTACCCGCGAGAACTGGCACGAACTTTACGCCCGCGGATTCCGTCATTTTCTCAACGTAGCTCCCGAGAAGCTCTCCGAAAACGAGTTCCTCGACCTGATCGCCCTGGTCAAGAGAGCGGCGGGAAGCGACGATCGCTTCGCCCTCGGTGTCTTCTACGACGAGCTGCACGGCCCGCTGGACAAACGCCTCGGCCTCGGTCTCTACGTCTGGCGACCCCGGGGCTGGGCGCCGTTCTAGCTCATCTTGGGTGGCCGTCGTCTCGCTCGAGGTCGCGCAGGAAGCTCGCGGCCAGCGGCATCGACGCCGGGTTGAAATTGAACAGCACCGCGTCCACCTGGCCGAACTCGATGCGGGCAGCGCGAACCAGGTCGATCGGCCAGACCGGTTCGGAGGCGCCAGGCGGGTCGGTGCTCAGGGTCGTGGCGGTTAGCGTGCCGGGGGCGCGGGAGCGAACCTGGCCATGGGCCGACGCGAGCAGCCGCGCCAGCTTGTTCGGTTTGAGCTCATCCGGCGCGGCTTGAATCACGAAGGTGTCCGCGCCGGCGGCCCCGGCGGATAGGCCGCAACGCAGGTACGCCTGGTCGAGGAGCTCCCCCTGCCGCTTACCGCATCCGGCGTCGCCGTCGAGGGCAAGGTCGCGCCCGGGAGCGACGATCGGGCTATATCCGTGATGCCGGGCGATTTGGGCAAAGCGGCGCATCGCCGCAAGCGGATCGCGCCGCTCCGCGGCGGGCGTCTTGCTCCAGCCCTCCGGGTCGTAGACGACCGCACCGACCGCCGCTTCGATCCCGCCCGCCCCGGCGTCCGCGGAGAACTCGGCCAGGCTCGTGTACGACAGCGCCGGAACCGATCGATATCCGGCGGGTACGAGGTTCTGCGTGCCCGTCGCGTTGCCCACGACCAGGGTCCGGGGATTGTCGAAGAAGCGGCGGGCGAGCCCCGCGTTGGAGCGCCGCAGGGCGGCCAGGCCCCAGCCAGAGACGATCCAGGTCAGGTGTGGCGCTGCGGCCTGCCTTTGCGTAGCCGGTGCCTCGTTGTCTCGAAACCCGGCAGCGAGAGCGACGGCGGCCAGCGCTATCGCCGTCAGCAGGACGGCTGCGATGGCTAGTCGGAATGAGCGGATGGGACGTTGCTCCGGTCGAACTTGAGGCACGAGTACTCGCGCCACAGCGGTATCCGCGCGACGAAGTCGTGCAGGCGGCAGCTGAGGTCGGGGAGGTTCATCACCGGCCCCTGCGTGATCCGGTAGCCGAGCTCGGGGCTCCACCTTCCCTTGATCTCGTCCGGCCGCCGCTTGCCCTCGTCGAGGTAGTCGCCGTCGAAGACGACGGGGAACTGCGTGTGCAGGAAGGGCAGGAAGTAGCGCGGGATCCGCGGGTCGTTGCTGAAGCGCTGGCCGTAGTTGGAGTAGGGGACCGCGAAGGCGACCGGGCGGTAGCCGGGAATGTGTTCCTTCAGCACCCGCTCGCCCCAGCGCACGTCGTGGACGACGCGTGCCTTGTAGGCGGAGAACGGTTCGAGGCCGCTTTCGCGCCACTCCCGGTAGGCATAGAACTCGCCGGTGCCGCCGTCGGAGTCGATTGGAACGAAGGTGTGGCCGGCCCCCGCGTGCTCCTGGATTTCCCAGCGCCCGCTCTGCTGCATCTTGACCAGCTCGTTCCAGTGCAGCGCCCAGCCGGGGTCTTCGTCGGGCCAGGAGGCGACGACGAACATCACCGCCGTGTCGTGGTACTTGGCGAGCGTCTTATCGGCCCCCTGGTAAGAGTCGAGGCGGCCGTCGTCGAAGGTGAGCAGGATCGGCTTTGAAGGCAGCCCCGCTGTGCTCCCGGTCTTCATGTAGCGGGCGTACTGGCCGATCGTGACCGTGTGGAATCCGGCGATGTGCAGTGCCAGCAACTGCTCGGCAAAGCGCCGTCTCGTCACCGTCAGGTAGCTCGATTCGGAGTTGACGCCGTGGTAGGCAAGCACGGGGATCTCGTTGCGGTAGTCGGGAAAGTGGCTCCAGGTGGAGAGCTCGCGTGGGTCGAGCCTGGCGTGGGGCGCGGGCATCGCTTCCCGCGCCTCAGCGGCTTCGTTGTCTTTGACCAGGACGATCGCCGCTGCCCCGGCTATCAGCAGGCCCCAGCACACGATCCCCGCAACCGACAGGCGGAGTGCTCTCGTCAGCCGTTTCCGGCGCGGGGTCGTGTCGCTGGGGCTCTGCACGGCGTCCGTTCAGACCAGGGCCGGCTCGGCGCTCTTCACGCGCCACTGTGTCTTGGGCAGGATCGACTCGGCGATGATGCGGTCGCTGTGGCGTTCGATTTCCGCCAGCATCGACTTCACCAGCGACTGCGAGAGCAGGTGCGGCTCCAGCCCCAGCTCGAGCAGCTTGGTGTGCTTGGCGTTGTAGTAGTGCTCCTCGAGCTCGACCCGCGGGTTCTCCAGCGATTCGACCCGGACATCTTCAATGCCGTGCTCGGTCGCGGCGACCTGCACGAGAGTCGCCAGCTCTTTGATCGAGAACTGCTCGGTGAACTGGTTGAAGACCCGGTACTCGCCCTCTGCGGCCGGGTTCAGTGCCGAAAGCTCGACGCAGCGCAGAGTGTCGAGGATGTTGAGGTAGCCGCGGGTCTGGCCGCCCTTGCCGTAGACGGTCAACGGCTGCCCGATCGCCGCCTGCACGCAGAAGCGGTTGAGCGCGGTGCCGAATACCTCGTCGTAGTCGAAGCGCGTCGCCAGGCGCTCGTCAAGCGCTGTCTCCGGCGTCTGCATGCCGTAGACGACGCCCTGGTTGAGGTCGGTGGCACGAAGGCCCCAGACCCGGGAAGCGAAGTGAATGTTGGTCGAGTCGTGCACCTTCGAGCAGTGGTAGAGCGAGGGCGGCAGTTTCGGGAACGGCAGGCGGTCCTGGCGCCCGTTGTGGGTGATATCGATAAAGCCCTCCTCGATATCGATGTTCGGGGTGCCGTACTCGCCCATCGTCCCGAGCTTGATCAGGTGAGCCTCGGGCGCGATGTCGCGGATCGCGTAGATCACGTTCATCGTGTTGACGACGTTGTTGACCTGGGTCTCGATCGCCTTCTGGCGGCTGGCCATCGAGTAGGGCGCGCTCGGTTGCTCCCCGTAGTGGACGACGGCCTCGGGCTGGAACTCGCGGAAGACGCCCTCGACCACGTCGTAGTCGGTCAGGTCGCCGATCGTGTGGGTGATCTCGCGGCCGCTGAGATCGCGCCAGGCGTCGAGCCGGTCGGTCAGCGAGCGAATCGGAGTCAGCGAGTCGGATCCGTTGCCGCTGTGCATGTTGCGGCGCAGGTAGTTATCGACGACGTGCACCTCGTGGTCGCGGCTGGAGAAATGCATCGCGGTCGGCCATCCGAGATAGCCGTCTCCGCCAAGGATCAGAACACGCATCTATGCCTCCTGGTTGATGGGGGTTGGAATGGGATGGGATCGCTCGTGAGCCGACAAGGTCTTCGGCACCAAGGTGAGGACAGGCGCTTCGTCCCTCGCCACCGGCTCTTTCTTCGCCGGGCCGATCGCCAGGGTCAGCAAAGCCTCCAGCGCGTAGTAGGTGACGATCAGGCGAAAGACGAGGTAGCTGGGAAGTACGGCGACGAGGCTCGGCTTGCCGTAGCAGAGCATCACCACCACCATCTGCAGCAGCTGGACGCCGATCACGATCGCCCCCGCGGCCGCAACCTCGCGCAGGGGAAGCGTCGAGGGATGAACGAGGATCATCGCGATCACCGCGACGGCGAACGGGACCAGCATCAGCTTGCGAAACATCATGAAAGAGGCCCAGGGGAGCATCCACATCCCCCGCACCCCCTGCCTCATCCAAATCGCCGACCGGTTGCGGCCGATCATGTGGTAGAGCCCTCGCGACCAGCGCATGCGCTGCTCGCGTAGCTGCGAGAGGTTGTGTGGTGTGTCGGTGTAGGTCTTGATCCGCCAGTCGGCGACGATCCGGTAGCCGAGCCGACCGACCCGCACCGTGATGTCGGCGTCCTCGCCGTTGACGCCCTCGGCAAACCCGCCCAGATCGAGCAGGATCGAGCGGCGGTAGGCGACCGTCGCGCCCGGCAGCACCGTCACGCAATCGGCGACGTTCTGCGCCGCGCGCTTGAAGGCGGCGCCGTAATAGGTCTCGATCGCCCGCATGTGAGCGATCCAGCCCCGCTGTTCGCGGGGGACGGGCAACACGCCGACCCCGCCCACCGTCTCCTCCCAGAAGTGGGGGACGACCTTGACCAGCAGCTCCGGGGTGACGAGGGTGTCGGCGTCGATGCGGACGACGATGTCTGCCTCGGCCTGCGCCAGGCCGACGTTGAGGGCCCGGCTCTTGCCGAGCGGGGGGCACTCGACCAGCGACGAGGACATGCCCGGGTGTTCGTCGAAGGCGGCCTGGGCCTCGGCCAGGGTGCCGTCGCTGGAGCCGTTCTCGACGACTATCGCTTCGACCTCGCCCGGATACTGCGCGGCGGCGGCGGCGATCGCCCTGACGCAGTCGCCGATCATTTCCTCCTCTTCGCGGGCCGGGACGACGAAGGCGACCGAGTGCCACTTGCCTTGGGCCGGACGCGAGCGGAAGAACCCGACGATCGCGCCGATGAGGCAGAGCGCCGCCGGCAGGACGACGAAGAACATGACGATCGCCGAGCCGCTGCCGCCGAGCAGCGGCACGTGGCTGAGGTGCTGGTGGATGTAGGAGCCGGAGAAGCGCTCGATCGCCGCCACGCAGGCGACCGAAGCCGCCGCTGCAGCGAGCAGGGCTATGAGCGGTAGCCAGCGGCGCGGCATCACCCGGTCGACGCGGACGTCGCCGGGCAGCAGGGCGTTGCTGAACACCGAGACGGTGACGACGAGCACGCCGAGCAGGCCGGCGATCGTGTTGCCGTAGGCCATGAAGGGGGAGGGGCCGCCGATCTCCGAGAGCCGGGCGAGGGCGACGTCGGCGAGCACCGTGATCGAGACGTAGAGGACGAGCGACATCGCCAGCAGGCGCAGCCGCCGCCTCAGCGGCCCGGCGGCAAAGAGCGCGAAGAGCACCAGTAGCGAGGCGAACAGCGGCCGGATCGCGATCGACGCCTGCTTCGGCAGCAGTAGCTGGGGATCCTGGGCGAGGTCGCGGATCAAGCGCCCGTACTCGAAGGTCATTCGCGGGAAGGAGGACTCCATCGCCGCCGCGACGATGGCAAAGCCGAGCAGGAGTAGCGGCGGCACGAACCAGCGGCGCCGAACCGAGAGTCCGGCCGGCGCGGTGTCGGGGGTGAATGGCGTTTCCGGAGCGACTGGAGCAACCGAAGCAGGCACGAGCGGTCCTCGCTCGGCGTTTTCGGCATCGTCGATCGCCGGCGCGGTATCCCCCCGTCCAATCGCCACGCCCGCAGCTAATGCGATGCCTGCTAGGTCCCTATTTACGGGATTGTTTGATCTCGGTTAGCCGGTATCCGCAGGCGTGATCGCCAAAAGTTGGGCAGAAAAAATCACCTAAGCAAACTTGTGTGTCTATTGTGTGACAAGCGGCACGTACACACCCGGTCTCGCTTGGGGCGGGTCGCAGGGGGCAGTTCCTTTGGGAGAGGTTCAGGCAGCGGACACAGCCGGCTTCGAGCGTGGCTACTGGCGTGGTAGAGGCTCCTTACTGGCCCCGGTCAGGGTCGTCGACTCGCCGCTGCTGTTCGAGCGCTTTCTTTATGGCCTGGCGCTTGCCGACGGCGAAGGCAGGATCCTCTACCTGAACAGGAAGGCCCGGCAGCTGTTGATGCCGCACGATCATTCCGCTCGCGGTCTCGGCTGGACCTGTTGCGACCTGATCTGCGAGCGCCTCGGTCCGCTGATCGGCGGGGCTTGCCTGACCCGGCTGGCCCTGCAGGCAGAGGGAGAGACCCCCGAGGTGCGCATGGACATCGACGTCGACCGGCTGCAGGCTGCCGCCTGGGTGACCGCGTTCCCGGTCGACTCCGACGAACCCCGGGTTCTCTTCCATCTTCGACCGGGGCGCACCGGCGATCGTCGCCGGCGCGTTTCCGACCGGCTGAGCCCGGCGGCTCCGGGTTCCGCTGACCTTCAGATCCAGACCTTCGGCGACTTTCAGGCTGAGGGTGCGCAGGGGCCGCTCGACAGCGAGTGGCTCGAGCAGCGCCCCGGGCAGCTGTTCAAATACCTGGTCTGCGAGCGGCGGCGCACGGTGACGAGCGACCGGATCGCCGAGGCGCTTTGGCCCGAGGCCGGGGTCGATGACGGCAAGAACCGTCTGCGGCATTACGTCCACGTCCTGCGCGAGAAGCTTGAGCCCGAGCGGGCAAACCGCTCGCCCGCCCGCTTCGTCGTCGCCCGGCGCGGTGGGTACGTCTTCGAAACCCAGGGCGTTTGGATCGACACCGACGAGTTCGAGCGAGAAGCTCGGGCCGGTCTCGCCGCGCACGCGCAGGGTTGCGAGGGGGCGGCCTCGCTCCACCTCGCCGATGCCCTGCGCGTCTACCGGGGGCCCTTCCTATCCGAGGACCCATACGTGGATTGGGCCCTGGAGGAGCGCGAGCGCCTCGGTGAGCTCGCTGCCCGTGTGCTGCGTGCCCAGGCCCAGATCTGCATAGCCTCAGGCCGTCTCGACGCGGCCGCCGACCACGTTCGCCGGCTCGCCGATATGGAGCCGTTCGACACCGACGTGCAGAAGCTCTTCCTCGAGGTCTGCCTGAGGCGCGGCAGGCGCAGCGAGGCCTTTCGGCGTTACTCCTTCTTCAGGAAGAGAATGCTGGATGCGTTCGGTCACGAGCCCGATTTCGCGCTGGCGGAGATGGAACACGAGTTGAGCCACCCGAGCTCTTAAGGATCGTCGCCGCGTGACGAACGTCCAATAGCGCGCCCAGGGCTTAAAACGAGCCTTTTCGAGGTCGATAGAGGTGGTCGATGTCCCGCCCCCGATCAACCGGCGCTCGCCAGTGGCTGTTCGCTGCCATTCCGTTGCTTTGCGTTGCTGCCCTCGGCATCGGCGCGATCGCCTCGGCGCAACCGTCGCAGACCCCGACGCCGCCTCTGCGCTGGGCGATGGCGAGCTCCTCGCTGCGCAACATCAGCAGCGTTGACGCCGGCCAGGCCGCGCGCAGTCTCGACCGCCCGGAGACGATCGTCCAGAACGCCTCGCCGCTCAGCGCCAACCCCGTTCCCGCCGGCTGGGCCAGCACCGGCACGGCGCTTTGGCGCAGCTATGCGCAATTCGCTGCCGATGTCGCTGCCGGCGCAGTGCCCTCCTACATCAAGGTCGCCCACTACGACAACGAGGCCTGGCCGCAGACGCCGGAAGCCGAGCAGCGCCGGCCGGCCTACTACGAGCGCCGTTTCTGCGCCCTCGCTCACCATGAAGGCCTGCTCTGTTACCTGGGACCTGCCAAGGATCTCTGTAACGTCCTGCCGCAGCCGCAGGGGGACGACAACGCTCAGTGCTACATCGACCTCAACCTGGCCGGCAAGGCTGCCCGCTACGCCGACATGATCGATATCCAGGCCCAGACGCTCGAGCCTTCGGGAGCGCGAGCCTATGCATCCTTTCTGCGCCGGACCGCGGCCCAGGCTCGCGCCGCCAACCCCGACGTCGTCGTCCTCGGCAACCTCTCGCCCTCGCCGGGCGGCGCCCAGCTCTCGGCCGGCCGGCTCTACGCCTGCGCCGACGCGGCCCTGCGCTACGTCTCCGGCTTCTACGCAACGGTCAACGCCGGCGACGGCGAGGCCATGGTCTCCCTGCTGCGCCACCTCGGGGGCTGAGGTCGACTCGTCCGCTGCGGTAGCGCCAGCGGTGCCACACTGTCGCCTTGATTTGGGAGGGAGTCACGATACGTCGGTGTCGGCCCGAGGACGCGCAAGCGGTCCTGGAGCTTTGGGCCGGGGCGCGGAGCGAGCACGCTTCGACGGCCGACCGCCTCGATGACATCGAGCGCTTGATTGGGGATTCCCTGGCTGCTCTTCTGGTTGCCGAGCGAGGCGAGGAGATCGTCGGCGCACTGATCGCCGGCTGGGATGGTTGGCGGGGGAACATGTACCGGCTTGCTGTTCGCGACGGGTACCGGCGGCAGGGCATCGGGATCGCGCTGACGCGGGCTGGCGAGGAGTACTTGCGTAGCTGCGGGGTCAGTCGAATCACGGCCCTGGTCGCATTTGACGACGAGGCAGCCGGGGCGTTCTGGGAGTCCGCCGGCTATCACAAGGATCGGGAGATCGGTCGCCGCGTGCGCAATCTGTAGGCCGTCGAGCGGGGTCGCGCCTCGGTTCAGCCGGGAGTGTCGATCCAGCGAACGATTAGCCCGTCGCGCACTTCGTGGAAGGCCGGCGGGGACGGGGGAGGATCGCCCGCCAAGAGGGCAATCACCTCGCCCGGTCCGTGCAGATGCTCCTCTATCGCGGTCGTCCAGTGAACATCGGGGTCGAGCAGGCGTTCCAGTCGTGCCCAATCGCGGCACTCGATCGTGGCGAGCACATCGCAGACCGCCGGCACCTGCTCCGCCACGATTAAGTCGCCTCCAGCGGCTGAGCCATTCCTCGAATTAAAGCCCACAACAGAAAACGCCCCGGCGGGGAGCCGAGGCGAGTTCTGGGGTTACTACAGGGAGGAGAGATATGTATCTCTATATATGTGGATCCGTGGGAGGTAGGTGGGCCCTTTGATGAGTCGCGGGCACTCGTCGTGGGAAGCGACAAGAGCCGTATGGGCGACTCCGAACCCAGCCAAAAAGTCTTTTCGATCTGCCCCTTCTATCGGTTGTCCTCTGCGAATCCTTGAACAGCGTACGAACGTATGTGCGGTTTGTGTGTGAGTGGGATCACAGACTGCTTTGCGCGCCTGCGACGGACCCCGTCAGGCGTTGGATACCCGGACCGGGACCATCGAATCAGGCGAAGCAAAAGCGTGGTTAAAAACCTGTATCGAGGGCCGAGCGACTGCCGGTCCGCCGGGGCGGCGCTACCGTTGCGGCGATGAAGAAGGCGCGAATAGACGCGGTCCTGGCCGAGCGCGGCCTGTTTCCCTCGCGCACGGCTGCCGCCGGCGCGGTGCGGGCAGGGGCCGTGCGGGTCGGCCGCGACGGCCCGGTCGCCCTGCGCCCGAGCCAGCTAGTCGAGCCCGAGGCGGCGCTGATCGTCGCCGAGGGGCCACGCTTCGTCTCCCGCGGTGGGATCAAGCTCGAAAACGCTCTTGACGTCCTCGGCATTGACGTAACGGGGCGCGACTGCCTCGACGTCGGCGCCTCGACCGGCGGCTTCAGCGACTGCATGCTGCAGCGCGGCGCAGCGCGGGTGATCGCCGCTGACGTCGCCTACGGCCAGATCGACGTCGGCCTGCGCAACGACCCGCGCGTGACCGTGATTGAGCGGCTCAACGCACGCGAGCTGCTGCCGACCGACCTGCCCTTCGTGCCCAGCCTGGCGACGGTCGATGTCTCCTTCATCTCACTGGCCAAGATCCTGCCGGCGGTGTCCAGGTGTCTCGAGCCGGGGGGAGAGGTATTGGCGATGGTCAAGCCGCAGTTCGAGTTGGGGCGCGCGCGGGTCGGCAGGGGCGTCGTCCATGACCTCTCCGACCGGCGCGAGGCGATTCTCGGCGTGGCGCAGGCGGCGCGCGAGCTGGGACTGCCGATCCGGGGCTTTGCGTCTTCCGGGCTGCCCGGGCCGAAGGGCAATCGCGAGACCTTCGTCTGGTGTGGTGGCGACGGGGCCGGGGTCGACGACCTCGAGACGGCGATCGCCGCGGCGGAGCCCGACGAACGCAAAGCAAAGGGCCGCGGTCGCCGGCGATGAAGACGGCTGCGCTGATCACCCATTCCCACCCGCCGACCGCGACCGAGGCGGTCGCCCTTGCCGCGTCTGTGGCCGGCAATGCCGGCTGGCGGCTGGTCGCGACCGCCAAGGAGCTGGCCAAGCACGGGGAGGCTGCGGCGGGGGTGGAGGCAGTGGAGCGTCTTCCGGCCGACCCGGACCTCTGTCTCGTGCTCGGAGGAGATGGCTCGATCCTCTACGCGCTGCGCCGCTTCGCCCGCACCGGCGTACCGGTCTTCGGCGTCAACTTCGGGACCGTCGGTTTCCTCGCCGCGGTCGAGCGCGACGAGGCGGAGGCGGGGATCGGGCGTGCCCTGGCTGGCGAGACCGAGACGATCGACCTGCCGGCGCTCTCGGTCGAGATCGACGGCGAGGGACACTTCGCCTTCAACGACGTCAGCTTCAGCCGCCGACCCCAGGATCGCGTCGCCGAGCTCAGCTACCGGATCGCCGCCGAGGAGGTCGGCAACGTGCGCTGCGACGGCCTCGTCGCCGCCACCCCGGCCGGCTCGACCGGCTACAACCTCGCCAACCAGGGCCCGATTCTCGCCTGGGGCGTCAAGGGCTACGTGGTCAGCTACATCGCCCCGCACTCCCTGACGGCCCGCGCCCTAGTGGTAGGTCCTGGCGATGTGCTCACCGTTGGTAATGCGGGGGGGCGCGAGCCGGTCGACGTTGCCATCGACGGCGCTCAAGCCGGCACCCTCGCTCCGGGCACAGCCCTGGACGTCCTCTTCGTCGATTCCGTCGGCAAGCTAGCCCAACTCCCAGGCACGAGCTTCTACCACCGCATCCGGGAAAAGTTCGGCCACCTAGCCGTCTGAGGCCTATCCCGGTAGGGGTGGAACGTCTTGTACTTTTTGGGCGTCAACCTTGAGGCGTCAGCAACTTCGTCTCCATCCAAAAAGTTAAGTGGAACCCCTACCGGGATAGGCCTCGAAAGCCGACAAGACCGGTTCTCTAGGGTTTCGCGCATGGAACGTAAGTGGTGGACCCTCGTCCTAGTCTCGATCGCGACGTTCATGTTGCTGCTCGACGTCACCGTCGTCAACGTCGCCCTGCCGGACATCCAGCGTGAACTCCACGCCAGCCTCTCCAGCCTGCAGTGGGTGGTCGATGCTTACTCGCTGACCCTGGCGGCTTTCCTGCTCACCGCCGGGTCGCTGGGCGACAGGCTGGGTCGCCGCCGAGTCTTCACGATCGGCTTCGGGATCTTCACTTTCGCCTCGTTCCTCTGCGGCATCTCCAATGACCCGACCTTGCTCAACCTGGCCCGCGGGCTGCAGGGCGTCGGCGGGGCGGGGATGTTCGCCACCTCGCTGGCGCTGATCGGCCAAGAGTTCCACGGCAAGGACCGGGCGACGGCGTTCGGCGTCTGGGGGGCGACGGTCGGCGGCGCGGTCGCGGTCGGCCCGCTGGTCGGCGGGGTGATCACCGAAAGCCTCGGCTGGGAGTGGATCTTCTTCGTCAACGTGCCGATCGGGATCGCGGCGATGGTCCTGACCGAGCGCAAGATCGTCAACGTCTTCGCCAAAGACCCCGAACCGGTCGACGTGCCCGGGCTGGTCACCTTCTCGCTGGCTCTCTTCCTGCTGATTTTCGGGCTGATCCGCGGCAACCCCGAGGGCTGGGGCAGCCCCCTGATCCTCGCTTGCCTGATCGGCGCCGCGACCCTGCTCTGCGCCTTCGTCGCGATCGAGCTACGCACGAAATATCCGATGCTCGACCTTTCGCTGTTTCGCAAGGGCGCCTTCAACGGGGTCTCCGCCGTTGCCTTCGGACTCTCGGCCGGGATGTTCGCGATGTTCCTCTACCTGACCATCTACATGCAGGGGGTGCTCGATTTCTCGCCGCTGGGGGCGGGCCTGCGCTTCCTGCCGCTGACCGTGCTCGGCTTCATCGTCGCGCCGATCTCCGGGGCGCTCTCGAACAGGATCCCGATCCGGGTTCTGCTCGGCGTCGGCCTCGCCACGGTAGGCGTCGGCCTGCTGCTGATGCACGGCGTCTCGCCCAGCTCGGGCTGGACGACGCTGCTCGGCGGCTTCCTCGTCGCCGGCATCGGCATCGGCATCACCAATCCCGGCATCGGCCAGGCGGCGATCGCCGTCGTCCCGGTCGAGAAGTCCGGCATGGGCTCGGGGATCAACACCACCTTCCGCCAGGTCGGGATCGCGACCGGCGTCGCCGGGCTCGGCGCGGTCTTCCAGTCGAGCGTCAACTCGAAGCTCTCCGAACTGCTGCCCCACGCACCGAGCGGGCTCGGCGAAATCGTCGCTTCGGGCGGCTCGCGAGCGGCCGCGGCGGTGACTCCCGCCCGAATCCGCCCAGAGGTCGTTCACGCCTCCGACGTCGCCTTCGTCGGCGCCTTCAACGAGATAATCCTGATCGCCGCGGTGCTCTCCTTTGCCGGTGCGGCGCTCGGCTTTGCGCTTGTTCGCTCTCGGGACTTCGTCCAGCACGCGGAAGGCGCTCCGGAGCCCGCCACGGCTGAGGCGTAGGCAGCTGTCGGTCCGCTCCTGGTGCTAGATACAGAGGGGTGTTGCGTGAGCTGAGAATTGAGAACCTGCTCTTGATCGAGAGGGCGGAACTACGGCTTGGCGAGGGGCTCAACGCGATCACCGGTGAGACTGGGGCGGGAAAGACCGTGCTGGCGCACTCGCTCGATCTGCTCATGGGGGGCAAGGCTCGGTCGCAGATTGTTCGGCCGGGGGCCGAGGAGGCCTGGGTCGAGGGTGTGTTCGACCTTCCCGCGGGGATGCTGGACGAGCCTGAGATGGCGGAGGTTCGGGAGCGGCTGCCCAGTGGGGCGGATGAGGTCGTGCTCGGTCGCCGCGTCGGCGCGAGCGGGAGGACCAGCGCTTTCGTTGCCGGGCGCGCCGCTTCGGCCTCGGACTTGAAACTGCTCGGGGGGCGGTTGCTTGCTTTCTACGGTCAGCACGAGCACCGCAAGCTGACCATCTCTTCGGCTCAGATGGAGGTGCTGGACGGGTTCGCAGGTTCCAGCCATTTGGAACTGCGCGAGAGCTATCGGGCGGCGCATCGAGAGTGCCTGCGGCTTGCGGCGGAGTTGGAGGAGCTGCGTGAGCGCGACGGGTCGCGTGAGCGCGACCTCGACCTTCTCCGCTACGAGCTGGCGGAGATCGAGGAGGTGGCGCCCGATCCCGATGAGACGGATGGCCTGGCCGGCGAGCGCGAGCGGCTGCACCACGCCGAGGGCTTGCGCGAGGCGGCGGCGGGAGCCCAGGCAGCTGCGATCGGTGCCGAAGAGGACGGGGGTGGGGCTGTCGGATCCCTGGCCCAGGCGGAAGCGCTGCTGCAGGGAGTCGGCGGGGTCGATACCAGCCTCGACGCGCTCGCAGCGAGGATCGGCGCCCTGGCGATCGAGCTCGGCGACGTCGCCGGCGAGCTGCGCGGCTACCTCGACGGTCTCGAGGCGGACCCGGGCCGGCTCGCGGCGATCGAAGAGCGCCTCGAGGCTCTCGACCGGCTGCAGCGCAAGCACGGCGGCGAGGTCGAGTCGGTTCTCGCCCACGCCGAGCACTGCCGCACCGAAATCTCACGCCTGGAGAACGCCGAGCAGCACTGGGCCGAGGCCGAGGCCGCCCTGGCCGAGGCCGAAGCGCAGCGGGCCAAGCTCGGGGCGAGGCTCGGCAAGGCTCGGGCGAAAGCCGCGCCGCCACTGGAGCGCGAGGTTGCCGGCGAGCTGGAGAAGCTGGCAATGCCGGGAGCGCGGCTCGAGGTCGTGCTGGAGCCGCACCCCGACGGCTTCGGACTCGGCGGCGCCGAGACGGTCGAGCTGAAGCTGGCGCCGAACCCGGGCCTGGAGGCGGCGCCACTGCGCGACGCGGCCTCGGGCGGCGAGCTCTCGCGGGTGATGCTGGCGCTGAGCGGCTTCGGCGGTGCGGCCGGCGTGGGCACACTGGTCTTCGACGAGATCGACGCCGGGGTGGGGGGGAAGACCGCCCGCGCCGTCGGTGAGCGGTTGCGCGCTCTCGGCGAGAACCGCCAGGTTCTCTGCATCACCCACCTTCCCCAGGTCGCCTCGCTTGCCGAAACGCACTTCACGCTGGAAAAGGACGTTTCCGGCGAGCGGGCGAGTGCCACGGTCCGCCGCCTCGACGGCGAGGGCGTGGTCGAGGAGATCCTCCGCATGCTCGGCGGCGAGCGCTCCGACGAGGCCGCCACTCGCCACGCCCGCGAGCTGCTCGCCGCGGCCTGATCGCGATCCGAGGCGGTTTGATCCGCTTGTCAGGGCGGTTAACCTGCTGCAGTGGCTACCTCCAGTCGCCGTCGTCTTCCCGCCCTGCTCTCACGCCGTAACGGGGCGCCCGCCGACGAGGTAATCGAGGGCACGGTGCGGCTCGGGCGCCGCACCAAGCACCTGGTCAAGCGCCTCGTTCCCGGCGACATCGCCGTCATCGACCACGTCAACATCGACCGGATCGCGGCCGAGGAGCTGATCGCGACCGGTGTGGGCGCGGTGGTCAACGCCGCCGCCTCTTCCAATGGGCGTTACCCCAACGCCGGGCCGCTGCTGCTGGCCCAGGCCGGGGTGACGCTGCTCGACGCCGAGGAGAGCGATCCCTTCGAGCTGCTCAGCGACGGCGACCGGGTGACGATCGTCGGTGGCGCCCTCGTGGTCGGCGGGCGCGAGCTCCTGAATGGGCGCCTGCTCGAGGTCGAGGAGCTGGAGCGCCAGCGCAACGAGCAGCTCGAGCGGGTCGACGAGGCCCTGGCCGAGTTCGCCGAGAACACCGTTGCCCACGTGCGCGGCGAGACCGACCTGCTCACCGGCAGCATCGAGTTCCCGCCGACGCGTGCCTCCTTCCGCGACCGCCACGTGCTGATCGTCGTCCGTGGCGATCGCCATCGCCGCGACCTGAAGGCGCTACGTGCCTACATCCGCGACGTGCGGCCGCTGGTGGTCGCCGTCGACGGCGGCGCCGACGGGGTGCTCGAGGCGGGGATGAAGCCCGACGTGATCCTCGGCGACATGGACTCGGCCGGCGATGAGGCGCTGCGCTGCGGCGCCGAGCTGATCGTCCACGCCTATCCCGACGGCCGCGCGCCGGGGCGCCAGCGCCTGCTCGACATGGGCCTCACCCACACGCTGCTGCCGGCCGCCGGCACCAGCGAGGACGTGGCGATGCTGCTCGCCTACGAGAAGGGGGCGACGCTGATCGTCAGCGTCGGCGCCCATTTCAACCTGATCGAGTTCCTCGACCGCAAGCGCGGCGGCATGTCCTCGACCTTCCTCACCCGCCTGCGGATCGGGGAGAAGCTGGTCGATGCCAAGGGGGTGAGCAGGCTCTACAACCCGAGCTCGCCCTTCGGCCCGCTGGTGCTCTTCCTCGCCGCCTTCGCGATCTTGCTCGCGGTCGTGATCGTCACCTCGCCCGCGCTCAATGATCTGGTTCAGCTGGTCTGGCTGAAGATCCGGATTTGGCTGGGCTTTTAGAGCCTGGGTGCCCGAGAGCATCTAGCCTGCTCGCGAATGGGATACAGCGCCCGATACCACGCGACCTCGCTGGTCGCCGTCTTCCTCGCCCTGGCGATCGGGATCCTGATCGGCGCCGAGTTCGGCGGCGACGCCCTGACCAACACCCGTAAGGACCTCGAGAACAGCCTCACCGGCAACCTCAAGGACGCGCGTGCGCGGGCCGACGAACTGAACGGCCGCTTGGCTCGCTCCGACGAATTCGCCAGCCGGGTCTACCCGGCGCTGGTGCGCAACCGGCTAGCCGGCAGGCGGATCGGTGTGGTCGCGCTCGGCGACCTCCCGGGCGACACGTCCTCGGCGATCGAGGACGCGCTTAGTCCCACCGGGGCACGACTGGTCGGGATCGGGGTGGTGCGCGAGCCGGTCGACCTGCGGGGGCTCTCCGACGACCTGGCGAAAACCCGCTTTGCCGAGATCGGGACAAATCCCGACACGCTGACGGCGTTCGGGACGGGCGCGGGACGGCAGCTCGTCCGCGGGGGCACGCTGCTCGACCGGGTCCGCAACCAGCTCTTCTCGCGCGCCAGCGGCAACTTCGGCGCGCTCGACGGCGTCGTCGTCGTCCGCCAGCAGCCCGAAGAGATGGGTCCGGTGCAGCGCTCGACCGCGGCGCAGCTCGAATCGGCGTTGATGAGCGGCATCACTGGGACCCGCACCCCGGCGGTCGGCGTCGAGACCTCGACCGCCGAACCGTCCTCGGTCTCCTTCTTCGGCGGCAATGATCTCTCCAGCGTCGACGACGTCGATACGGCCGCGGGGCAGGTGGCGACGGTGTTCGCCCTGCTCGGCGCCGAGGGCAGCTTCGGGGTCAAGGGCTCCGCCGACCGCCTGCTGCCGGACCTGTTGCCACCGGCCGGGGCGCGCTGAGCGTGGCTTGGGTCGGCTTTCCGGTCGCGATCGCCGTCGCCCTGCTGATCGTGCCGGCGGGGACCAGGGGGCTGCTCGATGCCGGCCTGGCGCGGGTGAACTACCGGGGGGCGAGGCTCGCCTTTCCGCTTGGCGCCGTACTGGCGACGACGGCATTGGTGGCTCTGGCGCCCCTGGCCTTCCTCAACGATCGCGGCGACCTCGACCTGCTGGCGCCCGGACTGCGGCAGTGGATGCCATACCTGCTCGGGGTCGCCTTCCTCGGCTTCCTCGACGACGCACTCGGCCGCGGCGAGGACGCGACCACGCCACGCGGCTGGCGCGGGCACGCGCGGGCGCTGCGCGCGGGCAGCCTCTCGACCGGGGCGGTGAAGGCGCTGGGGGCGCTGGCGCTCGCCGCCTACGTGGTCTCCGGTCGCGGCCTGGAATCGTGGCGGTACCTCGCCGACGTCGGGCTGCTGATCCTCGCCACCAACCTCTTCAACCTGCTCGACCTGCGGCCGGGCCGGGCGGAGAAGGGGCTGGCGCTGCTCGGCGCGGGCCTTTGCCTCGGCGTCTGGACCCTGGCGCCGCTGGAGCTGCTTGGCATTTTCGCCGGTCCGGTCCTGGTCGGCGCCTGGTTCACCCTGCGCGAGCGGGCGATGCTCGGCGACGCCGGCTCGAACCTCGTCGGCGCCGTCGGCGGGGTCTGGTTGCTGACGACTCTGAGCCCGGATGCGCGCCTAATCGCGCTCGCAGTGGTCGCCGGACTGACCATTTACGGAGAGTTGCGTTCGATCTCGGCGACGATCGACTCGGTTCCGCCACTGCGCTGGCTAGACTCGCTCGGCAGAGCATGAGCAGACCTTCCCAAGGAGACACCCGCTTCATCTTCGTCACCGGCGGAGTGGTTTCGGCTCTCGGAAAGGGGATCGCCGCCG
>DASYIY010000015.1:0-9752 GCA_035997045.1 Solirubrobacterales bacterium | reverse complement strand
CGGCACAGCTCTGAGCTGTTCGACCGCCCCTCGATCAATCTCGGCCGGATCGTGGGTGGGGACGCGCTCAACAAGGTGCCCGACCGATGCGCCATCGACGTCGACATCCGCTACCTGCCCGATCAGGACCCCGCTTCGATTTTGGAGCAGGTCAAGGGCGTTCCCGATGCCGAGGTGGAACCGCTTTTCGCCCGCCCGCCCGCCGTGGTCGACCGCGACCTGACCTATGTGCGGACGTTGCGCGAGGCGACGACGGCGCACCACGACGGCGAGCCGATGAGCGTCGGCCGCGACGGCGCCTCCGATGCGGTCTCCTTCCTGCGGGTGGGCGTGCCAGCGGTCGAGTTCGGGCCAACCGGCGAAGGGCATCACGGCCCCGAGGAGTGGGTCTCGGTCTCCTCGCTACACACCTACCAGCAGACGCTCGACACCTTCCTGCGCTCGCTTCCCGACCGGCTCGAACCCTGATCGACTTTGGTTGAGCCGGTCTTCAGCAAGCCGCCGCCCTCCGGCGACCACGAGCCGCCGCCGAAGCGGAAGCGCTACTGGTGGCGCTTCTCCCTCGGCTCATTCATCATCGTCGTCGCCGTGGCCGCCGCCACCTCGGCCAGCATCCTGCTCTACATCGGCAGCATCGCCACCGCCCTCTCGCACCACAACCACCTCGGCAAGCTTCACCGCTACCTCTCCCAGGTCCATGGCGGCGAGCCCGAGAACATCCTCATCCTCGGCTCCGACAAGCGCGCCAGCCTGCAGGGAGACCCCGGTCGCTCGGACACGACGATCCTGCTGCGCCTCGACCCGGACCGCAACGCGATCGCGGTGATGTCGATCCCGCGTGACCTCAAGGTCGAAATCCCCGGCTTCGGCACGGAAAAGTTCAACGCCGCCTACACCGACGGCGGACCGAAGCTGACCCTGCGCGTGGTCAAGGAACTGACCGGGCTGCCGATCAACCACGTCGTCAACGTCGACTTCCTCGGCTTCGTCCGCGCCGTCGACGCGATTGGCTGCGTCTACACCGACGTCGACCGTCGCTACTACCACTCGAACGTCGGCGTGCCCGCCTCCGAACAGTATTCGGAAATCAACATCAAGCCGGGCTACCAGCTGCTCTGCGGGAAACGGGCACTGGAGTACGTTCGCTACCGCCACACCGACACCGACATCGTTCGTTCGGCCCGCCAGCAGGACTTCCTCAGCGCCGCCCGCGAGCGGGTGCCGATCTCCAAGCTCGCCTTCGGCCAGAACGACCTGATCGACATCTTCACCAAGTACACGACCTCAGACATCAGCGACACCGAGACGATGCTGCAAGTGCTGAAGCTCTTTGTCGCCTCGCGCAACGCGGCGGTCAAGGAGATCCACTTTCCGGCTGAACTCGGACCGAGCTACGTCTACGCTTCCGAGGGCGCGATCCACGGCGCGGTCAATAAGTTCCTCGGAATCGAAGCGAGCGCCGGCCCGCGCAACTCGGGGGAAAGCCTGGCGCCTGGCGTCAAGCATCGGCACAAGAAGAGCGGTGACAAGGGTGGGCCGAAGAGCGAAAAGCCGCACATCAAAGCGAGGCCACCCGGCAGCGATGGTTTGGTGTCGGCGCGCGAAGCAGGCGAACTCGAGGCCAAGGCCGCTGCCCGCAAGCTTGGCAGCGGCTTTCCGGTTTTCTACCCGACCCGGCTGCCGTCAGAAGCGAGCTACGTTGAAAGCAACAGCTACGAACACATTCAGGATCCGCGCGTCTATCACGTCAGGGACACCAACGATGACCGCCACGCGGCCTATCGGATGGTCGCCGAGTTCGGCCCCTATTACGAAATCCACTACTTCGGGTTGCAGGGTATCCAGGGGTGGACCGACCCACCAATCCTCGCCAACCCGAGCGAAACCCGCACGATCAACGGCCGCGAATACGAGTTCTTCGTAGATGGCGATCGCCTTTCGCTGGTCGCCTGGCATCGCGGCAACAACAGCTATTGGGTGGCAAACGACCTGCTCAACAGCCTGACCAACGATCAGATGATTGGAATCGCGCGCTCCGCTAGCGTGATGATCCCGAAGCAGAAGCCAAAGAAGGGGAAAGCGAAGCAATGAGCGGGGACAGAGAGGCGATCGGCGTAGTCGGGGTCGGTTGGGTCGGGTTGGTCACGGCCGCCTGCTTCGCCGAGGTCGGCCACCGCGTCGTCGCCCGCGACATCCTGCCCGAGAAGGTCGAGGCGCTCTCGCGGGGTGAGATCACGATCCACGAGCCGGGCCTTGCGGAGCTGCTTGCCCGCAACGCCGAGCGGCTCACTTTCACGACCGATATGGGGGAGTTGCTCGACGCGGCCAGCCTGCTCTTCGTCTGCGTCGACACACCGCCAACGGTCTCCGGCGACGCCGACCTCTCGCGGGTCCGTTCGGTGGTCGGCGAGCTGAGCGCCGGCGGCGGGCACACCCTGGTGATGAAGAGCACGGTGCCGGCCGGCACCGGACAATCGATCCGCCGCGACCTGCCCGGCGTCCCCTACGTCTCCTGCCCGGAGTTCCTCAAGGAGGGTTCGGCGGTCGAGGACTTCATGCACCCCGACCGGGTGGTGATCGGCGCCGACCCCGGCGACGAGGCATCCGGTGACGCCGTCGCCCGTCTCTACGAGCCGCTCGGCGGCGAGATCGTCCGCACCGACGTCGCCAGCGCCGAGATGATCAAGCTCGCCTCGAATGCATTCCTGGCGACCAAGATCTCCTTCGTCAACGAGATCGCCAACGTCTGCGAGGAGGTTGGCGCCGACGTCGCCGAAGTCGCCCGCGGCATGGGCCTGGACCAGCGCATCGGCCCCGCCTTTCTGCGGCCTGGGATCGGCTATGGGGGCAGCTGTTTTCCGAAGGACGTCAGCGCGCTGAAGATGCTGGCCGGCAACAGCGGCTACCACTTCCAGCTGCTCAACGCGGTGATCGAGGTCAACGAGCTGCAGAAGCGACGGGTCGTTGGCAAGCTACAGAAGCACCTCGGCTCGCTGCTCGGCAAGCGGGTGGCGTTGCTCGGGCTCGCCTTCAAGCCGCACACCGACGACATGCGCGAGGCCTCGAGCCTGGTGCTGGCGGCGCGGCTGGAAGGCGAGGGGGCGGAGGTGAGCGCCTATGACCCGGTGGCGGGCGAGATCGCCCGCGGCCTGCTCGGCTCGGTCGAGCTGCGCGACTCGGCGCTTGGGGCGCTGGACGGGGCCGACGCGGCGATCCTGGTCACCGAGTGGCCCGAGTTCGCCGAGCTCGACTGGACCGCCGCGGCCGGGCGGATGGCGCGGCCGCTGTTGATCGACGGGCGCAACTTCCTCGACCCCGCTCTGCTCAGAGGCGCAGGGTTCGAGTACGAGGGGATCGGTCGGGCGGTTGAGGCATCGGTGCCCGCGGGTACGCCCGAATAGATGCAGGCCATAGTCCTAGTCGGTGGCGAGGGGACGCGGCTGCGGCCGCTGACCGCGACCGTGCCGAAGCCGGCGCTGACGCTGGTCGACCGGCCCTTCCTCGCCTACATGATCGAGTGGCTGGCCGGCCACGGCGTGTCCGAGGTCGTGCTCGCTTGCGGCTTCCTGCCCGACGTGTTGCGCGAGGCCCTGGCCGGTGAGGAGGAGCGCGCCGGAGTTTCGATCCGCTACGTGGTCGAGCCCGAGCGGCGCGGCACCGCCGGAGCGATCCGCTTTGCCGCCGACGAGCTCGGCGACCGTCTCGAGGAGCGCTTCCTCGCCCTCAACGGCGACGTTCTCACCGACCTCGACCTGACCGCGCTGCTGGGCGCCCACGCCGAGCGCGGGGCGCGGGCGACCCTCGGCCTGCACCCGGTTGAGGACTCCTCCGCTTATGGGCTCGTGCACAGCGGCCCGGAGGGAGCAGTGCTCGAGTTCCTCGAGAAGACGGGGGAGGCGGTGCCGGGGGAGATCAACGCGGGCATGTACGTGCTCGAGCGCTCGGTCCTCGACCTGATCCCGCCCGGCGAGGAGGTCTCGATCGAGCGCGACGTCTTCCCGCGGCTAGTCGGCGACGGTTTGCACGGTCTGCGACTCGACGGCTACTGGATGGACATCGGCACCCCCGAACGCTATCTGCAGGCGAGCTGGGACATCCTCGAGCGGCGGGTCGAGACGCGGGTACGGCCGACCGCGCCGGGGATGCTGGTCGGCCCCGGCGCCGAGGTCGCGAGCGGGGCGACGGTCGGCCCGCGCGCCGTGCTCGGGCAGGGCTGCCGGGTCGCCGATGGGGCCGAGATCCGCGACTCGGTCGTACTGGCGGGCTGCCTGGTCGGCGAGGGCGCCAGGGTCAGCGGCTCGATCCTCTCCGCCGGGGTCGAGGTTGCCCCCGGTGCAATTCTTGAGTCCGTCGTGGTCGGTGCCGATGAGAGGGTTCCGGCCTGATGCTCGACGACATCCTCGCCATCCCCGACCACCTGCGCGATGCCCTCTGGCGGGTCGAATCGGCGCGGCTCGAACCGGCCGAGGCGGCCGGCCTGATCGTCTGCGGCATGGGCGGTTCGGCGATCGGCGGCGACCTCGCGGCGGCGGCGCTCGGGGGGCGGCTCACCGCCCCCTTTGTCACCGTTCGCGGCTACGGGCTGCCGAGCTGGGTGACGTCGCAATGGACCGTGCTCTGCTCCAGCTACTCGGGCAACACCGAGGAGACGCTGGCCTGTTTCGCTGCGGCCGAGGCGCTCGGCGCCCGCCGAATCGTCGCCAGTACCGGCGGCGCCTTGGTCGACGGTGCGCGCGAGGCCGGCCTGCCGGTGATCGGCCTGCCGGGGATCCTGCCGGCGCCGCGGACGGCGGTTGCCTACATGCTGGTCTGCGCGGCGGAGGTTGCGGCGCTGGCTGGAATCGCCCCGCGCATCGACACCGATATCGACGCAGCGGCGGCTTTCCTGACTGAGCGATCCGGCGATCTGCAGACGCGTGCCGCCGAGATCGCCGCGCGGCTGGGGGAGTCGTCTCCGGTCGTCATCGGTGCCGACCTGACCACCCCGGTAGCCCGTCGCTGGAAGACCCAGATCAATGAGAACGCCAAGTGCCACGCCTTCTTCTCGGAGCTGCCCGAGGCTAACCACAACGAGATCTGCGGCTGGAGCAACGACGCCTTTGCGGCCGTCCTGCTCGAAGACCCCGACCAGCATCCGCGCGAGCGCCGCCGCTTCGAGCTGACGGGCGAGGCGATCGCAGCCACGGGCGCACCCGTCGTGCGCCAGGAGGCCGAGGGCGAGACCCGACTTGCGCGCCTGCTCTGGGCGACGATGCTGGGCGACCTGGTCTCGCTGAAGCTGGCCGAGGCACGCGGCGTCGACCCGCTCCCGGTCGAAGCGATCGAGGGCTTCAAGGTGGCACTCGGGAGTGGCGGCGAATGAGGGCGATGGTGCTCGCTGCCGGGCTCGGCACTCGCCTGCGCCCGATCACCTACGCGATGCCGAAGCCGATGGCGCCGGTCTTGAACCGGCCGGTGATGGAGCATATCTTGCGCCTGTTGGCCGGCCATGGCTTCGAGCAGGCGATCGCCAATCTGCACTGGTTCCCGGAGACGATCGAGGCTCACTTCGGCGACGGCTCCGATCTCGGCATCGAGCTCTCCTACAGCCGCGAGGAGCAGCTGCTCGGGACCTCCGGCGGCGTCCGCAACGTCGCCGAGTTCCTCGGTGACAGCTTCCTGGTGATCTCCGGCGACGCGCTCACCGATATCGACCTCGGCGCGATGCGCGCTTTCCACGAGGCCCACGACGGGATCGCCACGCTCGCCACCAAGCGGGTCCGCGACACCAGCGAGTTCGGGGTCGCGATCACAGGGGCCGACGGCCGCATCCAGGGCTTCCAGGAGAAGCCCGAACCCGCCGAAGCGCTCTCCGACCTTGCCAACTGTGGCATCTACATGTTCCGTTCGGAGATCTTCGACTTCTTCCCCGAGCCGGGAACGAGCAAGGCCGCCGGGCCCGACGATCCAGCCGGCTTCGCCGACTGGGCTATGGACGTCTTCCCGGCGCTGATGGAGAGCGACATCGCTTTCTACTCGCACGAGATCGAGGCCTACTGGAACGACATCGGCAATCTCGATGAGCTGCGCCAGGGCAACTTCGATGCCCTGCGCGGTGCGGTCCGGGTCGATCCCGGTGCGCCCGAGGTTGCGGCTGGGATTCGTTCGGCGAGCCCTCTGGGGGGTGCCGAGGTCGAAGGCCCGGCGCTGATCGGCGCCGGGGTCGAGCTGGGCGGCGGCGTCCGCATCCAGGGCCCGGCGATCGTCGGCGACGGCAGCCGTCTCGGCGACGGCGCCTGGGTGCGCGACTCGATCCTCCTCGGCGGCACCGAGCTGGCGCCGGAGGCGATGCTGATCGGGGCCATCGCGGGCCGCGTCGCAAAGCCCTGACGCTTTCGTGACATCCGGCGCGCCACGGGCGCGCCCTCGCCGCCCAGGATCGGGGCATGAAGGCTCTTCACGCGGTTGTCGCCGGCCTGCTGCCCACGCTCTGCGCCGCCTGCGGGCGTTCTTGCCGCCCCGGCGCCGTTCTTTGCAACCGTTGCTCCCGTCGCCTTGCCGAGGCCGAGCCGCTCGCCGGAAACGGCCCGCCGGGACTCGACCGCGCCTGGTCCTCGGCGGCGCACGAGGGAGTCGCCCGTGACCTGGTCGCGTCGCTCAAGTTCCGCCGTCTGCTTCCGGTCGCCGACCTGATCGCCGAGCGGATCGAGTGGCTGGCCCCCGCAAGCTTGCTCAGTGGCGCGATCGTCCCGGCGCCGACCGCGCGGCTGCGCACGCTGGCGCGCGGCTTCGATCCAGCCACCGAGATCGCCGCCGCCCTGGCGCAGCGTCTCGATGCGCCCCTGCGTCCCTGTCTGGTCCGTAGCGGTGGGGGCCGCCAGGTCGGCAAGAGCCGCGCCCAGCGCATCGGCCACCCGCCGCACGTCAGTACGCGGGGCGAGGTGCCGCGCAGCGTCCTTCTCCTCGACGACGTCCTGACCACCGGCGCCACCCTCTCTGCCTGCGCCCGTGCCCTGCGTAGTGCCGGTGCGATCCGGGTAGCTGCAATCACCTTTACCCGGCGCTTGTAAGGGCGTAGCATCGTTCGACCGACACCCAAGGAGGAAAAATGCGGATCGAGATACGTGGTCGCAACGTCGAGGTAACCGACGAGCTGCGGAGGCATGTGGCTAAACGATTCCGCCGGGTCGGCAAGCAGGTCTCGGAGTTGGCGACCCTCGACGTCGAGCTCCACGAAGAGCGCAATCCCTCGATCGAAGACTGCCAGGTCGCCGGCGCGACGCTGCGGCTCAAGGGCGTCACCCTGCGCGCAAGCGAGGCCTCGCCGGAGATGCTGCACACGATTCACGCTCTCGCCGAGGACATCCGCCGCCAAGTGAAGAAGCACCGAGAGCTGCGCCGCAAGCGCAGCCAGACGCGCCGCGCCGTCGGCCGCATGCGCGGCCGCACCGCCTAGCGTCTTAACCCGACCACCCTCGCTACCCTTGAGCAATGCCTGCTGCTAGGGACATGGTCACGCGCGCGCTGCGGGTTGGCGAGGGGCGCAAATTCAAGGGTTACGAGAAGCGCGCCGAGGCGATCAATCGGATCGAGCCCGAGATGGAGCTGCTCGAGGACTCCGAGCTGCGCGAGGAGGTAGATCTTTTGCGCAAACGGGCGGCCGATGGCGAGTCGCTCGACGACCTCCTGCCCGAGGCGTTCGCGCTCACCCGCGAGGCCTCGCGCCGGGCGATCGGCCAGCGCCACTACGACGTGCAGCTGATCGGCGGCATGGTCCTGCACGAGGGCGCGATCGCCGAGATGCGCACGGGCGAGGGCAAGACGCTGACCGCGACGCTCGCCGTCTTCCTCAACACCCTGGCCGGCGACAGCGTCCATGTCGTCACCGTCAACGACTACCTCGCCCGCCGCGACGCCGAATGGATGAAGCCGATCTACGACAAGCTCGGGGTCAGCGTCGCCGCGATCCAGGAGGGCGACGACCACGCGGCTCGGCAGGTCAAGTACGCCTGCGATGTCGTCTATGGCACCAACTCCGAGTTTGGCTTCGATTACCTGCGCGACAACATGTCGCCGTCGCTCGAGCAATGCGTGCAGCGCGGCCACCACTTCGCCGTCGTCGACGAGGTCGACAACATCCTGATCGATGAGGCGCGGACGCCTCTGATCATCTCCGGCCAGCCCGAACAGGCCGCCCAGACCTACTACACCTTCGCCCGCCTGGCCAAACAGATGGACGGTGTCCAGGCCAAAGACAAGCTGCGCTCGCTCGGCGAATCGAAGGACACCTCCGAGGCCGAGCACGACTACGAATACGACGAGAAGCACAAGACCGTCTCGCCGACCGAGAAAGGGGTCAAACGGGCCGAGGACTTCCTCGGCGTCGACAACCTTTACCTCGGCGAGCATGGGACCCTGGTCAACCACCTCTCGCAGTCGTTGAAGGCGCAGTCGCTCTACAAAAAAGACAAGGACTACGCCGTCGTCGACGGCCAGGTGATGATCATCGACGAGTTCACCGGCCGCATCCTCGAGGGCCGGCGCTGGTCGGAGGGGCTGCACCAGGCGGTCGAGGCGAAGGAAGGCGTGGCGATCCGCGAGGAGAACCAGACGCTGGCGACGATCACCCTGCAGAACTACTTCCGCCTCTACGACAAGCTCTCGGGCATGACCGGCACGGCGCTCACCGAGGCGACCGAGTTCATGAAGATCTACAAGATCCCGGTGGTCGAGGTACCGACCAACCAGCCGATGGTTCGGGCCGACCACAACGACCAGATCTTCAAAACCAAAGACGGCAAGTGGAAAGCGGTGCTGGCGGAGATCGTCGGCCGCCACGAACGCGGGCAGCCGATCCTCGTCGGAACGGTCTCGGTCGAGGTCTCGGAGATGATCTCCGAGGCGCTCAAACGAGACGGGATCAAACACGCTGTCCTCAACGCCAAGCCCGAGCACGCCGAACGAGAGGGCGAGCTGATCGCCCAGGCCGGCCGCAAGGGCGAGGTCATGATCGCGACCAACATGGCCGGCCGCGGCGTCGACATCAAGCTCGGCGGCGACCCCGAACACCTGGCGATCGCAGCGCTGAAGAAGCAGGGAATCACCCACGACAGCGAGGACTTCCACGAGGCGCTGGCGGCGAAGACGGTCGAGATGGCGCCACAGTGCAAGGTCGACGCCGAGGAGGTGCGCGATCTCGGCGGGCTCTTCATCTGCGGCACCGAGCGGCACGAGTCCCGCCGCATCGACAACCAGCTTCGCGGCCGCTCCGGCCGCCAGGGCGACCCCGGCGAGTCGCGCTTCTACCTCTCGGCCGAAGACGACGTCATCCGGCTCTTTGCCGGCGACCGGATCTTCAAAATCCTCGATCGGCTCGGCCCGGTCGACGAGGACGGGACCGAAGTCCCGCTCGAGGCGAAGATGCTGACGAAAACCGTCGAGAACGCCCAGAAGAAGGTCGAGGAGCAGAACTTCCTGATCCGCAAACGCGTCCTCGAGTACGACGACGTGATGAACGAGCAGCGGCGGGTGGTCTACAAATACCGCCGCGAGATCCTCGAAGGCCGCGACATCTCGGAGACCGCCCGCGACGAAATCGAGGGCGTCGTCGAGCGGCTGGTCGAGGAGTACACCGCCGCCGACCTGCTTGAGGAATGGGACCTCGACGAGCTGGAGACGCAGCTGCGCCAGATCTGGCCGATCAGCGTCGACGTCGCCACCGTGGCGCCGGAGACGGTCGATCGCGAACGGTTGAAAGACGACCTCGACGAGGA
>DASYIY010000014.1:0-65934 GCA_035997045.1 Solirubrobacterales bacterium | reverse complement strand
TCGCGGGCGCGGTCGCGGAACTGCAGCTCGTCGTCGCTGGAGCCGAAGCCCGAGCGGCGCCAGCCGGACTCGAACAGCTCCATCAGCCCGGCCAGCCCGCCGTTCGTCGTCTCGTCCTCGCCGGAGTCCTTATGGAAGCGTTCCAGCACGCTGTGAATGAGGATGCCGAAGCGCTGGTTGATCGTCGGCTCCTGGGGGATGCCGAAGACGCGGCGGAACTTGTACTTCAGCGGGCAGGTCAGGTAGAGGTCGAGGTCGGAGGCGGAGAGGCTGAGGGCGCCGTCGCCGCGGCGCGGTAGGAAGGCTTCGAGCGAGGGCTCGTGGCGGGCGGCGATCAGCCGGCGGCGGCCGTCGTGCTCGTGCTCTGAGTCGAGCAGGTAGGCATCGAGCGGCGAGGCGTCGAGCTCGGCCTGCTGCTCGGGCGTGGCGACCTGGCGCAGGAGGCCGTTGACCGCCTCGATCGCCTCCGCCGTCGCCTCCTCGCCGGGCCGCTGCGCCAGCGCCGCCAGCTTCAGCAGCTCGAGGTGGCGGGCGATCGCCCGGTTGACGTCGACCACGGTGTCGAGGCGCGGCTCCGAGAGCTCCCGGCCCGCCGTCCACGACGCCTCCAACACCTCCTCGCGCAGCTTGCGATAGGTCGCGTGCAGGCCCTCGGCCGGTCCGAACAGCTCCTCCTCGTGCAGCTCCTCCGTCGCCTCGCCGGGCCCCTCGCGATCGCCTTCGATTCGTGAGAGAACGAGGCTGGAACGGGCCTGCGAATCGCCCGGTTCGACGCCGAGCATGAAGACGTGGCCGAACTCGGTGCCCTTGGCGCTGCGGCCGTCGAGGCCGCGCACGGCACCCGGCGAGCGCGGCTCCTCGCCGCCGGCCGGCTCGACTCCCGCTTCGGCGACCGCGCTGAGATAGCGGACGAAGTCCCGGGTCGAGCCGTGGGGCTCGCGCCGCGCCCAGGCGGCAGCGAGTTCGGCCAGCCGCGAGAGGCCAAGCAGGCGCTCGGCGACCTCCGGCTCGGCGGCGAAGAGCCGTTGCCGGCGCAGGCCGATGCGCTCGATCAGTCGCCGTACGAAGACATCGGCGCGACGTTCCTCCATCGCTGCCGACGCTTCTCCGTAGAGCTTGAGAAAGGACTGGATTCGCTCCCGTCCCTCGGGTTGGATCTGCGGACTCTCCAGAGCAGCGTCGCAGGCAGAGACCATGTCGATCTTGCGCCGTCGGGCAATCGTGGTCAGCCGCGCCAGGTCGGTCGAGCGCAGCTCGACCGGCGGTCGCGTCAGCGCCCGGGCCGCCGCCGCCGAGTCGCCGGGGTCGGCGAGCACCCGCAGCCAGGCGATCGCATCGCGAACCTCGGGCCGCTGGAACAGCGCCGCCGGCCCGGCCAGGTGGAAGGGGATGCCGCGCTCCTCCATCGCCGCCGCGACCGCGCCGCCATCGGTTGCGAGGTTGCCGAGCAGAACGCAGATCGCCTCGGGGGAAGTCCCGCCGACGAGCAGGTGCTCCACCTCGCGGGCGACTGCCTGGGCCTGGGCGCGCTCGTTGGTGCAGCGCCAGAGACGAATCGTCGGTTTGCGAAACACCTCCTCGAGGACGAGGGCGCCAGGATCCGCCGGAGAAGCGCCTTCTGCGTAGAGGTGATTCGGGTTCTCGCTGGCGAGCTTGGCGAGGATTGCTCGCTGAGCGGTCGTCGCATCCTCGAGCTCGTCGACCATGACATAGGGAAAATGGGTCGCAATTTCAGTTCCCACCCTCGGTTGCTCATGCAAGAGCTTGTTGAGCGTGAGGAAGACGTCGCCGCGATCGAGGTTGCCCGACTCGGCGAGGATGCGGTCGTGGGCGGCACAGAACTCGGCCAGCTCGGGCTCAGGCGGGTCCGAGCCTGCCTTCAGCTCGTCTACCTGGGCTAGCAAGCGGGCGAGCAGGCCCGCGGGGTTGCCGCGGATTTCCTGGTTGCGAAGGGGAAGGTCGTCGAGACGGTCCAGCAGGATCGCCAGGCGCTCGGCAGGGCCGAGGACGTCGAAGAAGGGATCGAGACCGGCCGCGGTCGAGTGCTCGCGCAGGAGCCGTTCGCCGAGCTCGTCCCAGATTCCGATCCAGAGCTCCTCATAGGAGCCCGGCAGCAATGCTTCGACGCGTTTTTGCAGGCGCCGCGCGGTCGGCCGGTTAGAGGCCAGAACGAGGATCTGCCCGGGGGCGACGCCCTCCTCCGCAAGGCGTGCGAAGCGGCGGGCCAGGGCCTCGGTCTTGCCCGTTCCGGCGGCACCCTGCAGCAGCAGCGGACCAGCGCCGTGCTGGACGGCGCGTTGCTGGGCCTCGGCGAGAGCGAGCATGCCCCCAACGCTAGCGAGTGCGCGGCCTCCATAGGATGGCCTCGGTGGACGTTTTTTCCGCAGACTGGCTGGGAATCTGTCGCCGCGCCGTGGCGGCGCAGCGGGCGATCTTCGACGAGGTGCGCGGGGTTGCCGATCGCACGGTCTACGAGGGGGTTGGCGAGGGGGGCGATCGGACCCTGGCGATCGACCGCCGCTGCGAGGACGCGGTCTTCGCCGAGCTGGAGGCGCTGGCGGCGCAGGGAGCCTCGTTCGTCGCGGTCTCCGAGGAGCGCGGCGAGGTCTCCTTCGGCGAAGGTGGCCCGGTCCGGGTGGTGATCGATCCGATCGACGGCTCGCTCAACGCCCGCCGCACCCTGCCCTCCCACAGCCTCAGCATCGCCGTCGCCACCGGCGACTCGATGGCCGAGGTCGAGTTCGGCTACGTCTTCGACTTCGGCGCGGGCGAGGAATTCGTCGCCCGGCGCGGCGAGGGCGCGAAGCTCAACGGTGAACGAATTGAAGTCGGCCCGGACGACGCCGAGAAGATCGAGCTGCTCGGGCTCGAGTCGGCGGAGCCGGAGTGGGCGCTGCCGGCGCTGGAAGCGCTGGCCGGCCGCGTCTACCGCCTGCGGGTGGTCGGCTCGATCGCGATCAGCGCTGCCTACGTCGCGGCCGCTCGCTTCGACGCGATGGCCAGCCTGCGGTCGTGCCGTTCGGTCGACGCAGCCGCCGCACAGCTGATCGTGCGCGAGGCCGGCGGACGGGTGAGCTTCGGCGATCTCGCCTTGGAGCAGGCTTCGCTTGGCCTTGACGCCCGCTACCCGATCGCCGCCGCTGCCGGAGAGCAGGGCCTGGCAATCGCCCGCAGCGCCCAGTAACCAAGCGCCCCTACAGGTTTAAGAACGTGTGTTCGCCAAGAACGTATGTTCGTTACACTCGCGAACTTCCCCTGGCAGGAAACCCGCATACCGAAGGGATTCAACTTAATGGCAACGCAGACCAAAGCAGCAAAAAGCAACGGCACGGCGCCAAAAGCGAAAGCTCAGCGCTCCGCCAAAACTTCGACTTCCGAGAAGAATCAGGCCCGCACCGTGGTCGAGACCGCTGTCGACATCCCCGTCGGCGCAGTCCTCACGGTCACCGACCGGGTCGCCGATCTGGTCGAGCCGTTCACCGCTCGCACCGCCGCTGAAAAACAGCTGAAGAGCTACCGCACCGAGCTTCGCCGCCGGGTCAAGCGCACCGAGCGCCGCGGTACGACCGCCCGCCGCAAGGCGACCACCGAGGCTCGCAAGACTCGCAACCGGGTCGAGCGCGAAGCTCGCAAGCACCAGCGCACGGTCGAGACGACCGTGAAACGCAACCGTGACGAGCTCGAGCAGCGCGTTCGCAAGGCGATAGACCTGCTTCCTGTCTAGGCAGGCTTTAGGTACCGAGTACCTGTACCGGCAGTGAGCTGGCTGGCTCGAAGGGCCAGCCGGTTTGCGCCGGGGCGAATGCCCTGAACTGGAAGCGCACGCCGCGACTGTCGTCGTCGGCGAAGCGGTAGGCGTAGCGGAAGTGCCCGTGCGAGTCTGTGTGAACTGTGCGGAACTCCCTCCAGGGCAGGCCGGGCAGGCGGAACTGCAACTGCACGACCTTGCCCTCGGCCGGCATCGCGACGCCGCTGTCGACGACGCCGCCGCGGAAGACGACCGGCTGGCCGCCGACCCTCGCCAGCGTCGAGGAGACCCGCATCTTGACGCTGCTGCGCACCGTCAGCCGCCGCGGCTTGCTGCTGGCGCCCCGTAGCGTCGCGGTCGGAGGCGCGATCGCGATCAGGTCGCGGCTGGGCCCCGGGGCAAGATGAACGCTGAACGCTCCGCCGGCCCCGGTTCTCACCGTCGATTCGCGTTCCCGCGGCACGGCTCCGGGGTCGAAGCGCTCGATCACTCGCACCGTCGCCCCGGACAGCGGCGCCCGGCGCCCGGCAATCAGGCGCCCCCCGAATGAGACTCCGCGCCCGTAGCGGACGGCGCGCGAGCGAAAGCTGCTGAGCAGCGTCGTCGCGACCTTCAGCGGATTGGACAGGCGCATCGGCGAGCCATCGCCCTTGCTCGTGCTGGAAGCCGAATTCCCGGCAGCGTCGTAAACGGTGGCGCGGAACTCGTACTCGCCGGGCGGGTAGGCCTCGGAGTCCCAGCGGGCTCGCAGTACGGAGCCGAAGAGCTCGGCTTGCAGCGGGACGAAACGCTCGCCGGAGCCGGCCGGCCGGACGCCGATCGAACCTCGAGCCGGGTCGAGTCCAGAGAGCGAGTCCGAGGCGGAGGCATCGATCCGCTCCGGTTCGCGCGGGTCCTGGGCGCCCGCGAAGGCGACGCAGGGCGGCTCGCGGTCGATCCTCACCGTGGCCGTGGCGGGCGCGTGGTTCGGCCGGCCGTTTGAAATGCCTCCGTCGGCGACGTTGCCGGCCGCGTCGCGTGCGTAGTAGCTGACCGCGTGGATGCCGGAGGCGATCACGGTCGCCGAGACTTCGTCCCCAGCCGCGACCGCGGGCACCCCGCCGTCGACCCGGATCGCCGTAAAGGGCCCGCTGCCGCTCGCGCTCATTCCCGAGGCGGCATCGGTCGCGGTGGCGATCAGCGTCAGCGGCCGGCTCGACCAACCCTCGGGGTTGCCCGTCAGAAGTGTCACCGGATCGGTCTTGTCGATGTGCAACGCGGTGTCGGCCGCAAGCGCCGACCGGCTGCCCGAGCCGGAGACCGCGACGGCGTGCAGGTAGCTCGTTCCCTCGGGAAGGTCCGCCAGCGTTACCGAGCCTTCGCCGTTACCGCTCTGCAGTTCGACTTCGTCCGGGCCGCAGGTCGCGGTTGCCAGGCAGGGGCTCCCACTGGGAAGCCCGTCGACCGAGGCGGCGAGCCCGTGGATGCCCGAGAGCGGGGGCGGCCCGGATGGGTGGCCGAGGTGGAGCGTGAAGGGGAACGCGGTGCGGCCGATCCACACCGGGGCCGGCGCCGGTTCGACCTGGCCCGGTTTGGCATCGTCGAAGCGCAGCTTTGCCGTCGCCGGCATTCCCTCGCCACCGGCACCGTCTTCCAGCCAGACTTCTGCGGTGTAAACGCCGGGGGCAGGGGGGACGCTCAAATGCTGGATCGCGGTCGCGGGCCAGTCCAGCGTCGTTTCGAGGACGGCAACCTGCCCGGAGGAATTCAGGACGCGGTAGTGGACCGCGGCCACAGAGCCGGGCGGGTTGCTCCAGCGCAGGGCGAAGGAGCGCTGCGCGTGCCAGCTCTCCTCGCCGCCGTCGACGCTGAGGTCGATCGGCTGCAGGGCCGCACGCGCCTTGGGGGCTCCGGCCAGCGCGAAGACGGCAAGGCTGACGATCGCCAGGGCGTAACGCGTTGTCCATCCAATAGGAGGACAAGACGTTGCGCCGGCTTTGAGCCACGCTCTCAAGGCCCAAACTCCCCGGCGGCCGATCCGCTTTCGCCGCCGCTCGGGGCCGCCGCTTCGGGCGCGGGCGGTGGAGGTGGCGGTTCATATTCGACCGGGGCGGCCACTGCCGCCGCGTCTTCGTTGCTCGCGGCCGGTTCTTCCTCCGGGAGTGGCTTGGGCTTTGGCTCGGGGTCCGGTGCGGGCACAGGCGACGGAGCCGCTTCGTACTGGACGGCTTCGCCGGCTTCTGCCTCGATGCGCTGCAGCGAGCTGCGCTCGATCGTCGGCTTGCGCATCTGTTGCGAGCTCAGGTCGGGAGCCGGGAGTACCCCCGTTGCGACACAGGCCGCGGCGCCGCCGGCCGCTCCGGCACAGAGCGCGAAGAGCTTGGCGAGCGCGACCATGCCGGTGCCTCGGGAGCCACCGCCGGCGGCGATCTGAACGGCGGCCGAATCGCTCGCGGCACCGATTCCCGGCAGCCGCGAGTGCAGACTGCCGAGCAGCTCTTGCACACGCTCGAGCAGCGAGCGCGAGGGGGCCAGCGCCGGCGCCAGGGCGACTGCAATCCGCGGCGCCGCCCGGTAAGCGCGCACGGTCGAGCGACAGTGCCCACAGGCCCGGAGGTGCTCGCGCACCGTCTCCGAGTCGCGCGAGTTCGCCTCGCCGTCGCAGAAGGACGAGAGCAGCGGCCGCAGTTGGCGACAGCGGCTGCCGTCCTCGCTGCTGGAGACCAGGCTGCGAAAGCGCTCGCGGCCCTCGGCCAGGACCCGATTGATCTTGGTCTGGCTGAACCCGGTCAGCTCGCCGATCTCGACGTAGGAGTAGCCCTCGGCGAGCAGGCTTAGTGCGCGCAGCTCGGCCGGCTTCAGCGCTTGCAGCGCCTCGCGGCTGCGGGCGATCGCCTCGCGCCGCTCGACCTGCTGCTCGGGACCGTCGCCGGCCGCCGGCAGCAGCGCCACCGGGTCGGCGTTCCCGTCCGCATCGGTTGGCCGGCCGCCATGGCCAAGCAGCCGCTCACGACTCTGGCGCAGCGCCAGCGCCTCGTGCTTGGTCACCGTCTGCGTCCAGCGAATCAGCTCGCGCGCGTCGGTGGTCGGCGCTTTTGTGATGGCGATCTCCAGCGCCCGCTGGTAGGCGTCTTCTGCGTCCTCGGCGTCGAGCGAGTAGCGGCGCGCCGTCCGCCTCAGCGCGGCCTCATGGGCGGCGATCATTTCGATCGCCGCCCGCTTGCGTGCGGCGTCGCTCTGCGCCCGCCCGGAGCCCTCTCGTTCGAGCCGTGCTCCCCGCATCGCCGCCGCCTGCCGTTCCTGGCTCATTCCCGTCGAAATTCCCCCACCAGTCAGATCCGTGGCCCCAAGATGCCTGGTCAATGCAGGGACAGACAGCGGTTCTCCCCCCTCCTGGACGGGTTACGGGTGACGGAACTCGCAAATTGCACAAATCTTGGGCCGCGGGGCCGTCGAGTGGGGCGGTCGATAGCATCGGTGCCGATGAGTACCTGCGTGGTTACCGGCGGAGCCGGCTTTCTCGGCTCCCACCTCTGCGAGCATCTGCTCGGCGCTGGGCACAGGGTGATCTGCATCGACAACCTCGAGACCGGTTCGCTGCAGAACATCGAGCACATCCGCGACGGCGACTTCGACTTCCGCCACGTCGACATCATCGAGTACGTCGACATCGCCGAGGACGTCGACTTCGTCTACCACCTCGCCTCGCCGGCCAGCCCGATCGACTATCTGCGGCTGCCGCTGCACACGCTCAAGGTCGGATCGCACGGCACGCATCACATGCTCGGTGTCGCCAAGTTCAAGCGCGCCCGCTTTCTGATTGCCTCGACCAGCGAGGTCTACGGCGACCCCAAGGTGCATCCCCAGACCGAGGACTACTGGGGCCACGTCAACCCGATCGGCCCGCGCGGCGTCTACGACGAGGCGAAGCGCTACGCCGAGGCGATGACGATGGCCTACCACCGCCAGCAGGGCGTCGACACCTCGATCGTGCGGATCTTCAACACCTACGGCCCGCGCATGCGCGCCCACGACGGCCGCGCGATCCCGACCTTCTTCCGCCAGGCGCTCGAGGACCGGCCCCTGACCGTCTTCGGCGACGGCGACCAGACCCGCAGCTTCTGTTACGTCGACGACCTGATCCGCGGCATCGTCGCCCTGGCCGAGTCCGACGTGCACTCGCCGGTCAACATCGGCAACCCGAACGAGTTCACCCTGCTGGAACTGGCAAAGACCGTGATCGAGGTAACCGGGTCCAAGTCGGAGATCGTCTTCGAGCCGCTGCCGGTCGACGATCCGCAGCAGCGCCGCCCCGACATCGCCCGCGCCCGCGACCTACTCGGCTGGGAACCGAAGATCGAGCTGCGCGAGGGCCTGCAGATGACGATCGACAAGTCCGGCGTCGAGCGCCTGTTGGGCGCTTCGGCCTAAGCGGGTACTGGGACGCTCTGCGACGCCGTGACGTCGCTTGTCCTGTAGAAGGCGATCGAGGTCGGAACGCTGGCGAGCTCCCGGCGCATCGCGTCGAGGGTCCGCTTGGCCGCCGTCTCCGTCGGCCAGCCGTAGCGGGCGAGGAACGCTTCTGAGCCGGACTCGTCGGGGGCACCGACGGTCGACTCGGTGAGCGCGCTCGCCAGTGCCGCCATGCCGCGGCAGAAGTCTTCCTCGTTCCAGCGGATCCTGCCCCCCTCGTCGATCTCGACGAAGCCGTTCTCGGCGAGGAAGCTGAGTTCGACGTAGGCGGCGCCTGGATCGCCGAAGTACTGCGGCCCGCGGCGCAGGTAGTGCAGCAGCTCGGACATGTGCGTGGCGCACATCTCGAGGCGGCTGAAGCCGCCTATCCTCAGCCAGGGCTCTGAGATGCACATCAGAAAGCCGTAGACGTCGGCGATCGCCTCCTGCAGCGCCATGAAGGGCTCGACCCCGAGCGTCTCCATCCAGCTCTCGTAGGTGGTGGAGGGAACGATCACGTTGTGGCCGTGGTCGTGACCGCGGATCCAGGGCATCAGCGTCGCTTCAACTGGCACGTCGCCGGCGGCCATCGGGCCGTCGAGCAGCGTTTCGGCGAGCGGGATCGTGATCACCGAGTAGCGTGCGAGGTGAACGTTGCGCATGTAAAGGGTGCGCTGTTCTTCCAGCGGCAGTCCGTCGATGCCTTCGTCCTCGGGCATGAAGTAGGCGAAGTGCTTGGGGTGCCCTGCAGACTCGCCCGCCGAGATCAGCAGGTCGGTGACGTTCATCGGCAGCTTGAACGGCACGCCCATGTCCTTCGCCCCTATTTCGGCTTCGACCGACCGCAGGGCATCGTCGAGCGAGGCGTCGAGCTGGTCCAGCAGATCCTGTTGGACCTTGTCGCGCGCAGCGGCGAGAAACGAGTGCAGTCCGATCCGCGTCTTCATTCGCCAGGTGCAGAGCGGACCGCAGACGATCTCCAGCGCCGGCGACGCGGCGCCACGGGCAATTTCCAAGGTCATCTCGCGATGGCCGATTCCGCCTTCGAGCCCCTTGGCGCGCAGGCGGATGACCTCGGCGCTGTCGGTGTCGACGAGGTCGGCCAGCTCGCGCAGCCCTTCTGCCATCTCGCCTCGCAGCACCGAAGCCGCGCTCTCGGAGAGATCTGCTCCCTCGGCACTCTGCAGGCTGCGCATCGCTTCGCTTTGCGCAGCGAGCCGGAGCAACAGCGGCATCGCCTGCGCGGTGTTGTGGGGAGCCTCGCCCTCGAGCCGCACATGACCGACCCCGTGCTGGTCTTCGAGCGGCCAGAACGGCGAAAGCAACTGCGGGGGCTTGCGATTGGCCAGCTCCGACATCTCCTACTCCCTTTCCCCTCCCGCATGGCTCGGCGCCATGCGCACTTGAGTCCACGAATCCGGGACGCCTGGGCGTCAATCCGGTACGGCTGAAGGTACACAAGGGAATACGCAAATGCAACTCAAGTAAACCTGAGCATCTGATCTCCGGCTACGGGGGCGAAAAAAGAGAGGGCGGCCAAACGGCCGCCCTCTCGTCAACCGGATCTATGGCTCGACTATTCGGTCTGCGCGGTGAAGGAGAAGACCCCGAGCGGGTCTCCGCCCGCGAAGGTGCCTTTGCCTTTGCCTTCAATCGGTTCGACGAACACCGAGTTCAGGACTTCGGCCGTCACGGCCTGCAGCGTTGCCGAGGCGTTCTGCACGCTGACAGTGTGGGTAGCGGCGTCTGACGTGATTGTTGCCCCGGTCAGGTTGATGTCGGCGATCGATGCACGACCGAGGCTGCCTTTATTGAGTTCCGCGGTCTTTTCGTTTGTGATCGTCACTTCGACCGTGGCCGTCTTCGCACCGAGGTCGACCCAGATGTTGCCCATTTTCAGAACGGTGACGCCCTTGGTGCCGGGTGGCGGGGCGGCTTCGAGGCTCTGAACCAGTTCCAGGCCGCCGGAGGTCTGGACGACGCCCGACGAAGCAGTCGGCGAGATCGTGCCGCCGGCGATCGGGAAGGCCACTGTTGGCGGAGGACCGGCGCTGACAATCCTCGTTGGGGCGATCGTCGCGAGTTTCACCGAGAACGGCCCGGGTTTACCGGGTTCGTGGGGACCGATGTCATTGAGCTTCTGCAGTGCCGATGCGCTGAGCGCCAATGACGCATTGCCGGTCGGCAGCACGGCAACCGTCTTCGGCTGCGTTTCGCTGGTAGAGCTGCCGAGGACCTGATTGCCCTTGAACGGCGGCTGCACGGCCTTGCTAGCCGCGGCCCGCTTGTGACCTTTGGCTTTGCCTTTGCTTTTCTTCTTGCCGCTGAAGCCGAGCTTCTTGTTTAGCTGCTTGGCCGCCTTGCCGGTCAGCTTCAGCGAGCTGACGCTGACGTTGGCGCCGAAGCCGTTACGGGCGACGGTGAAGCCCTTGACCAAAGCGAACTTCATGCTCTTGCCGGCGACCTTGGCATTCAGCGAGCCGGTCGTCGTGTCGAGCACGAGCGTGTTGACCGACGCGCTCTTCTTGCCGGCCTTGAACTTGATCCCGCCGCTGTGTTCGACGGTCCCCAGGCCCGAAACCGGGTCGAGCGATCCACCGCTCACCGGCAGCGTTACGGTGCTGCCTTTGACGCCTGCGGGGCTCAGCTTGAGCACCTTGACGCCGCTGTTCTTTAGCTTCTTGACGAAGCCTTTGTTGAGCTTGACGGTCGTCGTACCGCTGGCGACCGGGTCGCTGGTGGCGGACGCAAAGGGGGCGAAGGCGAGCATCGCGACCAGCGCAGCGACCACCGCTACAGCTGACAGCATCGTCCCTCGGGCCCCTACTGGCTGGGTCACACGTTTCATTCATTCCTCCGTTTGCTGCCGCCCCCTGCTGCCCCTCATGGCGACTTACGGCAAATCGATTTGCAGCCAAGATTATTCCCGGCCTGCACCTTCACAAACCGTACTTGGCCGCAATGTTCCGCTCCCCCCATATTCTGTCGGCATGGCTACTGAAGAGACCCACCGCACGATCGCCCCCCTCGTCGGGCCCGATGACGAGCGCGTCTTCACCGATTCCGGGATCGAGATCGAGCGCGTCTACGACGAGAGCGATGTTGCCCCGGGGCTGCAGGAGCGTCTCGGCGAGCCCGGTGAGCCCCCGTTCACCCGCGGCATCCACGACGGGATGTACCGCGACCGGCTCTGGACGATGCGCCAGTACGCCGGCTTCGCCACCCCCGAGGACACCAACGAGCGCTACCGCTACCTGATCGAGCACGGCTCGACCGGGCTCTCGATGGCCTTCGACCTGCCGACCCAGCTCGGGCGCGATTCGGACGACCCGCTCTGCCGGGGCGAGGTCGGCCGCACCGGCGTCCCGATCGACACGATCGAGGACATGCGGATCTGCTTCGACCAGATCCCACTCGACAGCGTCTCGACCTCGATGACGATCAACGCCCCGGCAGCGGTTCTGCTGCTGCTCTATGAGCTGGTCGGCGAGGAACAGGGGGTGCCTTCCGAGAAGCTGCGCGGCACGGTCCAGAACGACGTGCTCAAGGAGTACATGGCCCGCGGCAACTACATCTACCCGCCGGTGCCGACGATGCGCCTGACCACCGACATCTTCGAGTACTGCCACGAGAACGTGCCGAAGTGGAACACGATCTCGATCTCCGGCTACCACATCCGCGAGAAGGGCTGCTCGGCTGTGCAGGAGGTGGCCTTCACGCTCTCCAACGCGATCGCCTACGTCGAGGCGGCGCTGGAGCGGGGCCTCAAGATCGACGAGTTCGCCCCTCGCCTCGCCTTCTTCTTCAACGGCCACAATCAGGTCTTCCAGGAGATCGCGAAGTTCCGCGCGGTGCGCAGGATGTGGGCCAAAATCGTCGAGGAGCGCTTCGGGGCCAAGAACCCCAACTCGATGAAGATTCGCTTCCACACCCAGACCGGCGGCGTCACGCTGCAGGCCCAGCAGCCCGAGGTCAACATCATTCGCGTCGCTCTGCAGGGCTTTGCCGCCGTCTGCGGCGGCACCCAGAGCCTGCACACCAACGGCTTCGACGAGGCGCTGGCGCTGCCGACGGAGCGCTCTGCCCGGATCGCCCTGCGCACCCAGCAGGTGCTCGCCCACGAGTCCGGCGCGGCCGACACGGTCGATCCCTTCGCCGGCTCGTACTTCGTCGAGTCGCTGACCGACGAGGTCGAACTGCGCTCCTGGGAGCTGATGGAGAAGGTCGAAGAGCTGGGCGGCTCGGTCGAGGCGCTGGAGTTCATGCAGCGCGAGATCGAGGAGTCCGCGCACTCCTACCACGAGCGCTATAAGAGCGGCCAGGACATCATCGTCGGCGTCAACAAGTACGTCACCGACCAGGTCGACGACGTCGACATCCTCCGCGTCGACCCCGAGGCGGAGCAGAGCCAGCTAACCCGGCTGAAGGCCTTCAAGGAGTCCCGCGACCAGGCCGCGGTCGAGGCAAAGCTCGAGTCCCTGCGCGGCGTCGCTCGCGGCGAGGGGAACCTCCTCCACCCGATCCGTGCCGCCCTGGCCGCCAACGCCTCGATCGGCGAGGTCTGCGGCGCGATGCGCGACGTCTTCGGCGAATACAAGGGCGGGGCGTTCTTCTAGTTCCAGGCAGTCCTAGACACGCGTATCCGATATTGACCCACTTCAGGTGTGGTCAATATCGGATGGGCTCGCCAAGCGCTTCGCGATTCGGGAGAGTTCGGCGGCGACTTTCGGACGCTCGTACTTGATCTCGTAGTGGGTGAAGCGGAGCGGAGTCATCCCGGCGAGTGTGTGGGCACGGTCACGTTGTACGTCTCGCGCCTGAGTCGAGGGCGTGCGGTGGTAGCGCAGGCCGTCGGTCTCGACCACCAGTCCAAGGTCGGGCCAGTAGAAGTCGACTTCGAAGCCATTGACCATCTGCTTGGTGAGCGGTAGAGGAAGCCCGGCTTCCATCGCGGTTGGCCGAAAGAGAATCTCGAGGTCTGAGTCGGACTCGTGACTGGGATGCCATTCCGGGTCACAGTGTCCGTGATGGAGAGGGCGGGGCGCCCGCGAACGCGCAGTCCCGGCCGCTTCAATTCGGCGCGCCGCGTAACGCTGACGTCGATCACTCCTCGCTTCTCCAGGCCGATCTCCCATAGGGCAGCGGCGCTGCGATGGCTCAGCACCGCGCTCGCATAAGTTTCGGCCAGCCAACCGCATAGACGCCGCGCATAGCCGGGTGCAGCCGCCCTCGACTCACCCGATGCTCAATCTCCCGCGCGTTGAACCCGAGCGCCAGCAGCTGCCGCCGCGCCACCACCTCATGCTGCCCCCAGGCCTGCCTGCTCCGTTTGTAGTTGCGCCCTTCCGACATTGACCACACCTGAAATGGGTCAATGTCGGAAGGGCGCTCTTTCTCCCCCCTGAACGGAGTCATTCAGGCGTCCAGGGTGGGAGGAGTCGCTGCCTGCTGGTTGAAGCGGCCCCCATGATTGAGGCCGCACGGACGCTGATGAAGTCCGAGCCCGAGCTTGTCGAGCAACTCGCTTCCGTCGAGGGAGTCGAGGTGACGATGGCCGCGAAGGGCTTCGGCACCCGAGTTGAGCTGCGGGCAGGCGAGGGCTCTGGCCTCGCCGAGGTCGATCTGGAGCAGCTCTTGGATCGCCTCGCCGAACCGCAGAAGCAGCCGTTCGCCTAGGGCTCCCTTCGGGAGCGCGGGTAAATAGACTTCCGCGCCCGATGCGCGAGAAGAACCCGATCACCCACGAGGAGAAGCTCTCCTACCTGCGCGAGCTGCGCGATGCCGCGATCAACTCGGCTTCCGAGGAGGCGGTTGAGAAGCAGCACGCGAAGGGCAAGATGACCGCCCGCGAGCGGGTCGAGAAGCTGCTCGATCCCGGCTCCTTCGAGGAGCTCGACGTCTTCGTTCGCCACCGCACCTACGACTTCGAGATGCAGAAGAAACGGCCCTGGGGCGACGCCGTCGTCACTGGCCACGGAACGATCGAAGGCCGCACCGTCTTCGTCTTCTCGCAGGACTTCACCGTCTTCGGCGGCAGCCTCGGCGAGGTGATGGCGGAGAAGATGTGCAAGGTGATGGACCTCGCCGCCCAGGTCGGGGCGCCGGTCGTCGGCATCAACGACTCCGGCGGCGCCCGGATCCAGGAGGGAGTCGTTTCGCTCGGCGCCTACGGCGACGTCTTCGCCCGCAACGTCAAATGCTCGGGCGTGATCCCGCAGATCAGCCTGATCATGGGTCCCTGCGCCGGCGGCGCCGTCTACTCGCCGGCGATGACCGACTTCATCTTCATGGTCAAGGAGACCTCGCACATGTTCATCACCGGCCCGGAAGTGATCAAGACGGTGACCGGCGAGGAAGTCGAGTTCGAGGAGCTCGGCGGGGCGATGAGCCACAACTCGAAGTCGGGCGTCGCCCACTTCGCCTCCGAGGACGAGGAGAGCTGCCTCGAGGACGCTCGCTACCTGCTCAGCTTCCTGCCCTCGAACAACCTCGAGGCGCCGCCGCGCTTCGAGCCCTCCGACGACCCCGAGCGCGAAGACGAGTTGCTCGACTCGCTGGTCCCCGACGACCCCTCCAAGCCCTACGACATGCGCGAGGTGATCGCCCGCGTCGTCGACGACGAGGAGTTCTTCGAGGTCCACGAGCACTTCGCCAAGAACATCGTCTGCGGCTTCTCCCGCCTCGACGGCTTCCCGGTCGGCATCGTCGGCAACCAGCCCGCCTTCCTCGCCGGCGTGCTCAACATCGAGGCGTCAGAGAAGGCCGCCCGCTTCGTCCGCACCTGCGACGCCTACAACGTCCCGATCCTCACCTTCACCGACGTGCCCGGCTTCCTGCCCGGCACCGACCAGGAGTGGAACGGGATCATCCGCCACGGCGCCAAGCTGCTCTATGCCTTCACCGAGGCCACGGTGCCCAAGCTCACCGTCGTCACCCGCAAGGCCTACGGGGGCGCCTACGACGTGATGAGCTCGAAGCACATGCTGGCCGACTTCAACGTCGCCTGGCCGACCGCTGAGGTCGCCGTGATGGGCCCCGAGGGCGCGGTCAACATCATCTACCGCAAGGACATCGCCTCCTCGCCGACCCCCGAGGAGCGCCGCCAAAAGCTGATCGACGACTACAAGGCCCACTTTGCAAATCCCTACTCCGCAGCAGAGCGCGGCTACATCGACGACGTAATCGAGCCCCGCCAGACCCGGCCAAAGCTCATAAAGGCCCTGCGGATGCTGCAGTCCAAGCGGGTCGCGCAGCCGAAGCGCAAGCACGGGAATATCCCGCTGTAGCGCTGTGCGCGGCTGACCCGCGCACCTATACCTCAGTCGATCAGGGAAGTTGAGACGCGGCATCGCGCCTCGAATGCCAGGTTGCAACCGGCGCCGCGGTCATCTCTTCCCAGGCCGCCGTCTCGCCGAAGTACTGCATTACTACGAAGTAGAGGAGGCCCGGGAGCATCTCCGGGGCCTTGGCTGCGTCGCCATCCATCAACTTGGCGCACACAAGGGTGTCGATAGCGCCTACCATGAAGGTGGACGTAACAGGAGGTGGAGCTTGGCGAGTGGGAATCTCGCGGCGCGCGCTGTCGAGTGCGCGGGAGAGGCGCTCCATCAAATCGGCCCTTTGGGCGAGCGACCGCTCGCCCGCCGCATGGACCTCGACGAAGATCGCTTTGGCGATCGCCGGCTGGTTGGCGCAGAACTCGAGCAGCTCGGCCATCGCCGCGCGCAGGCCCTCGCGCCAGGTCGGCTGCCGCTTGGCGGCGCCGATCAGGCGCTGGTAGAGCCACTCGCTGGCGTCGTGGTAGGCCTGCGCGAAGCAATCCTCGCGGTCCTCGAAGCGCTTGTAAAAGGTCGCCCGGCTGGCTTTGGCGCGCTCGATCACGTGTTTGACCGCGACCTGCTCGTAGCCGATCTCGCCGCTGACCTGCAGCATCGCCTCCAGCAACCGCTCCCGGGGCGGGCGCGAGCGCAGGCCAGGGAAGGGAACTATCGAGGCAATCTCATCCTCCTTGTCGAGGGTGCTGGCGGGTTCTTCCGACATCGCTCCACCTGTTCTACAAACGAGATCCTTTTGTCTAGGTATACCAGCTTTCAAAAACATCGAGTGACCAGAACGCAATGTTTTCTGTAAAAGAAGGAAGTAGACATCAGATGAATCTTTTGGTACCTTCCCGGAATGGCGGATTCGCGATCGCTTTCCGAAAGGCTCGCCAAGTTGCCCCCGGGCCGCCACCTGGTCCCGCACGATTTCGTCGCCCAGAACCAGCGCGAGCGCATGTTGCTGGCGACGGCCGAGTTGGTCGCCGAGCGCGGCTACCAGAAAACGACGATCGAGCTGATCGCAAAGACGGCGCGCGTCGCCCTCTCGACCTTCTACGAGCAGTTCTCCAGCAAGGAGGACTGCTTCCTCGCCGCCTTCGACGAGACGGTCGCCGGCGCCGCGGAGGTCTTCGACGAGCTGATCGACGAGGAGGAGTCCTGGGCCGAGCAGATCTCGGCCGGGATCGAGATCTTCCTCGAAATGGTCGTCAACGAGCCGGCGCGGGCGCGCCTCTGCATCGTCGAGGCGCAGGCCGCCGGCGGGGCATCGCTGGCCCGCTACCAGGCGATGCTCGAGCAGGTGGCGCCGAAGCTGCGGGAGGGGCGGGTTCACAACCCGAGGGCGAGCAGGCTCCCCGACGGGCTCGAGGTGGCGATCGTCGGTGGGCTGATCTGGCTGGTCCACCAGCGCTTGGTGACGGACCGCGCCGAGGAGGTCAAGGGCCTCCTGCCGGAGATGCTGCAGGTGACGCTGACGCCGTATGTGGGCGAGGTGGAGGCGGGCCGGGTGGCCGACGCGGCGCAGGCGCGCGCCGCCGCTTGACCAGGACGAGCGCAGGGGGAGGGGCCGGGCGGATGTGAGCAGCGCCAATGGACGCTCGCCCGGGCGCCTCCCGGACGATCCCGCCCGCGACCGGATCGCTGCGGCAATGATCGCGATCGCCGGCACGCGCGGCTACGCGGAGACCAGTATCGAGATGGTCTGCGAGCGCGCCGAAACGCGGCGCTCGCACTTCGACCGTTGCTTCGCCGGCAAGGAAGACTGCTTTCTCAGCGTCCACGACGAGATCGCCGCCGAGTTCTGCGAGCGAGTCATTGCCGCCTATTCCGGCGCCTCGTCTTGGCATGATCGGGTCTGGGCGGCGGGCTGGGCTGCGATGCGCTTCTTCGAGGAGGACGCGGCCCGCGCCCGCTTCCTCGTGGTCGAGGTGAACGGCAGCGGCAGCGGCGCGCAGTCGCGGCGCGATCGCACTCTGCAGGGGCTGGCCGACATCCTCGACGGCGGCCGCGAGGAGCTGGAGAAGCCCGATTCGGTCTCCCGCTGCACGGCCGAAATCGTCGCCGGGGCGATCTACGGCACCGTGCTTGCCAGGATCGAAAGCGGCTACATCGAACGCGGCGAGGACTTCCTGCCCGAGCTGGTCTACATGGCGGTGATGCCGTACCTCGGTTCGCGGGCCGCCGAGGACGAGCTGCTGGTCCAGCCGCTGCGGTAGCGGTTGACGCCGACCGTCTCGGGTATGGTCGATCCGTGGCCAAGGGGACCGCAAAGGGCGCCGCGAAACGGGGAAAGGCGAAAGCCAAAGACCCCGCGTCGTCCCCTGATGTATCGCCCCGGCTGCCCGCCGGACGCCACGGGCTGCCGCGCGAGTTCATCACCCAGAACCAGCGCGAGCGGATCATCACCGCGATGGTCGACACCGTCGCCGAGCGCGGCTACAACGCGACCACCGTCGCCCACATCACCAAAGCCGCCTCGGTCTCCCGCCGCACCTTCTACGAGCACTTCGCCGACAAGGAAGCCTGCTTCCTCGCCGCCTACGACATGGTCGCCGACCACATCCGCGCCTCGATGCGCGCCGCTGCCGAGTCCTTCGGCGAGTGGCCGCAGCAGGTGCGCGCAGCGCTGGCAACGATGTTGCGGTTCCTTGCCTCCGAGCCCGAGCTGGCCCGCCTCTGCATGGTCGAGCCGGTCGCCGCGGGGGGTGAGATCGCCGCCCGCCACCGCGCCTCGATGCAGGGCTTCGTCGAGATCCTCAAGGCTGGGCGTCCCCAGCACAGCGGCTCGCGGCCGCTGCCGGAAGCGACCGAGGAAACGCTGGTCGGCGGCATCGTCTCGCTGATCGTGCGCGAGATCAGCGCCGGCCGCACGGCGGACCTGGAGAAGCTCCTGCCCGACCTGGTCGAGTTGATCCTCGCCCCCTATCTGGGGATCGAAGAGGCCGAGCGCCTCGCCCGAAACGACAGTTCCAAGGTCTAAGGCAAGGCCAGACGACTTTTAGGGCATCGCGGTGGCCGCGGTCTCATCGCCACCGCCCTCGATCCGGCCGCCGCGACCGCCGCGCGCCGCGGCGACTCCGCCCTCCTCGCGGGTGAGCCGGTGGGCGAGGTAGACGGGGACGATCGAGATCAGCACGACGAGCACCGCGACCGCGTTGACGATCGGCAGTTCGTTGGGGCGGAAGAGGCGGGAGAAGATCCAGATCGGCAGCGTTTCTTCGCCGGCGCCGATCGTGAACGTGGTGACGATGATCTCATCGAAGGAGAGGGCGAAGGCGAGCAGCCCGCCGGCGGCGAGGGCGGTCTGCAGGCTGGGCAGGGTGACGAAGCGGAAGGTCTGCCAGGTGTGGGCGCCGAGGTCGGCCGAGGCTTCCTCGTAGGAGGCCGAGACCCGGCGCAGGCGGGCGACGACGTTGTTGTAGACGACGACGACGCAGAAGGTGGCGTGCCCGACGATCACGGTCAGCAGGCTGAGCGGGACGCCGAGCACCTGGGTGAAGGTGTTGCTGATCGCCACGCCGGTGACGATCCCGGGCAGGGCAATCGGCAGGATCACGAGGAAGGAGATCGTCTCGCGGCCGAAGAAGCGGTAGCGGGCGACGGCGAGCGAGGCGAGGGTGCCGAGCACGATCGCGATCGCGGTTGCGGCAAGCCCCGCCTTCAGCGAGGTGAGCAGCGCGGTGTGGACCGAGGGGCTTTCGATCGCCTTCGGGAACCAGTCCAGGGTCAGCCCCGGCGGCGGCCATTCGAGGATGTTGCTGGCGTTGAAGGCGTAGATGAAGATGACGATCAGCGGGATGTAGATGAAGGCGAGGCCGACCGCGATCGCCAGGCGGAGCAGCACGGTCGATCGGCGCGAGAGCCTCATCGCCTAGATGTGCTCGAAGGCGCCCAGCCGGCGGGCGACCAGGAGGTAGGCGATCATCACGACGATCGGGACGAGCGCGAGGGCGGAGGCGAACGGCAGGTTGTTGGAGATGTTGTCGAAGATCACGTTGCCGATGAACTGGTCGTTGGAGACCAGGCGCGGCGTGATGTAGTCGCCCAGGGTGAGGGCGAAGGTGAAGATCGAGCCGGCCACTACCGCCGGGAAGGAGAGCGGCAGGATCACGCGGCGGAAGGTGGTGAAGGGCGAGGCGCCGAGGTCCTCGGAGGCGCTGATCAGCGAGTTGGGGATACGCTCGAGCCCGGCGTAGATCGGCAGGATCATGTACGGCAGCCAGAGGTAGCTCATCACCAGCCAGACCGCGGTGCTGCCGAAGCCCGGGCCGCTCAGCCCCAGCGGTGCCAGCGCCCAGTTGATCACGCCGCCGGCGGAGAGCATCGTGCGCCAGGCGTAGACCTTGACCAGGTAGCTCGACCAGAGCGGCAGCAGCACGGCGACGATCAGGATCGCCTTGCCGCGGCGGCTCGCCACCTTGGCCATGTAGAAGGCGATCGGGAAGGCGAGCACCGCGTCGGTGACGGTGACCAGGGCCGCGATCAGGACCGTGCGTTTGACGATCTCGCGGTAGACGGGTTCGTTGACCAGCGTTTCGAAGTTTTCGAAGCTGAGCCCGTGGACCAGTTCGCCGCTGAGCGGGTCGACGGTCCAGAAAGCGGCGATCAGCAGGACCGCGAGCGATCCCAGGTAGCCGATAACCAGCCAGCCGAGCGGGCCGGCCAACAGGCCGGAGACTTGCAGGCGGGGGCGGCCGTGGAAGAAGCCGGCGAGCCTGTGGCCCACCGACCTCCTCGCAACGACCGCCCCGTTAGCCATCGACTACGACGAGCTGCCGGTCAGCCCTTGATCGAGGTCCAGGCCTGGACCCAGTCGTTGTAGTCCTTGCAGTCGCTCGACCCGTTGCCGCAATCGGCGAGCGGCGTTTCCCAGTAGTAGACGCGCTTCCAGAACCCCGGGTTGTCGGCGTGGTACTTGGTGCAGAATTCCACGTCGGCGGTCTGGTCGCAGGCAAGGCTCTGAGCCGGCGCCTCACCGAAGAATTCGGCAACTTCGGCGTTGACTTTTGGCGAGACGATCCAGTTCATCCACATGTACATGCAGTTGGGATGCTTGGCTTCGGAGCTGATCATCCAGGTGTCCGACCAGCCTGTCGCGCCCTCCTTTGGAAGGAAGCCCTGGCTGGCCGGGCTCGCTGCCACCGGCTTGCCCGCGTTCTTCAGTTCGAAGTACTGGTACTGCCAGGTGGTGCCGACCTGGTCGTCGCCGCCGGCGAAGGCGGAGATCTGCTTCGCCGCGTCGGACCAGTATTCGCCGACGTTGGCGCGCTGTTCCTTGAGCAGGTTGACCGCCGCTTCGAACTGTTCTTCGTTCAGCTCGTAGGGATTTTCGATCCCCAGTTCGGGCTGGTGCGCCTTGAGGTAGACGGCCGCGTCGGCGATGTAGATCGGGTCGTCGTAGGCGCTGATCTTGCCCTTGTATTTGGCCGCCACTTTGGGATCGAACATCACGTTCCAGGAGGTGGGAGTCGGCTTCACTTCGTCGCTGTTCCACATCAGCAGGTTGGCTCCGCGACCATGCGGGATGCCGTAGTGGACGCCGTCGAAGGTGTTGTAGGGCTGGTTCTTCAGGTCGCTGAAGATTGTCTTGTAGTTGGGGACAAGATCGACGTTGACCGGGTCGACGTCGCCGCCGTCGACCAGCCTCGCGGTCGCGTTGCCCGAGGCCGAGACCCCGTCGTACTGGCCGCTGCGCATCAGCTCGACCATTTCGTCGGAGGTGCCGGCGACCTTTTTGCTGACCTTGCAGCCGGTCTTTTCTTCGAAGGGCTTCGTCCACGGTTCTTCGACATAGCCGGCCCAAGCGATCAGATTGAGCGAGCCCTCGCCCTTGCCAACCCTCTGCAGTTCTTTGCCGCTCGTGCTGCTACTGCTGCTGGACGAGCCGCAGCCGGCGAGCAAGAACATGGTGGCGATCAGGCCTCCGATGATCAGCCATGCCGTCCGTGCGGGGTGTGCGTCGCGCGTTCTCACGATGGTTCCTCCTCTGTAGTCGAACTCCCACGGACGGCGACCGCTTGCTCCGGGCGCCAGCCCACAATGACCTCCCTACCCTGCTCCGAGGCCGCGTCAACTGACGTGCCCTCCACGTTTTGACGGATGACCTGAAGCTCGCCGCCGGCATCGAGGGCGACCGTATAGCGGGTCACCATGCCGACGTAGGCGACGTCGGCGATGCGGCCGGGCTCGCTGCGCAGGCCGTCGATCGGCGCGCCGGGGTCGGCCAGCTGGATCTTCTCCGGGCGGATCGTGAAGCGCTCACCGTCGCGCTCGATCAGGTTGGAGACGCCGACGAAGCCGGCGACGAACTCGCTCGCCGGGCGCTCGTAGAGCTCGACCGGCGGGCTGACCTGCTCGATCCGCCCCTGGTTGAAGACGGCAATCCTGTCACTCATCGTCAGCGCCTCGTCCTGGTCGTGGGTGACGTAGACAAAGGTGATCCCGACCTCGCCCTGGATTGCCTTCAGCTCGACCTGCATCTGCTCGCGCAGCTTCAGGTCGAGGGCGCCGAGCGGCTCGTCGAGCAGCAGCACCCGGGGCCGGTTGACGATCGCCCGCGCCAGGGCGACGCGCTGGCGCTGGCCGCCCGAGAGCTCGGCTGGCTTGCGATCGCCGTAGCCGGGCAGGCGGACCATCTCCAGCGCCTCGTCGCGGCGGCGCGCCCGCTCGGCCTTGTCGACCCTGGCGATGCGCAGGCCGTAGGCGACGTTCTCGCCGACGGTCATGTGGGGGAAGAGGGCGTAGTCCTGAAAGACGGTGTTGACCGCGCGGTCGTAGGGCGGCACCCCGTTGACATCCTCGCCGGCGAGCTCGATCGTGCCGCCGCTGGGGTCCTCGAAGCCGGCGATCATCCGCAGCGTCGTCGTCTTGCCCGAGCCCGAGGGGCCGAGCATGGTGAAGAACTCCCCGGCCTCGACCTCGAGGTCAATTCCTGCAACCGCAACCACCTCGCCGTAGTGCTTGGAGAGGCCGGCCAAGCGGATGTCGGGTGTAGCAGCTACGCCTTGACGTTATCCGAGTGGTTGAGGATGTAAAGGCCAAACTCGCCCCGGCCAGTGGGCCGGGGCGGAGTACGGCGCAGGCGTGGCTCTAGAAGCCCGCTGGATGGCGAGAGATGAAACCGGTGTTCGGCAGCAGTTCTTCATGCCAGCGCGGGCCGGTGCCGCTTGAGTCGCCGGCGGTGTCCCAGCGGAAGCCGGCGATCACCGCGTAGGCGTGTCCGGCGTTGGCGTAGACGGTGATCCAGCGACCTTCGCCGGCCAGGCCCCATTTCTCCATCGGGCCGGACGGCAACGGGCTTTCGAGGAATTCGCCGCCGTGCAGCGCGTAGCTGACCGAGCCGGAGCAGTCATAGCCACGGTCCCACCAGCGGGCGTGGCCACCGCCCCAGATATAGGGCTTGGTGCGGATTTTGTTAGCCGCCGCGACCACCTGCTGCACCTGAAGCGGGGCGGACTTGGGCGGGATCAGCATCCCGTTTGGCAGCAGCCGCGCTTTGGCGGTGGGGGTGCAAACATCCGTTTCGGCGGGCGAAACGCCACCGCCACCGCAGTTTGCCGAGGCTGCCCCGGGGGTAAGAATCAGAGCGACGAACACCCCTGCTGTCGCTATGCCTAGCTTGAACTTATTGCTGTTCTTGCGCAAACCGATCTCCTTCGTCGGCCTACGGGGTTAGCTGTCGGGCTGGCGCTATAGGAGCCTGCGCCCCCGCCTGAACTAGGCGAGTTAGCCCCGAAAACGTGGTTCCCCCGCTCCCGTGGCGCATGAGGCGCACGGGACTCGGCGTTTCGGTTATTCGGAACGGCGGCAGTGTAGACGATCGTCCGGCCGCTTGCTCATCAAACACAAATATTTCGCGATTCGCCTGCATTTTCGGTTCTTCGACACCGTGGCTGGTAGCTTGCGCACTGCGATGGATCTTGCGGGGAGAACAGCGCTGCTCACTGGGGCCACTGGGGGCCTCGGCCGGGCAACCGCCAAAGCGCTGGCCGCCCGCGGCGCGACCCTGATCCTCAGCGGCCGCAAGGCCGAGGCCCTGGAGGCGCTGGCAGCGGAACTGCCCGGCGACGGCCACCGCGTGGTTCCCTCCGACCTGGCTGAGCCAGGCGCGGCTGAGAAGCTCGCCGCCGAGGCCGGCCCGGTCGACGTCCTCGTCGCCAACGCGGGGCTGCCCGGGACCGGGCGGCTGCCCGACTACACCAGCGAGCGGCTCGAGGGCACGCTGCGCGTCAACCTCGAGGCCCCGATGCACCTGGCTCGTGCGGTAGAGCCGGCGATGCTGGAGAAAGGCTCCGGCCACATGGTCTTCATCGCCTCGCTCTCGGGCAAGTCGGCGACCCCGCTCTCCTCCGTCTACAACGCGACCAAGTTCGGCCTCCGCGGCTTCGCCCTCGGCCTCCGCGCCGACCTAGATCCCCTCGGCATCGGCGTCTCGATTGTCTCGCCGGGAACGATCCGCGAAGCGGGTATGTACGCGGACTCGGGCGCCAAACCAATCCCCGGCCTCGGTACCGGCTCGCCGCAACAGGTCGCCGACGCGGTGATCAAGTCGATCGAGCAGAACAAGGTAGAGATCTCCGTCGCGCCGCTCCAGCAACGCGCCCTCGCGCACTTTGCGCTTGCGACCCCAGCGCTCTCGGTCAAGATCGCCAGTGGCGACGCCGGCCAAAAAGCCGCGGCCTCGGTCGCCAAAGGCCAGACGGACAAGTACTGAGCTCGCATCCCTAGGATGGGGATTGTGAGCAGCTCGAACTCCTTCGGCGCCCGTTCGACCCTCGAGGTCGGTGACCGTTCCTACGAGGTCTTCCGCCTCGACGCGTTGCAGGAGCGGTTTGACGTCGCGCGCCTGCCCTACTCGGTCAAGGTTCTGCTGGAGAACGTGCTGCGGCTTGAGGACGGGGTCGCCGTGACGGCCGACGCGGTCGAGGCAATCGCCTCCTGGAACGCCGCGGCGGAGCCCAGCGTTGAGATTCCCTTCCAGCCGGCGCGGGTGCTGATGCAGGACTTCACCGGGGTGCCGGCCGTGGTCGACCTGGCGGCGATGCGCGACGCGATGGCCGAGATCGGCGGCGACCCCGAGGCGATCAACCCGCTGGTCGACGTCGACCTGGTGATCGACCACTCGGTCCAGGTCGACGCTTTCGGCAACGCCCGCGCCTTCGCCGTCAACGCCGAGCGCGAGTTCGAACGCAACCGCGAGCGCTACTCCTTCCTCAAGTGGGGCAAGGAGGCTTTCGACAACTTCAACGTGGTGCCGCCGGCGACCGGGATCTGCCATCAGGTCAACCTCGAGCACATCGCCCAGGTGGTCTACAGCCGCGAGCGCGACGGTTCCCTGCAGGCCTACCCCGACACCCTCGTCGGCACCGACTCGCACACGACGATGGTCAACGGCCTTGGCGTGCTCGGCTGGGGCGTCGGCGGGATCGAGGCCGAGGCGGCGATGCTGGGCCAACCGATCTCGATGCTGTTGCCGCAGGTGGTCGGCTTCAAGCTCAGCGGCGAACTGCCCGAGGGCGCCACGGCGACGGATCTGGTTCTGACCGTCACCGAGATGCTGCGCGAGCGCGGCGTCGTCTCCAAGTTCGTCGAGTTCTTCGGGCCAGGACTGCCGACGTTGGGACTGGCCGACCGGGCGACGATCGGCAACATGTCGCCGGAGTTCGGCTCGACTTGCGCAATCTTTCCGGTCGACGCCGAGACGCTGCGCTACCTAGAGCTGACCGGGCGACCGACCGCGACGATCGAGCTGGTCGACGCCTACGCCCGCGAGCAGGGAATGTTCCACGACGAGAGCACGCCCGACCCGGTCTTCTCCGACCTGCTCGACCTCGACCTCGGCGATGTCGTGCCCAGCATCGCCGGCCCGAAGCGCCCGCAGGACCGGGTGCCGCTCGCCGACGCCAAGGAGGCCTTCCTCGAGGCGATGGAGGAGTTCGACCCCGAGGCCGCGAGCGAGCTGGGCAACGGCATCGACGAGGCCAACGACGAGTCCTTCCCCGCTTCCGACCCTCCGGGCGAGGACCACGACGACGAGCGCGGTAAGCCCCGACCGGCGATCGGCGGCGCCACGACCGCGCTTGCCAAGCGCGGCAGCGGTGACGCGATCGAGGTCACGCTCGAGGACGGCACCGCGGTCGAGCTCGACCACGGCCGGGTCGTGATCGCAGCGATCACCAGCTGCACCAACACTTCGAACCCGAGCGTTATGGTCGGCGCCGGGTTGCTGGCTCGCAACGCGGTCGAACGCGGCCTCACTCGCAAGCCCTGGGTCAAGACCTCGCTGGCCCCGGGCTCGACCGTGGTCACCGACTACCTCGACAAGGCGGGGCTGACGAAATATCTCGACGAGCTCCAGTTCAATTTGGTCGGCTACGGCTGCACCACCTGCATCGGCAACTCGGGCCCGCTGCCAGCGGAGATCTCGGCCGCGGTCGAGGAGAAGGACCTGGCGGTCTGCGCGGTGCTCTCCGGCAACCGAAACTTCGAGGGCCGGATCAACCAGGACGTCAAGGCGAACTACTTGGCCAGCCCGCCGCTGGTCGTCGCCTACGCCCTGGCCGGGCGCATGGACCTCGACCTGACCAGCGAGCCGCTGGGGGAAGGGAACGACGGCGAGCCGGTCTACCTGCGCGACATCTGGCCCGACGCGACCGAGATCAAGGAGCTGGTGGGCCGCTCGATCGCCTCGGAGATGTTCACCCGCAACTACGGTGAGGTCTTCTCCGGCGATGAGATCTGGAACGCGGTCGAGATCCCCGAGGGCGACCGCTACACCTGGCCCGACTCGACCTACGTGCGCCGCCCCTCCTTCTTCGAGGGGATGCCGGCCGAGGCGCCGGGCGTCGAGCCGATCGAAGGGGCGCGGGTGCTGGCGTTGCTCGGCGACTCGATCACCACCGACCACATCTCACCTGCCGGGGCGATAAAGAAAGAAAGCCCGGCGGGGAAATGGCTGATCGAGCAGGGCGTCGAGGCGGGCGAATTCAACTCCTACGGTTCGCGGCGCGGCAACCACGAGGTGATGATCCGCGGCACTTTCGCCAACATCCGCCTACGCAACCTGTTGGTCGAGCGGGCCGGTGGTTTCACCCGCCGTTTCCCCGACGGCGAGGAGACGACGATCTTCGAGGCGGCGACTGCCTACGCCGGCGAAGGGGTGCCGTTGGTGGTGCTGGCGGGCAAGGAGTACGGCTCCGGCTCCTCGCGCGACTGGGCGGCGAAGGGGACGAAGCTGCTCGGCGTCCGCGCCGTGATCGCCGAGAGCTTCGAGCGGATCCACCGCTCCAACCTGATCGGGATGGGCGTGCTGCCGTTGCAGTTCCCGGCCGGCGAGAACATCGAGTCGCTCGGCCTCAACGGCGAGGAGGTCTTCGACATCGGCGACCTCGAAGACGGCGAAGTCAAGAAAGTCACAGTGACCGCCGGCGATGTCGAGTTCGAGGCAACCGTTCGCCTCGACACCCCTAACGAGGTCACCTACTTCCAAAACGGCGGCATCCTGCAGACAGTCCTCCGCAACCTCAGAGGCTAGACCGCAAAAATGCGGTGCAGAGAGGGCCGCGGGAGGCAGGGGGGTCCGCGCGACCCTCACTGCACCTGCGCGTCGGTAGCCAGGGAGGGATGCCGACGCGGCCGTTCCCCTAAACGGGACTGCTCAGAGGAACAGTCAGCCTCTAGCTATACCGCGTCAAACGCTTTGGGTCAAGCCTGTCTGAGCGGATCTACGGCGATTCCGCAACTCTTTGCGGAGAATCCGCAATACCCCAACCCTTTCGTTCAATCAGCTCAATGCCAATAACGCTGCCGACCGGTCCAACTGGCGTGAGCGTTGCCGCCAGCAAGGTGTAGGGCGCCTGGCGCTTGCCGCAGGCAACCCAGATCACGATGCAGAGGGCCACGAACCCAAGCCCGTGTGCCCAGCCGAACACCATTGTCTCTGTATCGAACCCGGGGATGAGCCAGAACAGGATCAACAAACCAAAAATCCCCAGCTCCACCCACGAAAGCCACTTGACCCAGGTGAACATCGGCCCCGGAACCGGCTTTCTCAAAGCGCTCATAGTTGGACGATAACCAGGACAAGGCGTTAGGCGCGGCGGGTCCCGAAGCTTCGAAGTCGAGCTTCTACGGGAGCTTGCCGGTCCGGTCCGCAGTTTGCAGCTCAGCCGATGACGCTCCTCGCGGGTGGTCCCCCCATTCGGTGACAGGACCCGCCGCGCCTACGCGCCAGGGGTGAGAGCCGTGAGCACTATCCGCTCTTGCTCTCGGGCATGTGCCACCGAGTAACCCTCGCCGGGGCTGGCGCGGATTGGGCGGCCTATGTAGCCGAGCTCTACTCCCTCGGGGAGCAGGTCGGGAAGGCGGCGGGACATGACCTTCCAGCAGCCCATGTTTCGCGGCTCCTCCTGGACCCAGGTGATCTCCTTCAGGTTCGGGTAGGTGGCGATCAGCTCGGTCAGCTGCTGCTTGGCGAAGGGGTAGAGCAGCTCGACCCTGGCGATCGCGACGTTCTCGGCTGTCTCACGGCGCTCGCTGGCGTCCATGTCGTAGTAGACCTTGCCGGTGCAGAGGACGAGCCGCTCGACCTTCTCGCGGCGCTCGGCCGCAGTCGGATCGTCGAGGATGAAGTGGAAGTGCTCCTCGGTCAGCTGCTGCGGGGTGGCGGCGGCGCGGTCGAGGCGCAGCAGGCCCTTGGGGGTGAAGACGATCAGCGGCCGCGGCTTGCGGATCAGCGCTTGGCGGCGCAGCAGATGGAAGTATTGGGCCGCCGTGGTCGGGTTGGCGATGCGGATGTTGCCCTCGGCGGCGAGGGCGAGGAAGCGCTCGATGCGGGCGCTGGAGTGCTCCGGCCCTGACCCCTCGTAGCCGTGCGGCAGCAGCAGGGTGAGGCGGCTGGTCTGCCCCCACTTGGCCTCGCCGGAGGCGATGAAGCTGTCGATGATCACCTGGCCGGCGTTGGCGAAGTCGCCGTACTGGGCCTCCCAGAGGACCAGCGCGTTCGGCATTGCCGCCGAGTAGCCGTACTCGAAGCCGAGGCAGGCGGCCTCCGAGAGCGGGCTGTTGTAGAGCTCGAACGGGGCGCTGGCGTCGTCGAGGTTCTGCATCGGGGTGTACTCGAGGCCGGTGTTCTCGTCGTGGAGGACGAGGTGGCGGTGGGAGAAAGTGCCGCGCTCGGTGTCCTGTCCGGTGAGGCGGATGTGGACGCCCTCGGTCAGCAGCGAGGCGAAGGCGAGCGCCTCGGCGTGGCCAAATTCGATCCCGCCGTTCTCCAGCGTGTCGAGTCGCTTGCTCAGCGGTTTGCGCAGCTTGCGGTGGATCGTGAAGCTCTCCGGGACCTCGATCAGCGCCTGGTTGAGCTCGCGCAGCTTCTCGATCGGCACCGCGGTGTCCACCGGCGGGCTGGCGCTGCGATCGAGCTCGCCGGTGCTGGTCGTCGTCACCGTCGGGTCCTCGTAGTCGCCCAGCTCCATTTTGTGGCGCAGGTCCTTGAGCGAGGCCGACATCTCGTCGTGGCGCTGCTTGGCGGCGACGTCGACCTCCTCGCGGCCGATCGTCCCCTCCTCGATCAGCTTCTCGGCGTAGATCTCGGAGACCGGAGGGTGGGCCTTGATCTTGGCAGCGATCTGGGGCTGCGTGTATGCGGGCTCGTCGGTCTCGTTGTGGCCGTAACGTCGGTAGCCGATCACGTCGATGACGATGTCGCGGCCCCAGCGCTCGCGGTAGGCCATGGCCAGGCGCACCGCCGAGGAGCAGGCCTCGACGTCGTCGGCGTTGACGTGGACGATCGGCACGTTGAAGCCCTTCGCCATGTCGGCGGCGTAGGGGGTCGAGCGGGCGTCCTCGGGATCGGTGGTGAAGCCGACCTGGTTGTTCTGGATCACGTGGATCGTGCCGCCGGTCGTGTAGCCCTTCAGCGACTGCAGGTTGAGCGTCTCCGCGACCACGCCCTGGCCGGGGAAGGCGGCGTCGCCGTGCAGCAGGACCGGCACCGCGCGCTTCGGCTGATGCTCGATTCCGGGGCCCTCGAAGTCGGACTGGATCAAGCGGGTGGCGCCCTCGACCACCGGGTTGACGAACTCGAGGTGGCTCGGGTTGGGGTAGAGGCGGACGGCGATCTTCTCGCCCTCGCTGGTCTCGTAGATGCCCTGGTGGCCGTAGTGGTACTTGACATCGCCAGTGCCGCCGTGGGGGATCCCCGCTACCGCCTTGACCGCGTCGATCTGCTTGGAGCCCTCGAACTCGGCCAGGATCGACTCGACCGAGCGGCCGAGGTTGTGGGCGAGGACCGCGAGCCGGCCGCGGTGGGCCATGCCGAAGACGACCTCCTCGGCCTCGCTGCGGTGGGCGAGGGTGACCACCTCGTCGAGCATCGGCACGACCACGTCGAGCCCCTCGATCGTGAAGATCTTCTGGCCCAGGTAGGCCTTCTCGATGAAGCGCTCGAACTGGAAGACGTCGATCAGCCGCATCAACAGGCGGCGTTTCTCGTCCTCGGCGAGCGGCTGGCGGTGGGCGCCGGTCTCGACCATCTCGCGCAGCCAGGTGCGCTGCTGGTGGGAGGAGAGGTGCTCGAACTGGTAGGCGATCGTCCCGCAGTAGGCCTCGCGCATCCGCGGCAGCGCCTCGAGCAGGGTCTCGCCGGGGACGCCGATGCGCAGGATCGAGGCCGGCACGCGCGCCATCAGCTCCGGCGTCAGGTTGAGGCTCTCGGGCTGGATCGCCGGGTCGCCCTTGGGCTCGCGGCCGAGCGGATCGAGGCGGGCCGCGAGGTGGCCGTGGGTGCGGTAGCCCTTGAGCAGCGAGGTCGCCGCCTGCACCGCCTGCAGCAGCTCCTCGTCGGGCTGGGTGGTGGTGACGATGTGCTCGGTCGTCGCCGGCTTCGGCGCGCCGAGCGGCGGCGCCGAAGCCGAGGCCGGGTGGGCGGAGGAGATCGTCGCGGCGTCGAGGCCGAGATCGGCGGCGAGCGCCTCATAGAAGTCACTCTCGCCCTGCAGCAGCAGCTCGATGCTGCGCAGGAAGGCGCCCGACTCGGCGCCCTGAATCACCCGGTGGTCGTAGGTCGAGGTCAGCATCATCGTCTTCGAGACGCCGAGCTGGCGCAGCCGCTCCGGCGAGGCGTGCTTCCACTCCGGCGGGTAGGCGATCGCGCCGGTGGCGATGATCGCGCTTTGCCCGCTCATCAGCCGCGGCACCGAGGCGACGGTGCCGATCCCGCCCGGGTTGGTCAGCGAGATGTTGGTCCCCTGGAAGTCATCGGCGGTGAGCTTGTTCTCCCGCGTCTTGGTGATCAGTTCCTCGTAGTAGCCGTGGAAAGCAGCGAAGCCGAGGCCGTCGGAGCCCTTGATCGCGGGCACCATCAGGCTGTGCGACCCATCCTTGCGCTCGACATCAACGGCGATCCCAAGATTGACCGGCCCGTTCTCGACCGCAAACGGTTTGCCGTCCTTGCGCTCGAAGACCCGAGTCATAACGGGATGCTCCTTAGCGGCCTGAACAATCGCCCAAGCAACCAGATGAGTAAACGACACCTTCATCCCGCGCTCTTTCAACAGCGCATTGAGAGCCTTCCGCTTCGCATCCAACGTATCCACGGCCACAGTCCGGAACGAAGTAGCCGTAGGCACCTCCCGACTCTCATCCATCAACTGAGCAAGCGTCGCGGCGGGGCCCCGCAAAGCCTTCTCGTCACCTGTAGTGGCCAGTCCCGAGCCATTACCAGCGGCCAGCACATCCTCTTTGGTCACCTTCGCGCCCGGTCCCGAACCAGCTACCGAGCCAAGGTCGACGCCATTAGCCTCAGCGATCCGCCGCGCAACCGGAGTCGCTCGCACTCCGTCGCTTCCGTTAGAACCCTGAGCCTTGGACGCCTCACCTGCGGGTGGCGCGGACTCGGAGGGGCCGAGAACGGAGGCCCCGCCCCCGCCCGCAGGCCCCTCCGAGGTCGCGACAGGCCCCGCAGCCGAGCCCTCCGAACCCTCACCAGGTTCCATCTCGGCCAACGGAGCTCCCACAGGAACCTCGTCGTCAACCGAAACGAGAAGTTTCGTAATGACGCCATCCGCAGGCGCCGGCACCTCGGCGTCGACCTTGTCAGTAGACACCTCAACCACGGTGTCGCCCTCGTTGACGAAGTCCCCCTCGGCGACGTGCCACTCGAGCACGATCCCCTCGGTGACCGACTCGCCCATCTCGGGCATCTGGATCTGCACGGTCGCCGTTTGCGCCATTCTTGGAATGAGTGTATGAAAGAGCGATGAACTACTTCGTCACCGGTGCCACCGGCTTCATCGGCCGCAACCTCGTGAAGCGTCTATTGCAGCGCGAGGGCACCGTCTACGCCCTCGTCCGGGCGGGATCGCGGGGGCGCCTGGAGGAGCTACGGACCGCATGGGGACCGGACGGGGCGCGGGTTGTGCCGATCGCCGGCAACCTCTCGATGCCGAGCCTCGGGGTCTCCGAGGAGGACCTGCTCACCCTGCGCGGCGAGGTCGACCACTTCTTCCACCTGGCGGCGATCTACGACATGACCGCGGGCTCCGAAGCGCAGGAGATCGCCAACGTCGAGGGCACCCGCCACGCGGTCGAACTCGCCGGTGCGATCGAGGCGGGCTGCTTCCACCAGGTCAGCTCGATCGCCGCCGCCGGCCTCTACAAGGGCGAGTGGCGCGAGGACATGTTCGAGGAGGCGGAAAAACTCGACACCCATCCCTACTTCCGCACCAAGCACGAGTCCGAGCGGGTCGTGCGCGAGGAGTGCTCGCGGCCGTGGCGGGTCTACCGACCGGGGATCGTGGTCGGCGATTCCCGCAGCGGGGAGATCGACAAGGTCGACGGGCCCTACTACTTCTTCAAGTTGCTGCAGCAGGCGCGGCGGGTGCTGCCGAGCTGGCTACCGGCGGTCGGCATCGAAGGCGGCGAGATCAACATCGTCCCGGTCGATTTCGTCGCCGACGCGATCGACCACATCGCCCACGAGCCGGATCTCGACGGGCAGACCTTCTCTCTCACCGACCCGGCGCCGAAGAGCGCCGGCGAGGTGATCAACCTCTTTGCCCGCGCCGCCGACGCGCCGCAGGCGGCGCTGCGACTCGATTCCGACCTGACCGACCCGGCGACCTCGCTGGTGCGGACGGGGCTGCGCTTCTTCCCGCCGGCCCGCCGGGCGATGAAAGCGGGGCTCGGGCAGCTCGGCATCCCGGCGAGCATGCTCAGCTACGTCAACTACCCGACCCGCTTCGACTCGAGCAACACCCAGGCGGCGCTGAAGGGCTCGGGGATCTCGGTGCCGCCGCTGGAGTCCTACGCGGATCGCGTCTGGGACTACTGGGAGCGCACCCTCGACCCCGATCTCTTCAAGGACCGCTCGCTGAGCGCCGCGGTGCGGGGCAAAGTCGTGCTGATCACCGGGGCCTCCTCTGGGATCGGCAAGGCGGCTGCGGTCAAGGCCGCTGATGCGGGCGCAACCGTGCTGCTGGTCGCGCGCTCGATCGAGAAGCTGGAGGAGACCAAGCAGGAGATCGAGTCCGCCGGAGGGGTCGCCCACATCCACCGCTGCGACATGGCCGACATCGAGGACATCGAGCGGATGGCCGAGGAGGTCCTCGCCTATCACGGGCAGGTCGACATCCTCGTCAACAACGCCGGTCGCTCGATCCGGCGTTCGGTCGGCCTCTCATACGACCGCTTCCACGACTACGAGCGGACGATCCAGCTCAACTACCTCGGCGCGGTGCGGCTGATCCTCGCCCTGCTGCCCTCGATGCGGGCCCGCAAGTCGGGCCACATCATCAACATCAGCTCGATCGGCACCCAGACCAATCCGCCGCGCTTCTCGGCCTACGTCGGCTCGAAGGCCGCCCTCGATGCCTTCAGCCGCGTGATCGCCTCCGAGGTGGTCGACGACGGCGTCCACATCACGACGATCCACATGCCGCTGGTGCGCACGCCGATGATCGCGCCGACGCGGATGTACGACGTCTTCCCGGCGATCTCGCCGGAGGAGGCGGCGGAGATGATCGCCGGCGCGATGATCGCCCAGCCGAAGAAGGTCGCGACCCGGCTCGGAACCTTCGGCGAGCTGCTCTATGCGATGGCCCCGACGGTCAGCGACCGCATCCTCAACCAGGCCTACAAACTGTTCCCCGAGTCGCAGGCGGCGAAGGGGAAGGGCGAGGAGGCGCCGGACAAAGCGCCCTCGACCGAGGCGGTCGCCTTCGCGCACCTGATGAAAGGCGTGCACTGGTAGTCGCCAGTCCGCACGCCTAGGCTGCTTGATGAAGGAACGCCTGCTGTTGATTCTCACCGTCGTCGGCTTCGTCGTGCCGAACGTCTGCCTCGTCCTCTTCTTCGCTGAAGATGGCTCCAGCATTGGCCGCTACTTCTCGCTGTGGACGGCCAGCACCCCGTCGACGCAGCTGCTGCTCGACCTCTGCATCGCCGGGATCGCGTTCCTCGTCTGGGCTGCCGTCGAGGGACCGAAGCTCGGGATCAAGTGGTGGTGGCTTTGCATACCTGCCTCGCTGCTCGTCGGCCTCTGCTTTGGGCTTCCCCTGTTCCTCTGGATGCGGGAGCGCACGCTGAAGCAGGCAATGGTTCCCGCTGGCTTGACCTAGCCGGACCTGCGACGCTTCGCTGCGGATGACCGGGCGGCGGCTCAAGCACTGGGGTTGGGGGTATGAGGACCAGGCGCCTTCCCGTGAGGAGCTCGAGGCGGCGGCGAAGGGAATTCGCGAGCAGCTGGGCATGGGCGGCGAGGTCGAGGATCCGGTGCCGCTCGAGGCCGTGGAGCTGCGAGCGCCGCGGCTGAAGGTCCCGAGTTCGTTCGGGGACCTGTTCAGCGACGATCGCTATGAGCGCGTCGCGCATGCATTGGGCAAGGCCTACCGCGACGTGGTACGGGGATTCCGCGGCGAATTTCCCAACCCACCCGACCTCGTCGCCTTCCCGAGGGACGAGTCGGAGATCGAGACGGTGCTCTCCTGGTCGGAGGCGGAGGGGGCGGCCGTCATTCCGTTCGGTGGCGGGACCAGCGTGGTCGGTGGGGTGGAGGCGCGATTGGGCGATCGGCCGGTGGTTTCGCTCGACCTGCGGCGGCTGGATCGGGTGCTGGAAGTCGATGCGGAATCCTTGGCGGCACGGATCCAGGCCGGCGCCACCGGGCCCGGGCTGGAGAGTCAGCTGCGCGAGCACGGGTTGACCCTGCGGCACTTCCCGCAGTCGTTCGAGTACTCGACCCTGGGCGGCTGGGTCGCGACCCGGGCCGGCGGGCACTTCGCGACTCTCTATACCCACATCGACGACCTGGTCGAGTCGGTGCGGGCGATTACGCCGCGCGGGACCTGGGAGAGCCGGAGGCTGCCGGGGTCGGGGGCGGGGCCTTCTCCCGACCGAGCGCTGATCGGCTCCGAGGGCATCCTCGGCGTGATCGCCGACGCCTGGGTCAGGGTGCGCCCGCGACCTCGGTTCAAGACCTCCTGCAGCGTCGAGTTCGACGATTTTTTCGCCGCCGCGGAGGCGATTCGCGAGATCTCGCAGTCGGGGTTGTACCCGGCCAACTGCCGCCTGCTCGACGCAATGGAGGCGGGGACAACCGGGGCCGGCTCGGGCGAGAAGAGCCTGCTGGTCCTTGGCTTCGAGTCGCCGCACCTGCCGGTCGACGAGCCGATGCGACTGGCGCTCGACATCGCTCAGTCCCACGGCGGCGTTCCCAACTCCCCGCTCCCCGGCCGAGGGTCGGTGAGCCACGGCCGCGAGCGAGACGGTGGCGGCGATGCGTCGGCGGTCGAGACGTGGCGCGGCGCCTTCCTCCTCGCGCCATACCTTCGCGACACCTTCGTCGCCTGCGGTGTCCTCAGCGAGACCTTCGAGACGGCGATCACCTGGGACCGACTCGAGGATTTCCACGCCACCACGATCGAGGCGGTGCGCAGCAAGGTCGCCGAGGTCTGCGGCACCCCCGCCGACGGCGCCGGCGCCCCTCGGGTCAGCTGCCGCTTCACCCACGTCTACCCAGACGGCCCGGCGCCCTACTTCACCGTGCTCGCGCCGGCGACCCGCGGCGGCGAGGTCGAGCAGTGGGACGAGATCAAGGCCGCGGCAGCGGAGGCCGTGATCGAAGGCGGCGGCACGATCACCCACCACCACGCGGTTGGCCGCGACCACCGCCCCTGGTACGACCGCCAGCGCCCGGCGCCGTTTGCGGCGGCCTTGCGCGCTGCCAAGGCCGAGCTGGACCCCGCCGGGATGCTGAATCCCGGCGTGCTGATTGACCCGTAGCCTGACCGACCACCACTCGGCTCTAATCTCCACCCATGCAGAGCAAGCCGGATCCAGGGTCCAATGTCGAGTCGTCGGCAGTCGATCCGTGGCGAATCAACGAGGAAGCAAGGCGCCGCCAACTCCGGGAAGACGGTCGCCGGTCGCTCGCGGTCAATCTCTCCGAAGGCCTTGCCTTGAGCGAATTCCTCTCTACGTTCACTGGCAACGCGCGGCGCAGCTGATGGCCGAGCCGCTGCGCCTTCGTCAGCTCTTGGAACAGCTGACGAAGGCAGAGATCCGCTTCGTGCTGGTCGGTGGCCTGGCTGTCAACGCTTGGGGCTACCTCCGTGCTACTCGAGATGTCGATGTGGTTCCCGATCCCTCTGACGAGAACTTGGCAAAGCTCGATTCTCTGCTCAAAGAGCTTGGCGGGAAGGTCGACGTCGGTGGTCGCCTGCTCGACTCATCCGCGATCTTGACGTTTCTCAAGACCGGGGATCGGACTCTCGTGATCACTGAATTGGGGCAGGTCGATGTTCTCCAAGGCCTTCCACAGATCCCGACCTTCGCGGTTCTCGACGCCGAGGCATCTGAGGTCGATATCGAGGGACTCTTGGTCCGAGTTTGCTCTTTGGCCCACCTGCGCGCAATGAAGCAGGCGAGCGAGCGTCCACGCGATCGGGACGATCTCGAAGCGTTGGATGCCGCTCAAGACCGGCCCGACCCAGGGAGCTGACGGCTCGCAGCGGTACCCTGTCGCGACTGAATCTCCCTTGCCGGTTGGGTTCGCCCCCGCCCCCGCCTTCGCCAGCATGGAAACCATCACTTCGGAACAGCCGACGGTCCCGGCCGCTGCCGCGCAAGCAGAGCCATCCATGGATGAGCCCGTGGTGCCGCGCCGCTCGCCGCTGCGGGCGGCGATCAAGACCGGCCGGCCGCAGGAGTGGATCAAGAACGTCTTCGTCTTCGCCGGGCTGCTCTTCTCCGGCAAGTTCAACCAGTCCCACGACGTGCTGGAGGCGTTCCTCACCTTCGTCGCTTTCTGCCTCATCTCCAGCGCCGGCTACTACGTCAATGACCTGATCGACGTCGAGCTCGACCGCAAGCACCCGAAGAAGCGCTTCCGGCCGCTGGCGGCGCGCGAGCTTCCGGAGGGGACCGCGAAGGCGATCGCCCCCGGCTTGGCGATCGTCGCGATCGCCCTCGCCTTCGCGGCGGTGAACTGGGAAGTCGGCCTGATGGTGGTCGGCTACGGCGTCGCCCAGATGGCCTACAGCCTCGGCCTCAAGCAGATCGTGATCGTCGACGTGATGACCCTGGCCGGGCTCTTCATCCTTCGCGTCGCCGCCGGCGCCGTCGCCGTCGACGCCCACGCCTCGGAATGGCTGCTGCTCTGCACCGGCATGTTCGCCCTCTTCCTCGGCGTCACCAAGCGCCGCCAGGAGGCCGTCTCGGAGCTGCACGAGGGAACCAGCAGCCGCCCTGTCCTCGAGCACTACTCGCTGCCCTTCCTCGATCAGATGGTCGCGATGGTCACCACCGGCACCGTGATCAGCTACTCGATCTACGCCGTCAACTCGCCGCTGATCGGCAACGAGATGATGTGGACGATCCCCTCGGTCCTCTACTGCGTCTTCCGCTACCTCTACCTGATCTACGACCGCGCCGACGATCGCTCGACCGCGGCGATCGTCGTCGACGACAAGCCCCTGATCGCCGGCGCCGCGAGCTTCGCCGCGATCGCCTTCCTGCTGCTCTACGTCTTCAACTAGCGCCGCCCACGCTCGCAGCGGGCGCTTCGGTCAGTCGGGCTTGACCGGCAGGTCGGAGATCAATTCGATCTTGCCGTTGCGCTGGAACTGGAGGTCGACCGTCTCGTCCTTGCGGTAGGTACCGAAGAGCCCCAGGTACATCGCCAGCCAGCGACCGGTGCCGACTTTCTCCTTGACGATCTGGCGGCTGAAGAGGATCTCGTCGGCTCGCATCTCGTAGTCGGTTCCCTCGCGCTGCTCGACCCCGTTGATGAAGACCGCGTATGGCGCTTCCGCCCCGGCCGGCAGCTTTACGCGGCGCCCGGCGGCGTAGCTGCCCTTGGGAATCTCGATCTCGATCTCGGTCATGGTCGGTGTGGCGAGTTTCCCGTGTATATGACGGGAAAGTCGCCACACCTACGAGTTTGCTCGTTCCAGAGTCTCCCGCACGAGGTCGAACGGCGTCTCGTGGTGGGTCGGGTCCAGCTCCTCGCGCCGAACGCTGCCCCGAAACGGCATGAACGTTCCGTCGCCGCGCACATCGACTCCCGCGACGGGCTTGCGCAGCCACCCCTTCCCACTCAGCTGCAAGCGAGCATGAACCTGCTCTTCCGGCCCGAAGTCCCGCAACGAAGCCACGCCCTTCACCGGCCCCTCTGCCCGGATCTCCAGAGCTCGCGCCCGCATCGCGGCCACGGCCTCTCCAAGGTCATCGAATGCCAGGCGATCCACATCGGATCCGTGCCGCACAGTCAGCTTCCAACGAGACAAGGCCCGCAGCGTATGAAATCCGGACCTGGCTAAGTCTTGGCCGCTACGCCCCGCGGCGAGGGCGCTTCGGGCGACGCGCAGGGGGTCCGACGATCTTCTCCGGCCCCTCGCGATCGGCGAGCCGGATGTAGTCGCGCTCACGCGCGCCGGTGTAGATCTGCCGTGGCCGGGCGATTTTCTGCTCCGGATCGTCCTTCATCTCCATCCACTGCGCGACCCATCCTGCCGTGCGGGGGATGGCGAAGATCACCGTGAACATCTCGTTCGGGACGCCCAGCGCCTCGTAGATGATCCCGGAGTAGAAGTCGACATTCGGGTAGAGCTTGCGCGAGGTGAAGTACTCGTCGTCGAGGGCGCGCTTCTCCAGCTCCTGGGCGATCTCGATCAGCGGGTTGTACTCGGTCGCCTCGAAGATCTCGTCCATGTGCTGCTGGATGATCCGCGCACGCGGGTCGTAGTTCTTGTAGACACGGTGGCCGAAGCCCATCAGCTTCGCCTCGCGCGCCTTCACCTTCTCGAGGAAGCCGGGGATGTTGTCGACCGAGTCGATTTCGCGCAGCATCCGCAGGACCGCCTCGTTGGCACCGCCGTGCAGCGGGCCGTACAGCGCCGCCACTCCAGCCGCGACGGCGGAGTAGGGATCGACGTTGGAGGAGCCGACGCCGCGCACGGCGCTGGTCGAGCAGTTCTGTTCGTGGTCGGCGTGGAGGATGAAGAGCACGTCGAGCGCCTTCGAGAGGCTTTCCTTCGGCAGGTGCTTCGCTTCCGTCTTCTTGAACATCATCGAGAGGAAGTTCTCGGCGAAGTTGAGGTCGTTGTCGGGGTAGACGTAAGGCAGCCCCATGTTGTGGCGGTAGGAGAAGGCGGCCAGGGTCGGCACCTTGGCGATCAGGCGCACCGCCGCCATGTAGCGCTCTTCTTCGTCCTCGACGTGCTTGGCGTCGGGATAGAAGGTGGAGAGGGCGCCGACGCCGGCGAGCAGCATCCCCATCGGGTGGGCGTCGTAGCGGAAGCCCTCGAAGAACTGCTTGAGGTCCTCGTGGACGAAGGTGTGGTGGGTGATGTCGTAGACCCAGCGGTCGAGCTGCGGGCCGGTCGGCAGCTCGCCGAAGATCAGCAGGTAGGCGACCTCGAGGAAGGTCGATTTCTCGCAGAGCTGCTCGATCGAGTAGCCGCGGTGTTCGAGGATGCCGGCGGCGCCGTCGATGTAGGTGATCGAGGAGCGACAGGCGGCCGTGTTGGTGAAGGCTGGGTCATAGGCCAGCATCCCGAATTCGTCGGGATTGACCTTGATCTGGCGCAGGTCCATCGCCCGCACGGTGTTGTCCTCGATCGGTAGCTCGTAAGTCTTGCCGGTGCGGTTGTCGGTGACCGTCAGCGACTCGGAGCCGGTGGCGGCTCCCCCGTCGGCGCTTGCGTCCCTGATCTGCTGCTCGGTGGCCATCACCCCTCCTCAAGCTGTTTGAGCTGGAGTGCCAAGTATCGCAGTTCGGTTCTCCCAGCCTGTTGCGCGGCGGAGAACAGGAGGACTACTCGGCGCGCGCCGGAAGCGACTCGAAGCTGGTCATCGTCTGCAGCGCCGCGAAGCGCTCGTCGATCTCCTCGCGGGTCAGCGCCGAGACGCGCTCGGTGCCGAACTGCTCGACGTTGAAGGAGGCGAGCACGGTGCCGTATCCCATCGCCCGCCGCAGGCAGGCTTGGTCGATCTCGCCGTCGTGACCGTCGAGGTAGCCGATGAAGCCGCCGGCGAAGCTGTCGCCGGCCCCGGTCGGGTCGCGCACGTCCTCGAGCGGGAAGCCGGGTAGGGCGAAAAAGCTGTCCTCGGTGAAGAGAGCGGCACCGTACTCGCCCTGCTTGGCGACCACCGCGCGCGGGCCGTGTGCCATCAGGGCGCGGGCGGCGCGGGCGAGGTTGCCCTCGCCCGTCAGCTGGCGGATCTCGGCGTCGTTGAGGATCACGCAGTCGACCTCGCCGATCGCCGCCAGCAGCGAGTCCTTGGCGGTCTCGATCCAGAGGTTCATCGAGTCCAGCGCGGAGAAGCGGGCCGAGCCGCACTGGGCGCGGACCTGGCGCTGCAGGTCGGGCTGGATGTTGGCGAGGAAGAGCATGTCGGCGTCCTGCGAGGCGGCGGATAGCTTCGGCTCGAACTCGCCGAAGACGCCGAGCTGGGTGTCCTCGGTGTGGGCGACGTTGAGGTCGTACTCGTAGCGGCCGCGCCAGAAGAAGGACTCGCCCCCGGCTACCCGCTCGATGTCGTCGGTGAGCACGCCGCGCCGCTCCAGTACATCGAACTCTGCCGCGCCGAAATCATCGCCGACCGGGCCGACCGGGCGGACCTCGGTGAAGAAGCTGGCGGCTAGCGAGAAGTGCACGGCGGCGCCGCCGAGCATGCGATCGCGCTCCCCGAAGGGGGTCTTGACCGAGTCAAAGGCGATTGATCCGACGACTGTTAGGGACATCCGGCGGGGGAGATTAGTTGACCCCTTGGCCGGGTGGGGCATCGGGGGTCCGTCGGGGGCGCTGAGTTTTTCGCCGGTCGCGCCGCCTCTCTCGAGGAGTGGTCTTTGCGAAAAACAGGACGCCACGCCCCCGACGGACCCCCGCTGCCCCTTCCAGGGTCGAGGGCTAAAAGCTGCCGGACGACTATGGTTCGGCGCCGATGAAGGCGATTCAGATTGAGGAGTTCGGTGGGCCGGAGAAGCTTCGGGTGGCCGAGGTTGATGAGCCAGTGGCCGGTGACGGGATGGTCGTGGTCGATGTGGCGCGGAGTGGGATCAACTTTGCTGACACGCATGCGACTCGGAACGACTATCTGGCTGAGCAGTCCCTGCCGCTGATTCCGGGGGCTGAGATCAGCGGGCGCACTGCTGACGGTCGCCGGGTGGCGGCGCTGCTTGGCAGCGGGGGGTACGCGGAGAAGGTCGCTGTGCCCGAGGCGCTGTTGGTCCCGCTGCCCGACGAGGTCAGCGACGATCAGGCAGCGGGCCTGTTGCTGCAGGGCCTGACCGCGATGGCTCTGGTTCAACGCTGTGCGCGGATCGAGCCGGGTGAGACCCTGGTGGTCGAGGCCGCCGCGGGCGGTACTGGCAGCATGGCGGTGCAGCTCGGTAAGAGCGCCGGGGCAAAGGTGATCGGGCTTGCATCGAGCGAGGAGAAGCGGGCGCTGGTCGAGCGGCTTGGCGCTGACGCCACGGTTGACTCGCGCGCCGAGAACTTGGGCGAAGCGATCCGCGAGGCCAACGGCGGCGAGCGCGTCGATGCCGTTCTCCATATGAGCGGCGGTAATGCGTTTGACGAAGAGTTGGGCATCCTCGCCCCGCTGGGGCGCATGGTCGTCTTCGGAATCGCCTCGCGCGAACAGCGCGATATCTCCACTGCGGCTCTGCTGCGCGGCTCGAAGTCGGTCATCGGCTTCTGGCTCGTGCACCTGCTTGCCCGTCAGGACCTGGCTGTGCCGATGATCGGCGAGCTACTCGGCACTGTCGCCAGGGGTGAGCTCGAGGTCACGGTCGGCGGCGTCTACCCGCTGAGCGAGGCCGCTCGCGCCCACGAAGACCTGATCGCCCGCCGCAGCAGCGGCAAGCTCCTCCTGGACCCGTCCAAGTGATCTCCTTCAAAGAGCTCGGCCTCTCGCCCGCGATCCAGCAGGCCCTCGACGAGCTCGGCTTCCAGGACCCGACGCCGATCCAGGATCAGGCGATTCCCGAGCTGCTCGGCGGTCACGACGTGATCGGCCAGGCGCAGACCGGCACCGGCAAGACGGCGGCCTTCGGCCTGCCACTGCTGCAGTACCTCGATCCCGACAACGACGAGGTGCAGGCGGTTGTCCTCACTCCGACCCGCGAGCTCTGCATCCAGGTGACCCAGGCGCTGCGCTCCTACGCCGAGCACCTCGACGTCGAGATCGTCGCCGTTTTCGGTGGCGCTCCGATCAAATCCCAGCAGGCCCAGCTGCGTGGCGGCGCCCAGGTCGTCGTTGCCACGGTCGGGCGGATGATGGACCTGATGAGCCGCCGCTCGCTGGTCCTCACCGCGGCCCGCTACATCGTCCTCGACGAGGCCGACGAGATGCTCGACCTCGGCTTCATCGAGGACGTCGAGAAGATCCTGCGGATGTGCCCGAGCGGGCGCCAGACCGCGCTCTTCTCGGCGACGATGCCGCCACCGGTCAAACGCCTCGCCGAGAGCTACATGTATGACCCGACGACGATCAGCATCACGCCGAAAACGCTGACCGTCGACGCGATCGCCCAGGCCTTCGTCGAGGTTGGTGCCAAAGAGAAGGCAGCGAAGCTGGTCGAGCTGCTGAAGATCGAGGAACCCGAGCAGGCGATCATCTTCTGCCGCACCAAGATTGGCGCCGACCGGCTCGAGAAGACGCTCAAGAACAAAGGCCTCGACGTCAAGGCCCTGCACGGCGACATGAGCCAGGGCTCGCGCGACGGCGTGATGATCGCTTTCAAGGACCACCGGGTGCGGTTGCTGGTGGCGACCGACATCGCCGCCCGCGGCCTCGACATCGAGCACGTCACCCACGTGATCAACTTCGACGTTCCCGCCTCCTCTGAGGTCTACGTGCACCGCATCGGTCGTACCGGCCGAGTCGGCCGTACCGGGCGCGCGATCACCTTCGTCACCCCGGCGCAGCGCGAGGAGATCGGCCGCATCGAGCGCGACGTGAAGACGACGATCGGCGAGTGGGAAACCCCGGAGGAGCGGCTCGAGCACGCGCCGCGCCCGCGTCGCCGCGAGCGCAGCAAGCCGGTGGTCTCCGAGCCAAGCGCGGCGTCTGAGGGCGAGGCCGATGACGCCGAGCCGGAGATCGAGGAGCCCAAGCGCGAGGCGCCGAAGGTCGACAAGTCAAACGGCCCGGTCAAGCTCTTCGTCAACCGCGGCGAGCGCAGCGGCATCACCGAGGAGGATCTGCGCTGGGCCCTGCGCGAGGGCGCTGTCCTGCCCGAAGAGGCGATCCACGAGGTCAACGTCCTGCACCGCTTCTCCTTCGTCCAGGTCGACCCCGACAAGGCCGAGCAGACCGTCGAGTATCTCGACGGCACGAAGGTCAAAGGCAAAGAGATCCGCCTCGAGATCGCCAAGAGCTAGCTCGCTCTGATTGGCTCGATTTTCTCCTACTGAACGAATCTCACCTCTCTGCACTAGGGTGCCGCCGGTAATCGTCCGGTTTTGTCCTATCTAGGAGATGAAATGACTCGAGTCAGGAAGGTGCTCACCTTCTCCAATGTAGTTGCCTTTGTTGCACTCTTTGTTGCCCTTGGCGGCTCTGTCTACGCCGCCGGCAAGATCAGCGGCGCCCAGATCAAACCGGGTTCGGTTCCGGGTAACCGAATCAAGTCGAAGAGCTTGACCGGCACCCAGATCAAGCCGGGTTCGCTCACCGGCACCCAGATCAAAGCCGGTTCGCTGGGAGCGACCCAGATCAACCAGAGCACTCTCACCGGTGTCACGGCAAGCAGCATCGGGAGTGTCCTGTACGCAGTCGCCACGGTGCCGGTCTCGGAAGCCCTGACCGGTTCACCGGGTACCGCCAGCTGCCCCGCCGGTACCTACGTAATTGGTGGAGGCACCAGCTTGAGCAGTGAGTCGCTCGGGGAAGTGAACGACAGCGGGCCGGTTCCCACCCACACCGGGTGGACGGCAACGGGCTTCGCCTTCGGTCCGGGGGTCACGATGACCGTCACGGCCATTTGCACAGCGGTGAAAGCCATCGGCTAGTCCGCTTTTGCCGGGTCCCGGTCCCGCTACTACGCGGGTCCGGGCCCGGTTAGTTCGGCGATGCAGGCGAAGAGCCGCTCGAAGTCGATCGGCTTGGTGATGTAGCCGCTGACCTCGACGTCGGTGGCGGCGCCGGCGTCCATTTCGTCCTGGTGAGCGCTGACTATGAGGACCGGCGTCTGCACCCCGGCGGCGCGCAGCTCGCGCAGGGCATCGATGCCAGACTTGCGCGGCATCATCGCGTCAAGCAGGAGGATGTCCGGCGCGGGCTCGCCGGGGCGCTGCATCAACTCGAGCACCTCGACGCCGTCGGCGGCGGTCACCACCTCGTAGCCCTCCATCTCCAGCCGCGTTCGCATCAGCAGCAGGATCGTCTCGGAGTCGTCGGCGATCAGTACGCGGCCCATGCCTAAGCCTCTACCCGTTCGGACCCGCCGGGCGCTACTCGGCCGGCGGGGAGCAGGACGCGGAAGGTGGAGCCGTGTCCCGGTGCGGAGTTGGCGCCGATCGTGCCGCCGTGCAGCTCGACCAGGGACTTCGAGATCGCCAGGCCGAGGCCGGTGCCGCCGACGTGCTGCGTGAGGCCCGCGTCGCCGCGGGTGAATCGCTCGAATATGTGCTCAAGCTGGTCCTCTGCCATACCGGGGCCGTTATCGCTCACGGCTATCTCCACGGCACCGTTGCGGCGTGCAGCTGCCACGGCGATCGTCGCGCCTTCCGGACTGTACTCGTGGGCGTTGGTAAGGAGATTCACAAGTACTTGGCGGATGCGGTCACGATCGACGCTGACCTGTGGCAGATCCTCCTCGATTTCGCTGTGCAGTGTCTGGCGGGCGGCTTCGGTCTGGCTCCGCATCGTCCGCACCGCGTCCTCGACCAGCGGTGCGACGCCGGTCGGTGAGGGTTTGATGGTCAGCCGCCCGGCGTCGCTGCGGGCGAGGTCGAGCAGGTCGTTGAGCAGGCGCACCAGATGGCGGGTGTTGTCGAGGATGATCTCGACCGTGTCGGCCTGCTTGGAGCTGAGCTTGTCGCGCTCCAGCATCAGCAGCTCGGCGAAGCCCTGGACCGAGGTCAGCGGGCTGCGCAGCTCGTGCGAGGCGGTGAGCACGAACTCGTCCTTCATCGTTTCCAGCTGATCGCGCTCGCCGGCCCGGCGCTGCAGCTCGGCGGCCATCTCGTTGAAGGCAGCGCCGAGCGTCGCGGTCTCCGAGAGGCCGCCGATTTTGACCCGCGTCTCGAGGTCGCCGGCGGCGAGGCGACCGGAAGCATCGACCAGCTCCTCGAGCGGCCGGCGCATCGAGGAGATCAGGCCGCTGAAGAGCAAAGCGGCGCCGGTCAAGCCGGCGATTAGGCCAGCGCCAACCAGCAGCGCCGTATCGCGGGTCTCGCCGTCGATGTTGTCGCGCAGGGTCTGGCGCTTGTGCTGCTGGGCAAGGATCGCGGTCCGCGCGGCATCCGGATGCGTTCCCGCGGCGAGTCGGTTGCGCGCAGCGATCTCCACCTGGTAGGAGCGGGCGGTCGCGTTCTCGAAGTCCTGGCGCTGCTGCAGAAAGCGCGCCACGCCGACCACGGCGAGGCCGGTGAGCACGGCGAAGGCAATGGCAAAGCCGATCGTCAGCCTGTTGGCAAGCGACGGGCTGAGCCGGAAACGGCGTCGTGAATATGCTTGCGCGGCTATGGGCAACGAGGCTACAGGCACGGCCGACGGCACTGCAGGGGCTCCCGACGGGATCGACCGGGGTGGAGTCGAAGCCTGGTTCGGCGAGCGCGTGCCCGGCGTGCGGTTGCCGCTCTCCTTCGAGCGGATCTCGGGCGGGCACTCGAACCTGACCTACGGCGTGCGCGACGCCGGCAGCGGGCGTTGGGCGCTGCGCCGGCCGCCGCTCGGCAAGCGCCTCGGTTCCGCCCACGACATGGGCCGCGAGCACCGCGTCGTCTCGGCCCTGGCGCCGACGCCGGTGCCGGTCGCGCCGGTCGTCGGCCTCTGCGAGGACGAGAGCGTCAACGAGGCGCCCTTCTACGTGATGGAGTTCGTCGAGGGCCCGATCCTGCGCGGCCTCGCCGAGGCCGATGCCTTCCCGGACGAAGCAGACCGCCAGGCGATCGGCGAGCGGGTCGTCGACACCCTGGTCGAGATCCACGCCGTCGATCCCGACGCCGCCGGCCTCGGCGAGCTCGGCCGCAAGGAGGACTACGTCGCCCGCCAGCTGCGCCGCTGGCAGGGCCAGTGGGAGAAGTCGAAGACGCGCGAGCTGCCGGCGATCGATGCCGTCCACGAGCGCCTCGCGGCGCGCATCCCCGAGCAGGGCTCGGCGACGATCGTCCACGGCGACTACCGGCTCGACAACATGATCCTCACGCCCAGCGGCGAGGTGGCGGCGGTCGTCGATTGGGAGCTCTGCACCCTGGGCGATCCGCTCGCCGACGTCGGCCTGCTGATGGTCTACTGGCCCGAGGCGGGGGAGGAGCTGGTCGCTCTCGGCCAGCCGGCGACCCTGGCGCCCGGCTTCCCCAAGCGGGAGGCGCTGAAGGCCCGCTACGCCGAGCGCTCCGGCCGCGATCTTTCCCAGCTCGACTTCTTCATCGCCCTCGGCTACTGGAAGCTGGCGATCATCCTCGAGGGCGTCTATGCCCGCTACGCCGCCGGCGGATACGGCAAGGTCGACCCCGGAATCGAAGCCTTCGCCCGCCTGGTCGAGCGCCTCGCCGAGGCGGCCGAGCAGGCCGAGCGCCGCTGACGTCGAATAGCGTCCATTCGGCTTGACAGCATGAAATTGGCCTGAAAAGGTCCTGCATTACTCAGAAATCTGGGTAGAGGCCGTCGCCCCCTGCGGCCGCCGCTGCTCGTTCAACTGCAAGGAGAATTCGTGAAGCTCATACGCAAGCGACTCACGTATGCAAACGTGATGTCGTCGGTCGCCGTCTTCCTGGTCCTCGGCGGTGGCGCCGCATACGCCGCCAAGAAGATCGGCTCGAACGAAATCAAGGGCAACTCGATCACAACCGGCAAGCTCAAGAAGGAAGCGGTCACTGCAGGCAAGATCAAGAAAGAAGCGGTTACCCCATCAAAGATCAAGAATGACGCCGTGACTGGCGCCAAGGTCAAAGATGGCAGCCTCACGTCCGTTGACCTGGCTGCGGGGACTCTGACCCCAGTCTGCCCTGCGGGCACAGTGTTGACCCAGGGTGCCTGCTTCGAGACGACTCCCCGCGTCCCGACCACCTACGAAGGAGCAAATGACACATGTGTCAGCGCCGGGCGTCGCTTGCCGAGCGCGGCTGAGTTGAGTGGCTTCACCCGGAAAATCCAGCCGATTCCAGCGCCGGAGAGATCGGGCGACCTGTTCAGCACTAACACCAGCTTCAACGTGAAACCCGACGGAAGCTTTGAAGCCGTACTTTTTTCCACTGCTACCGCTTTCCGCTGCGTCGTCGCGCCGACGCCGTAGCACCAACTCGCCAGATCTCAAGAGGGCGGCCAGTGGCCGCCCTCTTTCGTTCTCTAGCATTTGCAATAGAGGCTCTGTGAAGCGAATTCGAACACGACTCACCTACGCGAACGTGATGTCGTCGATTGCCGTCTTTCTGGTCCTCGGAGGCGCTACGGCATTCGCGGCGAGGAAGATCGGTCGCAATGAGCTTAGGGGCGGGGCGGTGACGACGACAAAGATCAAGCGGGGCGCGGTGACCACGGCGAAGATCAAGCCCAGCGCGATCAAGACGGCGAAGATCGCCAAGGGCGCGGTGACGAACGGAAAGATCGCTGCTGGCTCTGTCGATGCGACCAAGTTGGCCCTGGGCTTCGTGGTGCCGACCGCTGAAAAGCTGGCTCGCTCCGCCAACGTCTCTTTCGAAGGCACGGTTCTGGCTGGAAGCCAAGGGATCGCCCAGGCCAATGTCACGCACACTTCGACTGGCTTCTACTGCTTCGCCGGGCTCAACCCGGCTCCCGTCGGCGGGGTGGCGACGATCGACTACTCCGAGTCCGGCGAAGACGTCGCGATTCAGTTCGATACCGGGCCGGGGCCGGGGGGCGTCTGTCCGGCTGGAACGCAGGCATTCGTCAACACGCGGGTCGGGACCAGCAAAGTCGCCAAACCCACGAATCCACCGGTGGACGCCGGGTTCTTCGTGCTTCTCTACTAGTTTCGACCTTCGTCCCGATCATTCAAGGAGGCTTCGTGAAGCAGATCCGTCAGCGCCTGACCTACGCCAATGTCGTCTCGACCCTTGCGCTCATCCTCGTCGTCGGCGGAGCGACGGCCATCGCCGCACGGGTGCCCAAGCACAGCGTCGGGCCTCATCAGCTCAAGTCCAACGCGGTGACGACGACCAAGATCAAGGCGAACGCGATTACCACGCGGAAGGTCAAGAAAAACGCGATCACGGCGATCAAGATCAAAGACAAGGCGATCAAGAACGAAAAGCTCGACGACAACGCGGTCACGAGCGCGAAGATCGCCAGCAACGCGGTGACCGGGGCCAAGATCGACGCCGCGACAACCCCCTTCGGCCGGATCGTGCAGGAAGCACGCGGCAGCTCTACGAGAGCGCTTCCCAAAGGGACTTTGACGGTGTACCCGCTTCAGTCGAACACGTACACGCAGCCGGCGGGGCGCGACGACACCTACCTCGGGCAGCTCGAAGTCGTGATTCCAGAATCCTGCAGCGGCACGAGGGAAATCACCGCCAGCCTGCTAGTCGACCCGGTCGATCCGACTGCGCCCACGGAAGGCGAATTCATCGCCAGCCGGACTCTCGTCGACACCGACACCGACCCGCTGACCGCTCGCCTCAGCATCGGTCCGGCTGCCAGCTTCCAGCCGGCGAAAGCGACGACCCACGTGCTCTACCTGGCGGCCGAAGCCAGTTGCGAAACCGGCAGCGGCGTCACCGCCACCTCCGGCGGCATCGACGTGATCGGCACCGAATAGCTCAGCTCGCGCGGCGGGAGTGCTTGGGGTCGAGCTCTCCCGCCGCCTCGGCCTCGGCCCGCATGCGCACCATCAATGCCGCCGACGGAGTGACTTTGCCGGTGGCGTAAGTCGATAGCCGTGACGTTGACGTACCGATCCGAGATGCAAACTCCCGGCGCGACAGGCCGGCTCGCTCCACGAGGTGGCCTACCTCTTGCGCAACGACGTCTCGCTCTGCTCGCTCTGCGTCGACTCGAGCCCGGTCGATGACTCTTTCCATCAACTCGGACACGCCGTACGGGCGGCTGTAGTGAAGTACTTCTTCGATGCGGCGGGCAACTGCGCCCCACGGGTGGGTCCTAATCGCCGTTGCCAGCTGTCGCCAATCCGAAAGCCCGCCACGTTCAAGCGTGGTTTGGATTGCCTCGGTTGGCCAGGCCGACACGGGATCGCCGGGAGCGACCTCAACGTTGCGGAAGGTCAGATTGCTCATTGACTCGCCATGCGCTCGGCCACTTCGCCAAGGATCCCCTCCACGGCGCTCCAGTCGCTCCATCGCTTTTGCAGGCGACGATAGGAAGAGAGCTGATCGACAACCGCCTTGTCGGCGGGTTGGGGGTTCGAAAGCTGACGGGCGAGTTGGGACGCCACGCCATCGCCGTTTTCGTGCTGGTCCGCGTAGTAATCGTCGATCCGAGCAAGCGCGCTTGCTGCTTCGGCGACACCGAGGCGCTCGGCTAGGGCCGCGAGGTCGAGGTAGTCGCGCGTCTGATTGCGACGCACGATCAGGAACGCCTTGATTCGCAGCGTCTCCGCGATCGTCGGTACGGTCACCTCACCCCCGGAAGGTACGGAGATGGTTACGACCTCCAGGGGGACCTTGCGGATCATCTGCCGGACACCTGCTTCGATGCCGTCGAGGTTGCCGAGGATCACCTTGCCGGGGGTCACCCGGTTGGTTGCCCAGCCCTCGTCTTCTTCGATCGCTTCGAGCACCATCTCGAAGCGGTCGGCGAGGTCGGCGACCACGTGGTCGTGATCGCGCGATTCACGGTGGTCGGCGTAGAGGATCGCTGCCGATCCGCCTACGAGGACTGCGCCGGGGACCAGCTTCTGGAGGTGCGCAGCCGACTCGAGCAGAGCTATGAATTGTGGATCTCGCTCACCGACCTTCACCGACCGAGATTATCAGATCCGATAATCCCTATATCGCGCGGCGGGAGTGCCTGGGGTCGAGCTCTCCCGCCGCCTCGGCCTCGGCGCGCTTGGCCCAGCGGTTGAGCTCGCGGCGGGCGAGGACCATCTTGTGGACCTCGTCGGGGCCGTCTGCCAGGCGCAGCATGCGGCTGAAGCGCCAGAGGGCGGCGAGGGGGGTGTCGTCGGTCATGCCGAGCGAGCCGTGGACCTGGATCGAGCGGTCGAGGACGTTCATCACGATGTTGGCGGCGACGATCTTGATCGCCGAGATCGACTGGCGGGCGGCGCGCTTGCCCTCGGTGTCCATCTTCCAGGCGGCGTAGAGGGTGAGCAGACGGGCCTGGTCGATCTCCATCCGCGAGGCGGCGATCGCCTCCTGAACGAACTGCTTGTCGGCCAGCGGGCCACCGAAGGCCTGGCGTTCGTTGGCGCGGCGGCACATCATCTCCAGCGCCCGCTCGGCGGTGCCGATCGCTCGCATGCAGTGGTGGATGCGGCCGGGGCCGAGGCGGTCCTGGGCGACGACGAAGCCGCCACCCTGGCTGCCGAGCAGGTTGGCGGCCGGGACGCGGCATTCTTCGTAGCGGATCTCGCAGTGGCCGGGTCCCTTGTCGTGTCCCATCACCGGTATCGGCCGCACGAGGTTGAAGCCGGGCGCGTCGGTCGGCACGCAGATCATCGAGGCGCGGGCGTAGGGGTTGGCCTCGGGGTCGGTGACGACCATCGCGATCGCCAGCTCGGCGCCGACGGCTCCGGAGGTGAACCACTTGTGCCCGTCGATCACCCACTCGGCGCCGTCGAGCACGGCGCGCGCTTGCAGCAGGGTCGGGTCCGAGCCTGAGACCTCGGGCTCGGTCATCGAGAAGCATGAGCGGATGCGGCCCTCGAGCAGCGGCTCCAGCCACCTTTCCTTCTGCTCGTCCGTACCGTGCTCGGCGAGGATCTCCATGTTGCCGGTGTCCGGCGCGGCGCAGTTGAAGGCCATCGGCGCCGCCACCGGGCTTCGGCCCATCTCCTCGCAGAGCAGCCCGTACTCCCAGTTGGTCAGCCCCGGCCCGAAGCGCTCCTCGGGCATGAAGAGGTTCCAGAGACCCTCGCCCCGCGCCTTCTCGCGGATCTCGACCAGGATCTTCGGGAAGGGGACGCCGGGCGCGACCTCAGCGTCGAGCGCCTCCATGATCTCCCGCTCCTGCGGGTAGATCTCGGCGTCCATGAAGTCGAGGATGCGCTCGCGCAGCGTCTCGACCTGCGGGCTCGGCGTGAAGTCCATCTGGCTGCGTCCTCTCCTCGGGGCTGGTCGCCGAACGCTAGCGGGCTGTGGCTAGCACTGCCGGTAGCGGGCGAAGAGCTCGCCCTCGTGCTCCAGAAGCCAGGCCAGCTCTAGCTCGGCGATCTCGGGCAGCGGCGCCTCGACTATGCGCGGGGCCTCGGCGCCGGTCATCCGCGGCGCGGTCGTCAGGAAGAGCTCGTCGACCAGGCCGGCCACCCAGAGCTGGCCGTGCAGGTGCGGGCCGCCCTCGCAGAGCAGGGCGCGGATGCCGCGCTCCTCGCGCAGGTGGCGCAGCGCCGCGGCGAGGTCGACCTGGTCCTTGTGGCGCACGACGCTCAGGCTCGTCGCGGTCTCCGGCGGCTCGGCCTCGGAGGCGGTGAAGATCAGCACCCGGCCGCCGCCGGCGGTGAAGAGCGGCGCGTCCCAGGGCAGGTCGAGGCGGCCGCTGACGATCACCATCAGCGGGTCGGGGGGGAGGCCGATCCGCGCGCGTCGCTCGCGCTGCTCCTGGTCGCCGACGACGCGGCCGTAGCGCTCGGCCCGCATCGTCCCGGCACCGATCATCACCGCGTCGAAGCGGGTGCGCAGGCCCACAAGCATCGCCGTGTCGGCATCGGAGCCGATCGGGCCGGAGACGCCGCCGATCGTCGCCCGGCCGTCGACCGTGGCGGCGAAGTTGGTCGCCACAAAAGGCCGCCCCTCGCGTGGCTGCTCCCAGGGCCGGTAGGAGTCGAGCTGCTCGCCGACTGTGGTCGCAGCGGGATCGGGCAGGAGTCGCCGCATGGCGACGGAGCCTACGTCAGGAATAGTCGTGCCAGCCGGGGAACTTGCGGCCGGCGAACTTCTGCAGGCCGGCGACGTCCTCGCCGAAGCGGCTGCGCACGGTCTCAAAGAGGTCATCGGGGAGCTTCGGCTTCGGCGCCGGCGGCTTCTCCGGGTCGTGCACGAGCTTCTCGACCCGCCAGCGCAGCGGCTCCGGCAGGCGGTCGAAGTTGCGGTCGAAGGAGCGGAAGCCCGGCAGCTTGATCAGCTTCTCCATCAACTGGTATTTGTCGCCCTCCTTGGCCCCCGACTTCTCCCACTCGCGGTCGAACTGCTCCGACTTGAAGGTCTCGTCGACGCCGGCGAAGGCGAAGGCCTTGCGCATCGTCTCCTCGCGTTCGCTCTGCAGCTCCTCCTGGGCGATCACCTCGATCTGCTCGCGGTCGAACAGCTCCAGGTAGGGCTGCAGCTGCAGCCAGTACTTGGAGCGGTTTATGTAGGAGGAGTTGGGCTCGGAGAGGACCTCGACCAGATCGCCGCTCTCGTAGCCGGCGCCGGTCGCGTGCACCCAGTGGGAGAGGATGCGCTTGATCGGGTCGCGCACCATGTAGAGCAGGCGGGCGTCGGGACAGTGCTCGTGGATGCGCTCGGGGACGCCGGTGAAGCGCGGCAGGTTGGTGTAGTGCGGGGACGACTCGCCGCGCACCTTGAAGCGGTCGTCGAAGCGGCTCGCGTACCAGTCGAGGCCGAGGTCCCAGTTGAGCTCGGCGGCGAAGAAGTTGAGCTCCTTCGGCTTTGACATCTGGATCTCGGGGTGCAGGCCGAGGTAGTGGTGGATGCTGGTAGTGCCGCACTTGAGGCCGCCGACGATGATCAGGTTGGGCAGCTCGGCGTGGCGCTTGCGCCGGCGGCGGAAGCGGCTTTTGCGGTCGGCGCTGTAGCGCTCGCGGGCACGCGCGCACATCGCCTCGTCGGCGGGGTCGCGGGGGGCCTTCGCAGTGGCGATCTGGGTCTCGGCCTCTGACACGAGCGGGCTAGTCTAGCTGCGATGCCGACGGCCGATCTCAGCTCCAGCTTCAACTCCTTCTTCAACGCAGCCACGGCCTTCTTCGCGCACCTCTCCGACATCCGCTGGACGCCCTTCGCGATCGCCCTCGGTTTCCTGCTGGCGATGCAGCTCTGCCGTGCCTGGGCCTGGCGCAACGTGCTCCACGCCGCCTATCCCGGCGAGCGCATCTCCTACATCCACCTGAGCGCCGCCTACCTCGCCGGGGCGGGTATCAACGCGGTGATTCCCGCCCACGCGGGCGACGTGACCAAGGTCTTCCTGGTCAAGCGCCAGATCCCCAACTCGTCCTATCCGGCGGTCACCTCGTCTTTTCTCGTGCAGACGGTGTTCGACAGCACCGTCGGGGCGCTGGTCCTGCTCTACGCGATCACCCAGGGGCTGCTGCCGCCGCTGCCGCAGATCCCAAACCTGCCGGCCTTCGAGATCTCTTTCTGGGCCGACCATCCGCAGACGCTGCTGATCGTCACCGGGGTGCTGCTGCTGGCGATCGCGATCGGGGTCTACTACCTCGCCCACCACGTGCGCCGCTTCTGGGACCGGGTCAAACAGGGCCTGGTCATCCTCCGCCAACCAGGCCGCTACCTGCGCGAGGTGGCGGCCTGGCAGGGGGCCGGTTGGCTCTGCCGCTTCGGCGCCTTCTGGTTCTTTCTCGAGGCCTTCGGCATCGGCGGCTCGGTCGGCAGCGTAATGCTGGTGATGAGCGTGCAGGCGATCGCCAATGTCATCCCCTTCACCCCGGGCGGCGCCGGCGCTCAGCAGGCACTGCTGGTGGCGACCCTGAAGGGCCCGTCGCGCTCGGCCGTCCTCTCTTTTTCGGTCGGGACGCAGATCGCGATGGCGGCCTGGTCGGTCGTGCTCGGCTTCGCGGCGATCCTGCTCGTCTTCAGGACGACGGACTGGCGCGGGCTTATCCGGCAGGCGCAAGACGACGCCAAACGCGAGGAAGCGGCGCCCACCGCGGCTGGGAGCTAGGCCGCTACGCCGATCAGGCCGGCGAGCGGGTCGCGGCCTTCCCATTCGCCCTCGGAGCGGTAGGGGCGGAAGCGGACAAAGGCGGATTCGTGATGGAAGGGGCCCTCGCGGTCGGCCCGCACGGCGGCCATGTGCGCGCCGCCGTCTCGGTAGGAGTAGTCGCGCATCGCCGCGGCGCTGCGCCAGACGGAGAAGGTGGAGACGAGGCGGGGCGGGCGGGCGAAGCCGATCGAGGCGAGCAGACCCGGCGCGGCGACGACCTCGCTTTCGGCGGGACCGGCGCTGCGCAGGAAGGGCCGCAGGCGCAACAGTCGCGGCCGGCCGAGCGTCAGCACCACGACCGGCTCGTCGTCCTCGACCGGGACTTGCCGGTCCGGGAGGCCGGGCATGGACGGCCATGCCCCGGAGACGCGCAGCGGCTCGAGGCGGACGTGCCAGCCTGCGGCCAGTGAGCTCGCCAGCGGGTGATTGCCGCGGGCGAAATCGTCGAGAGCGCCATCGTCGTCCCAGGCGGCGATCAGCCCGAAGCGCCCGGGGTAGAGCGGCAGGCCGCTGCCGCCCTGTTGCGCCGTGACCGTCGTCTCTGCGTAGCACAGGCCGGGAACGGAGTCCGGACGCGGCCGTTGTCGTAGCGCTGTGGGCATCCGCGAGAGGCCGACGTCGACGATGTGCACGGAGACGATCATGTTGTCCCTTCCTTCCGCGACGGGAGTTAACCTAGCGATGACTAGGAAGTCTTCTGGGGGACCGTACTTAGGGGAAACTAGGTTGTCAAGCGTGGAGAAGACGACTACACCGAGAAAACGTCTCAGCGCCGCCGAGCGGCGGGAGACGATCGAAGCCGCCGCCACGGCGCTCTTTGCCGAGCGCGGCTATCAGGGGGCCTCGATCGACGAGATCGCCCGCCGCTCGGGCGTGACCCCGCCGGTCCTCTACGACCATTTCGCCTCCAAGCAGGACCTCTATAAGCGTCTCCTGGTGCGTCATTTCGCCGAGCTGCGCCAGGTCTGGCGCGAGCACTTCGTCGGCGAGGATCCCCCGGGGCAGCGCGTCGCCCGCTCCTTCGACGCCTGGTTCGCCTACATCGAGGCGCACCCCTTCGCCGGCCGCATGCTCTTCCGCGATACCACCGGGGACCCGAAGATCGAGGCGATGCACCAGGAGGTGGCGGCGAGCAGCCGCGCCGCGATCATGGCTCTCTTCGCTGGCGAGGCCGGTGTCGAGAAGGTGATTGGGCCGGAGGCCGAGCAGGGCCTCGAAATGGCCTGGATCGTGATGCGCGGCGTCCTCCAGGGCCTGGCGATGTGGTGGTACGACCACCCCCAGATCCCCCGCGAGCGAGTCGTCGCCACCGCGATGAACGCCCTCTGGGTCGGCTGGGAGCGAACCCAGGCCGGCGATGCTTGGTCGCCGGCCGGCGAGTGACTTCTCCTTAGCTGGACCAGCCGGGGTAGGTGGCGCGGACCTGCCACTGCCACGGTGGGCGTTCGCCGGAGGGGAAGTCGTAGTGGTTGCGGCCGGGGAGGGTCTCGAGAGGGACCAGGGCGGGGTCGTCTTGGAGCAGGACCGGGACGTCGGACGCGGCGTCGATCTGGGTCTGGCCGGCGCGGCGGACGATCCGTTCCCAGCCGATCGCGGGGCGGTAGAGCCAGTAGGTCAGCTCGACCCAGCCGTCGCTGCGGCGGCGGTCGTGAAGCTCGGTGAAGGCCGTGGTGCGGCGGCGCGAGGCGGTCAGGTGGGGACCGGCGGCGACGGCGCAGCTTTCGCGGCGGCAGCGGCGGAAGTCGACTGGGACCAGGGGCAGGCCGGAGGGACCGGGTCTGGCTTCCGGCGCCGGTGCCAGGGCTCGGGCGAGGCGCGCCAGCGGCCAGCCGTAAGCAGGGACCAGCGGGTGGTGGTGGCAGGCGTCGGGCGCCCGGGGCGCGCAGGCGATCTTCTTGGCGATCGCGCCGGCGAGGCCGCGGCCGGCGTCGACCTGGCCCCCGGCCGCGACGGCGGCGATCCCGGCGAGCAGCAGCAGCGCGACCAGCGCGACCAGGCCTGCCTGCTCGACGCTCGCCGATCCACGCTCGCTTTTCCGCGCCTTCGCCATCGCACCGAACCTAGGGGGAGAAAACGCGCGCGTGGCGCGGCGAATGTCACGGTTTTGCCCCATCGCCGCGTTCTGCTTTGATGTGGTCGATGGAGGACAGTCCCTTCAACCTCTTCGGCGACCCCGATGAGTTCCGCGCCCGCATGGAGGAGCTCTCGGAGCAGATGCAATCCTCTCAGCGAGTTGCCTGGGCGGACAACGCGATCAAGCTGGCGGTCGAGATGACCGTCGCCTCGATCGCCCGCCTCGACCTCTCCGGCAGTCCCGACGAGCAGGCGATGCAGGTCCGCGACGCGATTCGCGTGCTTTTCCCCGAGTCGGTCACCCTTGTCCGCGAGGCCCGCGAGGGGCTCTCGTAGGCCTAAAGCAATTCGAGGCGCAGCACGGTTGAACTGCCGCGCCTCGTGGCTGCGGCCGTCAGCTCCAAGGGGACGGCCGCGAGCAGGGCTGGGATCGCTACGACTACGCAGATCAGGGCATCGAGACGGCGCTGCCAGGGCCTCTCGGCCGGGACTGCGGTCGCGCGGCCCAGGGCGCCGAGGGCGATGTTGCGGCCGAAGATGAAGCCGTTGAGGATCGTCTGCCACATCGTCGCGACCCCGGCGCCCGGCGACCAGCGGGCCTTGCTGACGACCTGGTCGCGGTTGGCGACGAGGCGGCGCACCGCCTCCACCGTGAAGAGGTAGCGGCTGCCCGGCTGCAGCCCGGCCCAGCCGGCGCCGCCGATCCAGGCCGCGAAGCCGCCGCGGTTGACGATCCGCATCAGCTCGCCGTCGCTGAGGCGATCGAGCGCCGCCAGCGCCTCCTCGACCCCGCCCGACTTGCCGACCACGCCGAGGCCGCAGCTCTCGCAACGGCTGACCGGACCGTCGAGCCCGGCCAGCAGGTCGATCCAGCCGAAGAGCGGCTCGCCGCAAGCGGGGCAGGGTGGGTTCTCGGGCCCGGCGCCGGCCTCGAGCGGGACGACGGAGGCGGGCCGCGGGCCGCTTGGGGTCACTCGCTCGCTGTCCATCGCAGGTAGCGTACGGCGCAGTGAAGCTGAGCGAGATCATGACCGCCGGCGTCGTCACCGCCGCCCCCGGGGCGAGCGCGATCTCGGTTGCCCGCCAGATGCGCGATCACCGCGTCGGCTCGGTCGTGATCGTCGATCCGAGCGGCTCGCCGGTGGCGATGGTCACCGATCGTGACCTCGCCCTGCGCGTCTTCGCCGCCGGCGTCGACGGCGAGGTGGCGGTGGGCGAGCACGCCTCGCGCCCGCTTGTCTGCGGCGAACCCGCGATGGAGCTCGAGGAGGCCGCCGCGCTGATGGTCCAGCACCGGGTGCGGCGGCTCCCGGTCGTCGATGCGGATAGGCTCGCCGGCATAGTCACGCTCGACGACATCGCGGTGCGAACCGGCAACCTCGAGGTCGCGCAGAGGATGACCGCCGAGGTGATCGAGGGTGCCCTGCCGCAGTTCTATTTTCGCGAGCGTGGCTGAAAGATGAGCGCGCGCGCGATCCAGCTCGCCTGGGAGAAGCGCTGGGCGCGGCCGACCGCCGCGGCGACGCTTGCCGCGGTGCTCCTCGTGATCGCGGCGATCGTCGTCGCCACCCAGGTGGTCGGCAGCGGCAGCGGCGATGCCGGGCTGCTGCGCGACGTCGACCAGCACCGCACGGCGCAGATGATCTCCAGCATCCTGCAGGCGATCGGGGTCGGGCTGCTCGCGGCGCCGCTCTACTACCTCTTCCGCGCTGCCAAGGCGCGCAGCGAGCGCATGCGCGGTCAGCTCGTCGGCGTTGTCGTCGCGGCGCCGCTCTTCCTCGCCGCGCTGGCGATCCTCAGCGGCATCTCGACCCTGCACGCCGCCTCCGACTTCGTCTCCAACGAAATCCCCCATCTGATGGCCAAAGGGGTGGGGCTGAACAGCGACCGCGCCAACGAAATCGCCAACGAAACGATCACCGAAGCGCCGCTGCGCCCGCTCGCGGCCGGCTTCGGCATCGGCGGCCAGCTCGGCTTCGTCGTCGCCATGGTCTACACCTGCCTCTACGCGATGCGGGTCGGGCTGCTGCCGCGCTTCTGGGGCTCGCTTGGAATGGCACTCGGCGCCGTCTCCTTCATTTTCTTCCAGCTCGCAATGTTCTGGTTCATCTACCTCGCCCTCCTCCTGATCGGCCTCGGAGGCCGCCCCCCGGCCTGGGAGACCGGCGAAGCCGTCCCCTGGCCGACCCCCGGAGAGAAAGCCGCCGCCGATCTCTCCCCGCCGGCGGACGACCTGCCCCAAGCTAACGGCGACCTCTCATCCTCAGCCGAGGATCAAGAGGAACCTTTCGAGAAGGGTCAGTCCCAGTAGGAGTGGAGCGTCTTGTACTTTTTCGGCGCCCACCTCGCGGCGCTAGCAGATTTCGCTACACCGAAAAAGTTAAGCGGAACCCCTACTGGGACTGACCCGTAGCGCTGCGCTTCCGCTGCGTCCGAATCTCGCTGAGAATTCGCTCCAGGCGAGGCTCCTGGGAGGTGTCGACAAAGCTCATCGCTCCAGCGACTGCCGGGTGGATCGCGGCGATGTGCTCGTGCATCGCCTGGGCGATGGCGCGGTAGGTCGGGTGGCCCTCGCGCCCGGAGCGCAGCTCGATCAGGTGCATCGCCTCGCGCGCGTTGAGGTCGAGCGTGTAGCGGATCCGGTAAGCGAGGCTGAGCGCATAGGGCGCCTGCTCGTGAAGGCCGCCGCCGGCGAGCCGTTCGTACTCGCTGCGCGAGATCTCCAGCGCCCGCTCGAACTCATCGCCGGCGCCGGCTTCGCGCACCTCGTCGGGGACGCCGGCGCCGAGGTCCGGCCCCAGCCGCTGCCACTGGCAGGTCAGCATCCGGTGGCGCTGCAGGTCGCGGAAGGCGCCGTAGTCGGAGACGATCTCGAAGCGGTAGCGCAGCGCCTCGAAGCCACGGCCGGGGCGGTGGCGGCGGTTGGCGCGCTCGCCCACCAGCGCCGCCAGCAGCTCGGCCCGCTCGGAGCCGTCGAGCCCGTCGAGACGGGCGAGGATCTCGGCCTCCGAGGTCGAGGCCGACTCGAAGAGGCAGGAGGCGAGCAGGGCCTCTTCGCTGCCGTCGACGTGGACCAGCTCGACCGAGGGCGTGCCCTCGTCGGTTTCGCGCCGGTCGAGCCCGAGCCGCGCGACCCACTGCTCGGTTTGCTCGCGGCGTTGCTCGAGGTAGGAGACCCACTCGCCGCCGCGGTCGGGCCGCTCGACCCGCGAGACGAAGCTCGGCATCACCTGCTTCAGCTCGCCGAGGATCATGCCGCCGTACTCGCGCGCCTCCGGCAACGGCGAGGCCATCAGCCGCAGCAGCAGCTGCTCGTAGGCCTGGCCGGAGGCGTAGATGCCGACGTGGCTCAGCGTCGCCGCCGGCAGCAGGCCGCGCAGCAGGTCAAGCGCCTTGGCCCGGATCGAGCGCTGCCACGGTCCCTCGGGCTCACCCTCTGCGCGGGGCCAGCGCTCCGCCGCCCACTCCTCGACCTGGCGCAGCGAGCGCGAGTAGATCGCGAAGACCTCGTCCATCGCCGCCCCGAACTCGGGGCCGAGCTGCGCGTCGCGGTAGTAGCGGTAGCCGCCCTCCCCGCCGGGCAGCGGCTTGTCGTAGGGGATGTAGCGGGTCGACTGCTCCAGGTAAGCGGCGAGGCGACCGCGCTGCAGCACCTTGGTGAGGATGTTGGAAACCCACTCGCAGGCGACGTGAGCGCCGCCGACCTGGGCGATCGAGTCGTCGCCGTAGCCGAGGAAGACGCGCTCGTAGAGTCCTGCGGCGCGATCTCCCTCGGCCCCGTCGAAGGGCCGCGAGGCCTCCTCCGCCTCGGCCGCGAACTCGTCCAGGTAGAGCCGCCGCACGGTCCCGGAATAGCGCGAATAGCGGGCAAAAAGCGCCCCCTTTACGGTCTCGGGCAAGTTGACCAGGGCAAAGACGGGACGGTCAAGGTTGGTGAAGTGGGGAGCGAGCAGAGCCTGCTCCTCGACGGTGAAGGTCTCGACCGGGTAGCGCACCGGCGCATCGTAGCCGCGGCCCTGGCTGCCAAACCTCTCGCCCCGCCGCTGACTTCGCCTCATGCGTCCTATTGGACTACAAAAGACGAAGTCAGGGTTTGGGCGGCTGGGCCATCAGCTCGATCCGGTGGCCGCCGGGCGAGATCACGGCGGCGCGCGGAGCGCCCCAGTGTTCGCGGCGGCGCTCGACCTCGAAGTCGTGCTCGCGCAGCGCGGCGAAGGTGGGCTCGAAGTCGGCGACCGCGACCGCGGTGTGGCCGCGCGGCGGCACCGTTGGCGACTCGGTCGGCATCAGGTGGACCTGCGTGCCGCCCCGTTCCAGCCAGGTGAACTCGCTGAGCGACTCGGGCGGCTCGACCAGCTCGAAGCCGAGCAGCTGCCAGAGCTCGACCGAGCGCTCGATCTCGGCGGGCCTCACCTCGATCCCGACGTGGTGCAGCATCAGAACAAGAGTGACAGCAGGGCGGCGCCGACGACGATCGCGGTCGACCAGGTGACCGCCTCGGCGGTGATCTCCATGTCGAGGCCGTAGGCGTGGGCGATGACCAGCGAGTTGAGGCCGGAGGGCATCGCCGAGAGCAGACGGTAAGCGGCGGGGAGGTCGATCAGCGGTGCCGCCAGCAGCATCAGCAGGGCGGGGACGACGGCGAGGCGGGTGCCGATCGCCAGCGCCACCGGCTTGGTCATCGGCGGCGGCATCGGCAGCTCGCCGTGCTCGGCGTTCTCGGCCAGGGTGGCGCCGACGGCGAAGAAGCCGATCGGCAGGATCGCCACGATCAGCGCCTGGGAGATGTGGACCAGGGCCTCCGGCGCCAGTGCCTTGGGGGCGAGGATGCCGGCGATCGCTGCGTAGAGCGGTGGGTTGCGGGTGAAGAAGGCGCGCACCCGCTCGCGCGGGGTTTCCCCTGCCTTGGTCCCGAAGGCGGCGCCGACCGCGAAGGCGCCGAGCAGCAGGCAGGGGCCGGTGACGAGGACGTCGTATAGGACCGCCGTTGAGAGCTGGTCGCGGCCGAGCAGAGCCACCGCCAGCGGGTAGCCGAGGTAGCCGGTGTTGACGCTGAGCACACAGCAGACGACGGCGCCGACCTGGTAGCGGGGCAGCTTCAGCACCCGGCTCGCCACGAACCAGGCCAGGAGGGCGCCGAGCGAGGAGGCGACGATCCCCAGCAGCAGGCCGATCCCGTGGCTGAGGTCGATGTTGGCGGCGGCGATGTTGAAGAAGATCACCGGCGGCAGGAAGACGTAGAGCAGCAGCGTCAGCGAGCGCCGCGCCGCACCGGCGGCGCCCTGCGGCCAGCGATGCTCGGACCAGACGCCGATCGCGACCGAGATGACGATCGCCGCAGTTGTGAGCAGGACCCCGATGGCGGGACCCTATGGACAGAGGCTCAGGCGGAGTACAGAGCTTCGATGTCTGCTTCGTACTTGCGCTCGATCGGGCGGCGCTTCAGCTTCATCGTCGGGGTCAGCTCCTCGCCGCCGGGCAGCCACTCTCCGGAGAGCAGCTTGTAGCGCTTGATTTGCTCGACGCGAGATAGGCGAGCGTTGGCCGCCTCGATGGCCTCGGCGATCTCTTTGGCCACCGCGGGGTCGTCCGCTGCTGCTCCGCGTGCGGCGAGGCTTTCGGGGTCGAGCGCGATCAGCGCCACGTTGTAGGGGCGGTTGTCGCCGACCGCTACCGCCTGGGCGATCAGGGTCGAGGCGGCCTTCAGCTTCGCCTCGATGTTGGCCGGCGACATGTTCTTGCCCGCCGCGTTGATGATCAGCTCCTTCTTGCGGTCGACGATTCGCAGGTAGCCCTGCTCGTCGAATTCGCCGATGTCGCCGGTCAGCAGCCAGCCGTCCTCGGTCAGCGCTTCCGCAGTCTTCTCGGGCAGGTTGCGGTAGCCCAACATCACCTGGGGCCCGCGCACCATCACCTCACCGTCCTCTGCGAGCTTCACCTCGGTGTTGGGGATCGGCGGGCCGACCGTCCCGACCCGCGCGCGGCCGGGGGGGTTCAGGGTCGTTATCGCGGTCGTCTCCGACATCCCCCAGGTCTCGCGGATCTCGATCCCCAGCGCGAGGAAGAACTCGAGCACCTCCGGCGGCGTCGGCGCCGCCCCGACCACGAACGATTCGACCTGGTCGAGGCCCAGCAGCGCCCGGATCTTCGAGAGGACCTGCTCGTCGGCGCGATCCCACTCGGCTTGCAGCTCCTCGGGCGCGCCGCCATCCATCAGGGCGCGGGCGCGGCGGCGGCCGAGCTCGATCGCCGCCTCCGTCGCTTCCCGTTTGGCTTCGTCGGCCTCGGCCGCGATGCCGATCTCGATTGCCGCCTTCAGCTTTTCCCAGATCCGCGGCACGCCGCCCCAGACCGTCGGCTTGACCTCGATCGAGTAGGCGACCATCTGGCGTGGGTCGGGGCAGCAGAAGACGCAGCTGCCGTAGAACATCTGGGCGTAGAGCCCGGCCCAGCGGTCGGCGATGTGGGCGCTGGGCAGGAAGGAGATGAAGCGCCCGCCCGGCTTTGTCGCCTGGACCGCGTCGCAGGCGCGCCAGACGGCGACCATGTTGGCGTGGGTGAGCTGCACGCCCTTCGGCGGCCCGGTCGTGCCGGAGGTGTAGATCAGGCAGAGCACGTCCCCGGGCTCGACCGCGCGCCAGGTCGCCTCGAAATCGAAGTCCGAATCGCCCATCCCCTCCAGCTCGTCGATCGAGATCGTCCCCTCCGGCGCCTCACCGTCGATCACCACCACGTGCTCGAGTCCCTCGATCTGCTCGCGAGCCGCCAGCACCGTCTCGAGAAACGCCTGCTCCGTAACGATCACCCGGTTGCCGGCGTCGCGAACCACGTACTCCACCTGCTCCGGAGAAGAGGTGTTGTAGACCGAGAAGCAGGTCGCCCCGAGGTGCATCGCGGCGCAGTCGTTCAGATGCAAGGCCGGTCGGTTGATCAGCATGAAGCCAACCGTGTCGCCCCGCTTCACCCCAAGCTTCGCGAGCCCAGCGGCCCGGCGCCGCACAGCTTCTGCGTACTCGGCAAAGCTCGCCTTGTAATCGCTGTCCTTCAGCCGCAATGCCGGACTGTCAGCCCACTCCTCAGCGGTGACCTGAAACGCCTCGCACATCGTCTCCGCTGTAAAAGCTTTCGGCCGGTCGCTCATCTGCTGACCATACCCGGCAGCCGCGAAATCGAGTCAGGTCGCGAGCTCTAAAAGAGCGAGGCGCCGGCGTGTTCCGCCAACTTGACTAGCGGCTCGGGGATTACGCCGAAGAAGACGACCCCCGCAGCTGCGAGTAGAGCCGGAGCGACCAGGTAGATACGGCGACCGGCATCGAGGTCGATCGGATCGGCTTCGGGGGAGGCTCCGGCGATCGCCGGCGTCGCGCCCGCAGCTTCGCTTCCCGGACGCATCCACATCGTCGCCACCACCCGTAGGTAGTAGGCGAGCGAGATCATCGTGCCGACCGCGATGAAGACGGCGAGCCAGGTGTAGTCGCCTTCGACCAGGGCCTCAATTAGGTAGAGCTTGCCGATGAAGCCGACGGTGGCGGGCAGGCCGGCGAGGCCGAGCATCGAGATCGTCAGCGGCCAGGCCAGCAGCGGACGCTCAGAGCCGAGCCCGCGCACGCTGTCGATGTGATCGCCGTAGACCGTTTCGCGCTCACGGGCGATGACGACGGCGAAAGCGGCGAGGTTCATCAAGGCGTAGCCGGCGAGGTAGAAGACCAGCGCGCTAACGCCGGCCTCGCTGGCGACGACGAGGCCGCCGAGGATGTAGCCGGCCTGGGCGATCCCGGAGTAGCCCAGCATTCGCTTCAGCGAGTCCTGACCGAGGGCGCCGACGTTGCCGATTACGATCGAGAGCGCGGCGAGAACGGCGAGGGCCGGCTGCCACTCGTTTGCCTGCTGCGCCAGGGCGACGTCGAAGAAGCGGACGAAGACGGCGAAGGCCGCCGCCTTGGTCGCCACCGCCATGAAGCTGGTGATCGGGGTCGGCGCACCCTCGTAGACGTCCGGCGTCCACTGGTGGAAGGGGGCGATCGAGGTCTTGAAGGCGAGGCCGACCGCGGTCATCCCGATCCCGACCAGGACCAGCGGGTCGTCGAGCAGGCCGTTGCGCGAGATTCCGGCGGCGATCCCGGTGAAGTCGGTCGAGCCGGAGCCGCCGTAGAGGAAGGACATCCCGTAGAGCAGCGTCGCCGAGCCGAGCGAGCCGACGATCAGGTACTTGAGGCCGGACTCGAGCGATTTCTCGCGGCGCATGTTGGTGGCGCAGAGGATGTAGAGCGGGATCGAGAGGGTCTCGATCGCGACGAAGAAGCTGACCAGGTTCTGCGCCTGGGAGAGCAGGACCATGCCCAGCACCGAGCCGATCAGCAGCGCGTGGTACTCGCCCGAGCCGACCTGCTCGGCGGCGGGCTCGCGGATCGAGAAGAGGACGGCGAAGCCGGCGGTGAGGATCGCGATCAGCGAGATCGAGATCGCCAGGTCATCGAGGCGTAGCGAGCCGGAGATCAGGTTGGTCGCGTCGCCCCACTGCCAGATCAGCAGGCCGGCCGTGGCCGCCAGCGTGACCAGGGTCAGCCCCGGGGCCATGTGGCGCAGGTGCTTGAAGACGCCGCTGAGCAGCACGACGCAGAGGCCGACGGTCAGCGTCAGGACCGGCGAGAGTGCGGCGTAATCGATGTGGGGGGCGTGGAAGTTCATCGCTTCCCTTCGCGGTACTCCTGGAAGGTGAACACGTCGGGGACCTTCGTCGCGAGTTCCGCTTCCGGCGTTTCGCCGCCGGTTACACGCGCCACCGTGTGGGTGACGGTCGGGTCGGTGCGGTGGAGGATCAGCTGCGGGTAGAGCGCCAGTCCCAGGATGCAGAGCACCAGCGGCGCCAGCACGACCCCGTCGCGCCAGCCGATCTCACGTGAGGCGACCCCATCCGGCTTGCGGTTGTGCATTGTGCGCTGGTAGAGCCTTAGCGCGTAGTAGGCGGACATCGCCACCCCAGAGATCGCGACAAAGGCGAAGACGATCTTCGAGTCGAAGAGGCCGTTGAGGATGTAGAACTCGCCGACGAAGTTGGCCGAGCCGGGCATCGCCAGGGTCGCCAGGGTGACGATCAGGAATAGGGCCGCCAGCACCGGTGCCTTCATCGCCATCCCGCCCATCTCGCGCAGGTCTTCGCTGCCGGTGCGCTCGACCAGAAGCGCGATGATCACGAAGAGCGGTGCGACGACGAGGCCGTGGTTGACCATCTGCAGGACCGCACCGTCGGCCCCGTCGGCGCTGAGGGCAAAGATCCCCGCGGTGATGAAGCCGAGCTGCGCGACCGAGGAGTAACCGGCGATCAGCCGCGCGTCGGTCTGGCTGAAGGCCAGCAGCGAGCCGTAGATGATCGAGATCAGGGCGATCAGCAGCATCAGCAGCTGGAAATGCGCGGCCGCGTGCGGGAACAGGGGGAGGACGATCGCGAGGAAGCCGTACGCGCCCACCTTCGAGAGCACCCCCGAGAACACCATCAGCACCTCGATCGGCATCGCGCGGTAGCCGTCCGGCATCCAGCCGTGCAGCGGGAACGCGGGCATCTTCACGAGGAACGCCGCGGCGAACAGGAGGAAGATCCACTCCTGCGAGCCGCCCGACAGA
>DASYIY010000013.1:0-12183 GCA_035997045.1 Solirubrobacterales bacterium | reverse complement strand
ACCAGGCGGCGGGCCGAGTCGAGGTCGAGCACGTTGTTGAAGGAGAGGGCGCGGCCGTGCAGCTTGGCGACGCGCGAGAGCACGTGGCTGCGCACGCCGGCTTCCGAGTAGAGCGCCGCCCGCTGGTGCGGGTTCTCGCCGTAGGCAAGGTCGAGCACCTTCTCGTAGGCGACCGCGAGGTGTTCGGGAAAGTCCTCGTACTCGGCCGAGAACCAGCGGCTGATCGCGGCGTCGTAGCGCGCGGTCTGGGCGAAGGCCTCGTTGGCGAGCCAGTGCCGGGTCGAGGCCGAGACATCGCCGCCGGACTCCTCGAGCTCGGCCAGCACGGCGTCGTAGGACTCGGGCTTGACGACGACGGCGACGCCGCTGTGGTTCTTGGCGGCGGCGCGGATCATCGTCGGGCCGCCGATGTCGATGTTCTCGACCGCGACCTCGGCCTCGACGTCGTTGCCGGCGACGGTCTCCTCGAAGGGGTAGAGGTTGACGCAGACCAGGTCGATCGGGGCGATCCCCTCGCGCTCCAGCGTCGCCATGTGCTCGGCGTCGTCGCGCCGGGCCAGCAGCGCCGCGTGCAGGCGCGGGTGCAGCGTCTTGACCCGGCCGCCGAGGATCTCCTCCTGGCCGGTGAACTCGGAGACGTCGGTCACCTCGAGCCCGGCCTCGCGCAGCGCCGCCGCGGTGCCGCCGGTCGAGAGGATCTCGACTCCGAGGCCGGCGAGCCCCTTGGCGAAGTCCCCGACCCCGGTCTTGTCGGAGACCGAGATCAGCGCTCGGCGCACCCTGACCGCGCCGTTGCTTACGGTCTCTGCTCGGGTGTCTGCGGCGGTCTCACTCATCGATCGCGACCCGGCGAGGGCCGTTCGCTTCGATCCTAACCCTGCCCGCCGCGATCATGCGGATCGCCTCCGGGTAGAGCTCGTGCTCGGTGGCGTGGATCGCCTGTTCCAGCTGCACCCTTTCGCGACCGGCGGGCACCGCGACCTCACGCTGCAGCAGCACCGGCCCGGTGTCGACGCCCTCGTCGACGAAGTGGACGCTGACCCCGGTCGTCTCGACGCCGGCCTCGAGCGCCTGGCCGATCGCGTCGAGGCCGGGGAAGGCGGGCAGCAGGGCGGGGTGGATGTTGACGATGCGGTCGCGGAAGCGGCCGACGAAGAGCTTGCTCAGGAGCTGCATGTAGCCGGCGAGGACGACCAAGTCAGCGCTGCGCGCCTCGATCCACTCGGCCATCGCGCCATCGCGCGCCTCGCGGTCCGAGTAGTCCCCTCGGGGGAAGACCGCCGTCTTGACTCCTGCCACCCGCGCCCGCTCCAGCGCCCGCGCCCCGGCCTTGTCGGAGCCGACCCCGACCACCTCGATTCCGTCTCGTCCGTGTAGCCGATCGAGGATCGCCTGCAGGTTCGTGCCGCTGCCGGAAGCGAGGACGACGATGCGAAAGCTGCTCACGCCCGCATCTTCGCGCAGCTGTCCGATGCGGTCGCGCTTTCCGCCGCTATGCGGCGAGAAGGGCGACATGTCGAGCCATCTTGCGAAATCCGGGCGTTGATGTCGTAGTTCCCTCCGCTATGCGACGGAAAGCGCGACATCAAGGGCGTGTTACCGGGAGGCTGGGACTACGGCGACGTCCTCCAAGGCGAACTTGCCGTTCGCCTCTTCCGGGTCGCCCAGCGGGTAGCGGCCGCTGAAGCAGGCGTCGCAGTGGTCCTCGGGCGGGGTGCCGATCGCCTCGTAGACGCCGTCGAGCGAGAGGTAGGCGAGCGAGTCGGCGTCGAGCTCGTCGGCGATCTCCTGCACGCTGCGCTTGTGGGCGATCATCTCCTCGCGGGTCGACATGTCGACGCCGTAGTGGCAGGGGTTGCGGATCGGTGGCGCCGAGATCCGCAGGTGGACCTCGCGGGCGCCGGCGTCGCGGAGCATGCCGACGATCTGCCGGGTCGTGTTGCCGCGCACGATCGAGTCGTCGACGACGACGATGCGCTGGCCGGAGACGATCTCGGGCAGCGGGTTGAACTTCAGCCGCAGGCCGTGCTTGCGCAGCTCCTGGCCGGGCTGGATGAAGGTCCGCGCGACGTAGCGGTTCTTGATCAGGCCATCGTCGCGGGGCAGTCCCGAGGCGCGGGCGAAGCCGGCCGCGGCGGGGTTGCCGGAGTCCGGCACCGAGATCACCAGGTCGGCCTCGACCGGCGACTCACGATGGAGGATCTCGCCCATCCGCCCGCGCACCTGCTGCAGCACTTTGCCCTCCAGCCGGCTGTCGGGGCGGGAGAAGTAGATGTGCTCGAAGACGCACATCGCCGGCCGCTCGGCCTTGACCACCTGGCGCGTCTCCAGCCCGCGCTCGGTCAGCGAGACCATCTCGCCGGGGTGCACTTCGCGCATCAGCTCCGCGCCGATGATGTCGAAGGCGCAGCTCTCCGAGGCGACGACGAAGCGGTCGTCGAGGCGCCCCAGCGAGAGCGGCCGGATCCCGTGCGGGTCGCGGAAGGCGACGATCGCGCGCTTGGTCATCACCACGGTCGAGTAGGCGCCCTCGAGCCGCGGCATCACGTCGGTGACGGCGTCCTCGATCAGCTTCCCCTCATGGGAGGAGAGCAGCGCCGCGATGATCTCCGAGTCCGAGGTGCCGCGGAAGGCGATCCCCTTCTCCTTCAACTCGCCCCAGAGCTCGACCGCGTTGGTCAGGTTGCCGTTGTGAGCGAGCGCCAACTCGCGGCCGTCGTCGCGCCAGACCGGCTGCGCGTTCTCCCAGGAGCCGCCACCGGTGGTCGAGTAGCGCGTGTGGCCGATCGCCATGTCGCCCTCCAGCGCCCGCAGCTTCTCCTCGTCGAAGACCTGGGAGACGAGGCCCGAGTCGCGCAGGGTGGTGATGTGACCGCCCTCGCAGGTGGCGATCCCGGCCGACTCCTGGCCGCGGTGCTGCAGCGCGTAGAGCGCAAAGTAGGCGAGCCGGGAGACGTCGTGGCCGGGTCCATATAGGCCAAAGACCCCGCACTCATCGCGCGGGCCGTCGCGGTCACTGAGAACCGTCTCGGTCAAGTGAAGGGGCGCGCTTTCCTCGTGTTTAAAAGGACGTGACGCGCAGGCGGACTGCCTACCCGCGGAGGGTAGCAGCGGCGGTCGGGCGGTAAGCGAGACGCTAAAAGCCGCGAATTGCGGCCATTCCCGTGCCGCTAGCGGCTGGCGGTGTCCTGGCCCTCGAGCCTGACTGTGACCCCGCGCTCCGCCAGCGCGCCTTCTGCATCCGTGGCCCGCGCGGTGACTTCTGCCTTCAGCGACTCTCGCGGTGAGATTCGTGCCAGGCGCCGCATGACCGTTTTCGGCAGCGCGAGCCTGAACTCCGTGGCATTTCCCGGGCCAACCTCATTCGTGCCGCCGCTCAGACCGACGATCAGCCTCGTCGGTTTCGAGTGGCCGCCGCCTGGTTTTTGCTTCGACTTAAAGCCCCAGCCGACCTGGCCGAATACTTGGACCGAGACTTCCATGTCAGCCCTGACGCGGACCAGAATCGAACGGCGGCGAGCCTTGGCGTCGATGGTGAGGGCCACCGGCGAGCAGGCCTGCGTGTGGAAGTCAGCGCTCTGCGGGCACATGTCCTGCCGCTCGTCCCCATAGCCGTCGCCGTCGCGGTCGGGCTCGACCAGCGCGCTGACCGGCGCACCGATTCCTTCCCTGAACTCGAAGGGCCTTGTCTCACCGGCCGGCACCGCGCCTTCGAACACCCGCGATAGGCCCGTGCCTGTGCTGCAGACGAAGGTTTCGGTGAATCCGGAAAGCCCGAGGTGATCTCCGGCTCTCACCGGCAGCCGGGTGGAGAATTCATTGGCGCCGCCACCGACCAGCTCGGTTTCGCTTTCGCGTACCATCATCTGTTCGCGACCTTTGCCGACCGATCGCAGAACCAAGAGGCGCTGTGGGAGCGGGTCTCTGCCCTCCTCGACCTGAATCTTCCAGCTGGTAACCACGCCAGCCTTGGGTGCCGCCAGCGGGAAGGGATCGCCGGCTCTTTCAAAGTCGGAGACGATCAGGTTTTTCTCGCTGGCGTCGGCGGTGCAATCGCTACCCACCTCGATCGCCGCGCTCGCGGCCGGTACGCAGAGCAGCAAGACGGCGAAGGCCATGATCGCTGCTCCCACGTACCTGCGCATGACGTGCACCCTAGTCGTGAGCTAGCAGCGAGTCGAGGGCCTGGCCGAGGCCGGCAATCGCCGAATCGAGCGGCTCCTGGCTGCCCGCGGCGCGGGCGCGCAGCAGGGCGCCCTCGACCGTCGAGACGACGAGGCCGGCGAAGGCCTCGGCGTCCTTACTGCCGACCCCTTCGTCGCGAAGCGCCGCGGCGATCGGCCGTTCCCAGCTTTGGAAGGCGGCCGTCGCCACCGCGGCAAGTTCCGGGTCCTCGGGCCGCGCCAGGGCGGCGGCGGCTACCGGGCAGCCGATTCGCTCGGGGTGGTCGGCAACGCGGCGGCGGAAGATCTCGCCGAACATGAAGAGGGTCTCACGCAGGCCGCGATCCTCCAGCGAGCGCTCGATCAGGTCGCGGATCGTCGTCCCCTCGAGCTCGGCGGCCTCGCGGGCGAGCTGCACCTTGCCGCCGGGGAAGTGGTGGTAGATCGAGCCGCGCGGGGCGTGGCCGCGCTCGGCTACGTCGCGCAGCTCCATGCCGGCGTAGCCCTTCTCGGCAAGCAACTGCCGGGCTCCCTTGAGCAGCAGGGCGCGACCGTCGCGGCGCTTGCGCTCGACCGGCTCTCCATCGGCGATTCTCGCTATGCCCACGGTCATAGTCTATAGTCACGGCCGATGTATGACCGTGGGCATAGAAGTGCGGTGGCGATTGCCTGTGCCGGTGCCTTCCTCGCCTTCCTCGACGCGACGATCGTCAACATCGCCTTCCCCGATATCTCGTCCTCCTTCTCGGGTTCGGGGCGCGATGCGCTCTCCTGGGTGCTCGACGGCTACTTCGTCGTCATCGCTGCCCTACTGGTCCCGGCGGGAGGCCTCGCCGACCGCTTCGGCCACAAGCGGGTCTTCCTGCTCGGCGTCACCGGCTTCACCGCCGCCAGCCTGCTCTGCGCGATTGCTCCCTCGCTCGGGTTGCTGATCGCCTTCCGCGTCGTCCAGGGCGTCGGCGCGGCGATGATCGCGCCGACTTCGCTGGCGCTCGTGCTTGACGCCTTCCCGCCTGAGCGGCGAGCCGCCGGCGTCGGTCTCTGGGGCGCTGCGGCGGCAGCGGCGGCCGCGGTCGGTCCGACCCTGGGTGGCGCCCTGGTGGAGCTCTCCGACTGGCGCCTCGTCTTCCTCGTCAACCTGCCGCTCGGCACCGCGGTCGTCTTTGCCGGCACGCGCCGCCTACGCGAGCGCCCTCAGCGCGACAGCCGCCTGCCCGACCTTCCAGGCGCGCTGATGCTTGCCCTCGGCCTGGCGCTGGTCACCCTCGCCATCGTCGAGGGCAACGACTGGGGTTGGGCCTCGACTTCGACCCTTGGCTCCTTCGCCGCCGCCGCGATCCTGCTCGCCGCTGTGGTCTGGCGCAGCACCCGACACCCCCGCCCGATCGTCGAGCCAGAGCTGTTCCGTCACCGCTCCTTCCGCCTCGGCAACCTCGGCACGCTGCTCTTCGCCGCCGCCTTCTTCTCCCTGATCCTCGGCAACGTCGTCTTCCTCACCTCGATCTGGGGCTACACCGTGCTTCAGGCCGGCGCCGCCACGCTGCCGGGGCCGGCGCTCTCGACAGTGGTCGCGGGACCCGCGGGCCGTCTCGCCGACCGCTTCGGCCATCGCGCCGTGATCGTCCCGGGCACGCTGTTCTTCGCGGCCGGCGTGATGGTCCTGCGCTCAGCTGGAGCTACTCCAGACTGGCTCGGCCTCTGGCTGCCGGGAGCTTGTCTGACCGGCATCGGCATCGGCCTCGCCTTCCCGACTCTCGGCTCCGCCGCCGTCCGCGACATCGCCGGCGATCGTTTCGCCACCGCCAGCGCCGTCAACGCCGCCTTCCGCCAGGTTGGCGCAGTTCTCGGCACCGCGATCCTGGTCGCGATGGTCGGCGAACCCGCCACGCTCTCCGCGGCCCTCGAGGTCGCCGACAGCGCCTATCTCTTCTCCGCGATCGCCGCCCTCGTCTCCGGCGTCGTCGTGCTCGGTCTTAGACCCGCACCGGCCTCAGAGCCGCTCGCCGCTCTCGGTGTCGAAGAGGTGGAGCTTCGAGGTGTCGGCCCATAGCTCGGCCCGATCGCGGCGCTTGATCTTGCTTGCCGGGTCGAGGCGGGCGACGATCTGCTCCTGGCCCTCCCGCGCTTCCGGCACACCGGTCTCCTCGAGCCGTTCGCTGACCAGGTCGGCTAGCTGGTCGGACTCGACCCCGCCCGACTCGACGTGGAAGTAGGCGTAGAGGTCGGAGCCGAGCGACTCGACCAGGTCGACCTCGGCCTCGAAGACGACGCCGCGCTCGTCGCGCAGGTCGCCAACCAGCGAGGCGTCCTCGAAGCTCTCGGGCCGCACCCCGGCGACTACCTGGCCGTCGCGTCCGCCGCCGACGTCCTCCGGCGCGTCCGCCTCGCCGATCGGCAGCTTGACCTTGCCGCCGCTCAGCTCAGCCGGCATGAAGTTCATCGCCGGTGAGCCGATGAAGCCAGCGACGAAGAGGTTGATCGGCTGCTCGTAGAGTTCGGCCGGGGTACCGACCTGCTGCAGGGCACCCGCCCGCATCACCGCGACCCGGTCGCCGAGCGTCATCGCCTCGGTCTGATCGTGGGTGACGTAGACCGTCGTCGTCTCCAGCCGCGATTGCAGCCTGGCGACCTCGGTCCGCATCTGCACTCGTAGCTTCGCGTCGAGGTTGGAGAGCGGCTCGTCCATCAGGAAAGCCTTCGGGTCGCGGACGATCGCCCGCCCCATCGCGACCCGCTGGCGCTGTCCGCCGGAGAGGTTGGCCGGGCGGCGGTCGAGATGCTGGGTCAGGTCAAGCGTCTTCGCCGCGCCTTCGACCTTGCTGTCGACCTCGGCCTTGTCGACGCCGGCGAGCTTCAGCGCGAAGCCCATGTTCTCCCGCACCGTCATGTGCGGGTAGAGCGCGTAGTTCTGGAAGACCATGGCGATGTCGCGGTCCTTCGGGGCGCGGTCGTTGACGACCTCGCCGCCGATCTTCAGCTCGCCGCTGGAGATGTCCTCGAGCCCGGCGATCATCCGCAGCGCCGTCGACTTGCCGCAGCCCGAGGGCCCGACCAGGATCATGAACTCCCCGTCGCCAACCTCCAGGGTCATCTCCTTGACGGCTTCATAGCCGTCGTCGAAGACCTTGGTGATTCCATCGAGGGTTATCTCTGACATAGGGGCTCCTTATCCCTTGACCGCCCCGGCGGTAAGGCCGGAAACGATACGACGCTGGAAGAAGAGGACGAAGACGATGATCGGCACCGTCACGACGACGGCCGCGGCGGCGATGCTGCCGGTTGGCTGGGTGAACGACGACTCGCCGGTGAAGAAGGCGAGCGCCGCCGGCACCGTGCGCGAGGCATCCGAGGAGGTCAGCGAGATCGCGAAGACGAAGTCGTTCCAGGCGAAGATGAAGACGAGGATCGCCGCCGTGAACACGCCGGGCGCGGCCAGCGGCACGATCACCTTGCGGAAGGCCTGGAACGGGGTCGCGCCGTCGACCTGGGCCGCCTGCTCGAGGTCCCATGGGATCTCGCGGAAGAAGGCGACGAGGACGTAGATCGCCAGCGGCAGCGAGAAGGTCAGGTAGGGAATGATCAGGCCGGGATAAGTGTCGTAGAGGCCGAGCGCCCGCCACATGTCGAAGAGTGGCCCGACCGTGGAGATCGGCGGGAACATCGCGATCGCCAGCGCCCCGGCGAGGATCACCCGCTTGCCGGGGAATTCGAGCCGGGCGATCGCGTAGGCGGCGAAGGAGGCGAGCGTGATCGCGATAACCGTGGTGATCAGCGCGATCGCGATCGAGTTGATCAGCGGCTTGATGAAGGGGCTGTCGCTGATCCCGCCTTCGAACAGGCTCTTGTAGTTGTCGAGGGAGATTTCGGAGGGGATGAAGCGCTGATCGGTGACCGCGCTGGGCGGCTTCAGCGAGAGTGAGATCAGCCAGAGCACCGGAATCAGGGCGAAGATCAGCACCACCGCGATGGCGACGCTCCAGGTTGCGTAGTCGCGGCTTCCCCGTCTCACCTCAGCCCCCTGGCCGTCCTTCGTCGAGCCGCGTCCCGAAGCCCTTGACGAAGAGGAAGGCGATCAGGAAGACGCAGAGGAAGATCAGCACCGAGACGGCCGAGCCGAGCCCGAGGTTGAGCCGCGAGATCAGCTGGTTGTAGCCGAGGATCGAGACCGATTCGGTGTCCTGGGCACCGCGGGTCATGACGAAGATCGTGTCGAAGACGCGGAAGCCGTCGAGGGTGCGGAAGAGCAGCGCGACGAGGATCGCCGGCTTCATCAGCGGCAGGGTGATGCGGGTGAAGCGCTGCCAGGCGCTGGCTCCGTCGACCTTGGCCGCCTCGTAGAGTTGGCCGTCGATCGTCACCAGCCCGGCCAGCAGCAGCAGCGCCATGAAGGGCGTCGTCTTCCAGATCTCGGCGAGGATGATCACCGCGAAGGAGCTGAAGCGACCGCCGAACCAGTCCATTTCTTCGGAGATCAGCGGCAGGTGGTTGACGAAGCCGGTGTCGGGCGCGAAAGCGAATTGCCAGGCGAAGGCGGCGACGACGGTGATGATCCCGTAGGGGATCAGGACCGAGGTGCGGACGACGCCACGGCCGAAGATCGCCCGGTGCATGACCAGGGCGACCGCCATCCCCAGGACCAGCTCGATCGAGACCGAGACGATCATCACGAAGAGGGTGTTGAAGATGTCGGTCCACCACAGTTCGGAGCTCAGCACCGAGCCGTAGTTGGAGAGGCCGACGAAGCCGCCCTCGTCGGGGAAGCGCAGATCGATCTTCTGCAGCGAGAGGACGATCGCGTAGCCGATCGGGTAGGCGGTGACGGCGAGCATCGCCAGCACCGCCGGCGCGCAGAGCATCCAGGCAAGGCGGCGCTCGGAGCGCGTCTTCTCGCTGACGTGGGGCCGCCCTGCCGTGCTCGCCTCCATCAGAGCAGCCCTTCCCGCTTGACCGCGGCTTCGAGGTTCGACTTCAGTTCGTCATAGATCGATCCGGTGTCTTCGGGGTCGATCTTTTCCGGCGGGTGCAGGGTGCGCTGCAGCGCCGAGGAGACGTCCTGGTAGGCGGGAGTAGTCGGTCTCGGACCCGCTCCCTCGATCGATTGCTTGACCAGGCCGGCAAAGCCCGGGTAGGCCTTGGTCACGACCTTGCTCGCGTAGAGATCGGAACGCGATGGGGGCAGCCCGTCGAGTTCGACCGCGGTCAGCTGACTCTTCTTCCCCGCCAGGCAGGCGGCAGCTTCGAAGTCGATGTCCTTGTTCTTCGAGTAGGAGCTGACCGCGAGGTTGAAGCCGCCCAGCGGCGGCTTGCTGGGCCGGTTGGCATCGACCCGGGGGAAGCGGGCGTAGCCCATCTCCTTGCCGATTTCGGGGGCTTCGGCCTGGGCGCTGGCGTAGGCGAAGGTGTAGTTGGTCATGAAGGCCGATTCGCCCGCCTCGAAGGCGAGCCGGGCGCTGTCCTCGTCGGAGGTCGAGAGGCCCGCCGGCGCCGCCGGGGAGTTGGCCAGCCTGCCCATCACTGCCAGCGCCTTTTCTGTCGGGCCCTGCTTGAGGTCGAGCGTTTCCGGGCCGGAGAGGATCGGCGTGCCGGCGCTTTCGATCAGCGCGTTGGCCCAGACCATGAAGCCCTCGTAGCGGCTGGCCTGGACCTGGATCGTGCCGGCGTTGTCGCGGCCGAGCTTTTCCGCCTCCTCGATCATTTCGTCCCAGGTCCGCGGCGGTTGTTTGACCAGGTCCTTGCGGTACCAGAGCAGCTGCGTGTTGGTGTTGAACGGCGCCGCGTAGAGCTTGCCTTCGAAGGAGGCGGTCTCGATCACGCCGGGGAAGACCTTTTCGGTGACCTGGCGCTTCAGCGGCCCCTTCCACTCTTCGACCCAGCCGGCGTTGGCGAACTCACCGGTCCAGATCACGTCCATGCCGACGATGTCGATCGAGGAGTCTTCGGCGCCGAGCCGGCGGACGAGCTGTTCGCGCTGCTGGCTGGCGTCGGTCGGCAGGAATTCGGGTTCGACTTTGTACTTGCCGCCAGATTCCTTCGAGCAGCGTTCCGCGACCTTCTCGATCGACCCGCCGGGCTGGATCGCGACGAACCAACTCAGGGTGCGCGTGCCGGACTTGTCGGAACTGCCGCCGCACGAACTGAGCGCCGCAACCGTCAGGGCCGCTACGCCGAGGCATATACATGCCTTCGTCGCCGCCCGAGGTGTCAATTGATTCCCTCCATCGCCCACCCCCGGCCGACGGCCGGGGGTGCACCGATGGAATGCCCGAATCGAGCTGTCTCTAAACGGAAGCTAAACGGTGAGAGAGCGCCAGGCGCTCTCGACGGCCACGAGCCCGACCGTAAGGCTGCGGTCGCCGGCGGCGATCTCGATCGTCGTGCCACCGACTTTGCCCAGGAGCGTCGCGCTCAGCTCTTCCAGCGTCGCACGGTCGCCGCTGAGCAGGAAGCCGCCGGCGCCCTCGCCGAAGAGGGCCTCCTCTGGCGAGCAGCCGCGTTCGCGCAGCGGTTGCAGATCGATGCTGCAGCCGATTCCCCCCCCGATCGTCGACTCGGCCAGAGCGCAAGCCAGCCCGCCGTCGCTGATGTCGTGGGCGGAGGAGAGCTTGCCGGCACGGACAGCCTCACGGACGCTCGCGCAGGCGGTGGCCACAGCGGCGATGTCGGATCGAGGTAGCCCCATCTCGAGCTCGCCGCGTTGCTTGGCCAGCTCGCTGCCTGCCAAGGTCGGCGAGAAGGGACCGAGCAGGGCGATCGCGTCGCCCTCCCGGACGAAGGCGCTACCGCCGGCCTTTGCCGGGTCGGGAAGCTCGCCGACCATGGCGACGACCGGGGTCGGGTAGATCGGGCCTTCGGGGCCCTCGTTGTAGAGGGAGACGTTGCCGCCGACAACCGGGACGCCGAGCTCCGTGCAGACCTCGGCGAGGCCGGAGATCGCGCGGTCGAGCTGCCAGGCGGGGGCCGGTTTCTCGGGGTTGCCGAAGTTGAGGCAGTTGGTCAGGCCGAGCGGCTCGGCGCCGACGCAGGCGAGGTTCTGCGCGCACTCGAGCACCGCCTCGATCGTGCCGGCGTGGGGATCGCAGGCGACGCGGCGGCCGTTGCCGTCGATCGAGACGGCGATCGCGTTGCCGGCCTCCGGCACCTGCAGGACAGCTGCGTCGGCGGACTCCGGTCGCCGCACCGTGCGCGAGCCGACCACCGAGTCGTACTGCTCGAAGACCCAGCGCTTGGAGGCCACACTGGGGGTGGCGAGCAGCGCCAGCAGCGTCTCCTCGGCCGAGAGGCCGCGCTCGAGCGTCGCCCGGTTGCCGTAGATCCAGCTCTCGGGCTCTGCCGGCTCGAGGTCATAGAGCGGGCAGCCGTCGACCAGGGCCTCGACCGGCATCTCGCCGACGACCTCCTCGCCGCGCAGGATCCGCACCTGACCCGTATCGGTGACGACGCCGATCTCGGCGGAGCCGGTCTGCCATTTCTCGCAGACCGCCAGTACCTCTGCCACCTTGGCCGGCTCGACCACGCCGAGCATCCGCTCCTGGGACTCGGAGACCATGATCTCGAAGGGCTCCATGTCGGCCTCGCGCAGCGGCACCCGCGCAACGTCGATGTCGATGCCGACGCCGCCGGCCGAGGCCATCTCGCCCGCCGAGGAGGTCAGCCCCGCCGCGCCGAGGTCCTGCAGCGAGACCAGCAGTCCCTTCTCCAGCAGCTCGAGGCAGCACTCCAGCACCTTCGACTCCTCGAAGGGGTCGCCGACCTGGACGGTCGGCCGCTTCGCCTCATCGCCCTCGCCGAGCTCGGCCGAGGCCAGGACCGAGGCGCCGCCGATCCCGTCGCGGCCGGTCGTCGCGCCCATCAGCACGACCGCGTTGCCAACTCCGGCAGCGGCGGCGCGGACCATGTCCTTCGTCTGCGCGATCCCGAGGCACATCGCGTTGACCAGGCAGTTGTGCTCGTAGGGCGCCTCGAAGTAGATCTCGCCGCCGACCGTCGCCACCCCGATCGAGTTGCCGTAGTGGCCGATCCC